>NZ_KV817983.1:0-23970 GCF_001814825.1 Corynebacterium sp. HMSC071B10 | reverse complement strand
CTACGTGTCCACGATTTGCGGGCAACCCCAGCTTCATCACGCAACGACCACGCCCGACTCCAATGCGAACTCGAAGACTACGGCGACAACTTCGCCGACAAACCATGTGACAACAACGAAGACTGCGAAAACTGTCACTGCCCGCCGGAGTCAGACCCCGACCGCGACGGCGCACCCAGCATGTAGCCTCGCCCGGCGTAGCAGCCGACGTGGACGACCCAGCCGATTGCGGTGATGAGTGCGAAGGAGATGATGCGGTAGATGAGGGTGGCGGCGGTGGCGTCGATAAGCGTCATGCCCGCAGCAACGAGCGAGGCGGCAGCGGCGGCCTCGACGGTGCCGACCCCTCCCGGGGTGACCTGGGCGGCGCCGGCGAGCTTGGTCATGATGAACGCGAGCGTGACCCCCATGAGCGAGGCCTCGTTGAGCCCCGGCTGCATGCCTGGTGGCGTGCCGACCACTGCCCACACGCAGAAGAAGAGCACGACCAAGTCGAGGAGTCGGTTGCACAGGGAAAAGAATGCAGCGGCCGCGAACTGGCCGGTGCTCATGCGGATCTGTGAGACCTGCTGGATCACGTTCGTGACCCGGTCGCGCACACTCGTCGGCAGGTAGCGGGCCCAGCGTGTGAGGATGTCGGGGTTGCGCGTGGCCCAGAACATTCCGGCGACGACCGCGAGGGTGAGCGCAAGCGTGCTTACCAGCGTCGTCACGGAGAGTGAAGCGCCGAGGAAGACAACGGCGACCAGGCCGATCAGCACCATCCATACCGTGGACAGAGCCCCGGAGATGACGAAGAACCAGCCGCACAGGCCGGTTGATGCGCCCCAGCTGCGCTGCACTCGGTAGGTCAGCCACGCCGAGAGCGCGGGCCCGCCGGGCACGGAGGTCGACCATGCGTTGGAACCGAGCGTGAGTGCGACGGTGCGCTTGAAGTCGGTGCGCGGGGCGTCCACGTTGAGCAGGATTTTCATCACCGCTGCCATGGCGAAAATCGCGCCGAAGGCGCCGATAACTGCGCCGACAAGCGGGCCGGGTGAGGTGGCGACGGCGCGGCGCAGGGCCACGAACGCCTCGCTGAGGAAGCCGAGCTCGCTGCGGAACACCACCGCCAGCACCGCGAGCAGCGCCACGGGTGCGAGCCAGCGCAGCCACCGGGCGAGGTTACTGCTCAAGCTCGCGCTTCCTCATGTACTCGAGTGCGCGCCGCTCCTCCAGCTGGCGCATGAGCTCGTCGAAGGGGACCAGGTCGCGGTTCTCGGCAACGGTGACGCCGGAGCGGGCCGGCTGCGTATCGACGACCGCGTCCCCGACCGCCATCTCGCCGCCGCGCGCTTCGGCGTGAGCACTAGCCGCCGCAGGCGCAGGCTGAGTGCCGCGCCCCTCACCAAGCGACTCGTAGGCGCGCCTGACCCAGCGGGGTGCCCACCAGTTGTCCTCACGCAGCAGGTGCATCACGGCGGGGACGAGCAGGAGGCGGATGATCGTGGCGTCGAGAGCCAGCGAGAAGATCATGCCGAAGGCGATGTACTTCATCATCACGATGTCGCTCATCGCGAACGCGGCCGCGACGACGATCATGATGGCGGCCGCGGCGGTGATGATGCCGCCGGTGTGCGCGGTGCCGTCCTTGATCGCCTCGTCTGTCGACGCCCCGTTGTGGCGCGCCTCCACCATGCGCGAGACCAGGAAGACCTCGTAGTCCGTGGACAGGCCGTACAGGATCGCCACGATAAGCACGAGCACCGGGCTCATCAGCGGGCCGGCGGTGAAGTTGAGCAGGCCGGAGCCAACACCGTCCACGAAGACGGCAGTGAGGAAGCCCAGCGTCGCGCCGATACCCAGCACGTTCATAATGACGGCCTTCGCAGGCAGGATGAGCGAGCCGAAGAGCAGCGCCATGAGCAGGAAGGTGGCGAGCACCATGTACAGCGCCATCCACGGCAGCCGCTCAAGCAGCGCCTCGATGGACTCGACCTCCATGGCCGGGGTGCCAGCGACGTAAGTGGTCACCCCTTCCGGGGCCTCGATGGCGCGCAGCGCGTCGACGACTTCCTGGCCGCCGTTGCGGTCTGCGAGTGGGGCGGACAGGATCGTCGTCCCGTCCTGTGTCGGGTGCGAGGGCTTGAGCGGGCTGGCAAGCCCTTCGACGTTGCGGGCCTGCATGACGACGTCGACAAGCTGCTCATTCGACGCCCCCGTGACCACCAGCTTGACGGGGTCGGTGCGGAAGGCGGGGAAGGCCTCGTTGAACTCGTCTTGGGCCTGGCGGGTCTCCTGCGTCGGCGGCAGGTAGGACTCGTTGATGCCGCCGAAGGTGATGCCGGTGGCGGGGACGGTGATCAGGATGAGCAGGGCGGTCACGCCCACGACCATCTTCTTCGCGTTGCGCATCGCCCAGGCGGGGATGCGATACCACAAGGTGTCCTCGAGGCGGCGGGCCTTGCGGCTAGTGCGGCGTACCGACCACATGTCGATGCGGGGGCCAAGCATGCCAAACAGGGCGGGCAGCACCGCGACCGAGATCACCGCAGCGAGGACGACCGCGCTGATCGCGCCGTAAGCCACCGACTTCAAGAACGCCTGCGGGAACATGAGCAGGCCGGACAGGGCCACGCCCACCATGAGCGCGGAGAAGAACACGGTCTTGCCCGCCGTCGTGGTGGTCACGGCGACGGCCTCGCGCGTGTCCAGGCCGCGGTCGAGCTCCTCGCGGAAGCGCGAGACCATGAACAGGCCGTAGTCGATAGCCAGTCCCAGGCCCAAAAGGGTGATCACGGACTGGGAGAAGATGTTGACCTGCTGGAACTGCGCCAGGATCGACAGCAGTGACAGGGAGCCCAAGATGGACAGGATGCCCACGATCAGCGGCATCGCCGCGGCGATCACGCCGCCGAAGACGAACAGCAGGATGAGGGCGACGAAGACGAGGCCGACTTTTTCGGCGCGGGCGATGTCGTCGGCCATGCCGTCGTCAAGCGCATCGGCGACGGCGGTCGCGCCCGCGATCTGCACCTTCGCGTCGCCTGGCAGCTCCATCGCACGTAGGTCCGGCTCGATCGTGCGGAAATCCTTCAGCGTCTGCTCGCCGTCGCCTTTGAGCCCGATTGCGGCGAAGGCCTGGGTGCCATCCGGACTGATCTGCTGCTGATTCGGCTTGGCAAAGTAGCTGGTGACGTGGTCGATCTGCGCAGGGTACTTCTCTTGCAGCGCGCCGATCTGCGAGTTCGCGGCGCGCATCACCTCCTCGTCCTGCACCCCGTTCGGCGCAGTGACCAGCACGATCACATCACCCGCATTGTCGCGGCCGAAGGTGTCCTGCTCGATTGTGGCTGCGGCAGTGGAATCCGCGCCCGGGTCCTCCCAGCCCTCCTGGGAGAGGCGCTCGCCCAGCTTCGAGCCGAAGAGCACCTGCATGACCAGGATGATCGCAATGACCACCAGCGGGATGATCCGGCGGTAGCGGTATGCGGCGTGGCCCCACTTGTAAAACACTGTGTTGGCTCCCTAGTCCTTGTTGTGCAGCAGCGCGGACAGCGGACGGAAGGGCTGCATCCAGGCACCGCCCTCGGGCAGCTGGTCCAGGTTGATGCGCGGCAGCGGCTCGCGGAACACACCCGGGATGTCCTCGAGGTCCACAAAATCGATGGTTTCGGACTGCACCGCCCAGGCCGCGTGTTCGTGGAAGCCGAGGACTGTGACCGGGATGCCGGCGTCGGCAAGCTGCTCGATCGGCTCCTGGAAGTTCTGCCCGTCGGCAGAAGCAACGACCACACCGCGCAGCACGCCTTCCTCCTGGCGGCGCTGGATGTGATCGAGCATGTCCTGGTCCACATCCGAGTCCTCGTCCACCTTCGGCTTGGCAAAGACTGCGAAACCGACGTTGCGCAGCGCCTCAACCCAGGGGCGCACGGCGTCCGCGCTGGCGGGGGAGACGTTAGTGAAGACGGTGGCCTCCGGCTCGACTTCGGAGCCGACGGCGGCGGAGCGCTCCTGCGCCAGATCGATCAGCCAGCGGCCGATGGCGTCGAAGCGCGGCCGGTAAGCGGCGGTGGGGCGGCTGCCCAGGATGGCACCAAGGCCCATGTCCAGGTTGGGCGCGTCCCAGACGAGGAGGTAAGACTCGGGCCCGGCGGGAGCGCCGGGGGTGTACGGGTGCGACTTGTCCTGCAAAACCATGCCTTACTTCTTCTCCCAGAGGTATTCACGGATCACGTGATCCTTGTTGAGGCCCTTGCCCTCAAACTTAGTGATGACCTGGCGATCGGTCAGGAGCGGGGCATCCACCCACGGCCAACCCTTGTACTCCAGCATGGGTTCGACATCGACCAGCTCGTCGATCCACTCGGCGTAGTCGGCGTGGTCGGTAGCCACGTGCAGCACCCCACCCGGCTTGAGGCGGGTAGCGATGAGGTTAAGCGTGCCGGACTGGATGATGCGGCGCTTGTGGTGGCGAGCCTTGGGCCAGGGGTCGGGGAAGAAGATGCGCACGCCGTCGAGCGATTCCTCGCCGAACATGCGGGCCAGCACCTCCACGCCGTCGCCGCGCACCATGCGCACGTTCTCGATCCCGCCGCGCACAACTGCGCCGAGCAGCTTGGCCAGCCCCGGCTTGTACAGCTCCACGGCGATGATGTTGGTGTCTGCCTCCAGCGGCGCCATCGCTGCGGTGGAGGTGCCGGTACCCGAGCCGATCTCCAGGGTTGTGGGGTGGCCGCTGCGGCCGAACCACGCGTCGACGTCGATATGCTCGTCAGTCTCGTTGGTCAGCACCTTGCCCAGGCGCGGCCAGTGCTCGTTGAACAGGGCCTCTTGGTTGTCGGTGAGCGTGCCGCGGCGGAAGGTCACCGAGCCGAGGCGCGGGTAGTCAAGGCCGGTGCCAAAATCGGTTTGCAGCGGCCGCCCGGCGGGCAGCTCGCCAGTCCCCTCGCGGGGAGTTTGAGAAAAATCAGGAGTATTCATTGTCATTATTGTCCACATGACGTGCGCGGATGCAAGTTTGG
Organism: Corynebacterium sp. HMSC071B10; assembly: GCF_001814825.1. Lineage (NCBI taxonomy): Bacteria > Bacillati > Actinomycetota > Actinomycetes > Mycobacteriales > Corynebacteriaceae > Corynebacterium > Corynebacterium sp. HMSC071B10. Next base: position 18,967 of record NZ_KV817983.1, on the reverse strand, counting down.
GCAGTGCTTATCGACGCCCCCTTGCCCCCCACCTTTGGGGGTAGCGTGCGGTCATGTCGGGCAGGGATTTCCGTTTGACCCCACGGTTGACCCCCATTTTCCCAGTACCAAGCGCCATTCTTTTGCCGATTTGGTGTCCCCATCTACCCCTGAATGGGGCGGTTTGGAGGGTAAAAACGCACGCATTTTTATGGTGTGGATCACGCAAGATCGTCGCTTGCCACCTGGGGTAATGCTAAGGGGACTCGAGGCGAGCCTATTTCAGATACTCTGGAAATCCCGAGGATATGTGCGGGAACATACGCGGACGAAAACTATGAAGGAGAGCACATGACCACTGCCGTACAACGCTTGGAAGGCCCGGCTCCGACCGATAATGAAGAACTTATTGCTTGGGTAAACGAGGCTGTAGAACTCTTCCAGCCCGACAAGGTGGTTTTCGCCGATGGTTCCCAGGAGGAATGGGACCGTCTCGCCGCAGAGCTGGTGGAGAAGGGCACCCTGATCAAGCTCAACGAGGAGAAGCGCCCGAACTCCTTCCTGGCCCGCTCTAACCCGTCTGACGTTGCCCGCGTGGAGTCCCGCACCTTCATTGCCACCGAGGAGGAAGAGGGCGCTGGCCCCACCAACAACTGGATGAAGCCGTCCGCGCTCAAGGAAGAGATGACGGAGCACTTCTCCGGTTCCATGAAGGGCCGCACCATGTACGTCGTGCCCTTCTGCATGGGCCCGATCAGCGACCCGGACCCGAAGCTGGGCGTGCAGCTGACAGACTCCGCTTACGTGGTCATGTCCATGCGCGTGATGACCCGTATGGGCCAGGAAGCTCTGGACAAGATTCAGGGCGATAAGTTCGTCCACTGTCTGCACTCCGTCGGTGCACCGCTGGCTGAGGGCGAAGAGGACGTCGCCTGGCCGTGCAATGACACGAAGTACATCTCCCAGTTCCCCGAGACCAAGGAGATCTGGTCCTACGGCTCCGGCTACGGCGGCAATGCCATCCTGGCCAAGAAGTGCTACGCCCTGCGCATTGCTTCCGTGATGGGGAAGGAAGAGGGCTGGATGGCTGAGCACATGCTCATCCTCAAGCTGACCAGCCCGGAGGGCAAGAACTACTACATCGCGGGTGCGTTCCCGTCTGCATGTGGCAAGACCAACCTGGCCATGATCACCCCGTCGCTGGAGGGCTGGACTGCGGAGGTCGTCGGCGACGATATTGCGTGGCTGCACCTGAAGGAGGACGGCCTGTACGCCGTCAACCCGGAGAACGGCTTCTTCGGCGTTGCCCCGGGTACGAACTACAAGTCCAACCCGATCGCCATGCGCACCATGGAGCCGGGCAACACCCTGTTCACCAACGTCGCGCTGACCGATGATGGTGACGTGTGGTGGGAGGACATGGACGGCGAGGCGCCGGAGCACCTCATCGACTGGCGCGGCAACGACTGGACCCCGGCGTCCAGCGAGAAGGCTGCACACCCGAACTCCCGTTACTGCGTGGCCATCGAGCAGTGCCCGACTGCAGCCCCCGAGTTCGACGATTGGAAGGGCGTCAAGCTCGACGCGATCCTGTTCGGCGGTCGCCGCCCGGACACCGTCCCGCTTGTCACCCAGGCCCTGAGCTGGGAGCACGGCACCCTGATCGGCGCGATGCTCGCCTCCGGCCAGACCGCCGCCTCCGCTGAGGCCAAGGTTGGCTCCCTGCGTCACGACCCGATGGCGATGCTGCCGTTCATCGGCTACAACGTCGGCGACTACTTCCAGAACTGGCTGGACATGGGCGAGCGCGGCGGCGACCGTCTGCCGTCCATCTTCCTGGTCAACTGGTTCCGCCGCGGTGAGGACGGCCGCTTCCTGTGGCCGGGCTTCGGCGACAACTCCCGCGTTTTGAAGTGGATCGTCGACCGTATCGAGGGCAAGGTCGACGCGGACCAGACCCCGGTGGGCAACACCGCCAAGGTGGAGGACCTGGACCTGACCGGCCTGGATACCCCAGTCGAGGACGTCAAGGAAGCCCTGTACCCGGATCCGGAGCTGTGGGCACACGATGTGGAAGACGCCCGCGAGTACCTCGAGGGCCTCGGCTCCCGCGTGCCGAAGGAGCTCTTCGACCAGCTCGACCAGCTCTCCGAGCGCGTGAAGGCAGCACGCTCCTAACTTGCTGATACAAAAAGGCCCGCCAGGTGGCGGGCCTTTTGTTGTGCGAGTTTCGCGGCGGGGCGTTGACTTTTGATCACATCCCTGGGCACTTCACTTGGGCTGTTCTACATCATTACTGTGGCAGTATTCAAGTTATGAAATCAGTCACGAGGGATGCGGTAGTTGGTGCCCTGGGGGCAGCTCGGATGGCCCCATATCTTTCTGCTGCAGACGGCAACAAGAAAAGGGCTCTTGCGCTGTATCGGTGGAGTGTCGAGTTGGGGGCATCGGTTCAAGTAACATTGGGCATTACTGAGGTACTTGTTCGCAACGCGATGAATGAGAAGTTGCAGGAGTGGAACCGTCGGGAAACCGGTAATCCTAGTTGGCTTCTCGACGCTCCGGCTTCCCCGCTGAGAGGCCTTACTCAAGGCAAGCGACGAGAGGCGTTGAGACGAGCGAGGAAGTCTGCGGGCAATCGTTCGATGGATCATCCTCGCTATGGGGCTGAGATTACGCATGATGATGCATTGGCGAACACCATGTTTGGGATGTGGAAAGACATTCTCCCTAACCATCACCCTGATGCTGATCCGGAGAAGAGAGAGAACAGGAATCGTGTTCGGATGTGGGAAGAAGCGCTAGAAGCAGCGTTTCCGTATGAATTAGATCCTGACGGGCACACGACGTACTGGAGAGTAGCCCACCTTCATTTGCTGCGTAATCGAGTGTCGCACATGGATAGTTTGCTCAATGTTGACGTGCTCGATGTGATTGGTGACGCTTTTTCGCTGGTTGGGAGCATAGACCCAGTTCTCGAGCAGTGGCTCACGGGCACGAGCACCGTCAAGAAAATTTACTCGGCCCGCCCCCAGTAGAGAAAAAGGAAAAGCCTACCGGCGCAAATTGTCCTGTAGACCTTTCCTCACTCATAGCGAGGGACCTTGTCCTCACTTTCTCTACCGCCATTTTACCCATGGAAAGGTTCAACGCAAGTTACCCAAGGATCAAACATCGCTCTGGTAGACGGTGTGTGCGGCCTAAAGAGTCGACTGCTAAGAAACCACGCGATCGTGATGTATCGCCGCGTCGTGCTGGCAGATCCCACAAGTTCGGAAGTGAAGACGGACTGCCGTGTCACGATGCTCCTTGTACGTCGTTACTGCTCGACGCTATTGCACAGTGATGGTGACAACTTGTGGTGCTTCGAAGCTCTTTACTATCGCGTGGCCTTCCAACTGCCTCTTACCGGAGGAAAGGGCAACGGCGTTAGAACAGGACGCGTCAATGCGTTCTTCGCCTGGCTTGAGCTCCCAGTAGTAGACGGAATTCTTGTCGGTGTAGTGCACTTTTTCCTGGCGCAGGCCTCCAAGTTGGCATACACCTGCTGACTTTCCATCTACCGTGACGACCTGGATTACAGACTTCTCGCCGCGGGGCTCTACGGTCGGTGCCTTCGAGGAAGATCCCCCAACCTCGATAGCTGTCACAATGTAAACCAGCGCAATCACGCTGGCCAGAAGCGCTCCTACAGTTTGCAGGGTGAAAGGCAATTGCTTCATGGCGGCTTGAACTTGGGATGGGAGTTGCATTGCTGTCCTTCTCTTTAGGGGGATCATCGATACGGGCTGCCACTGTCGGCCGTATCAAGGTGATTATCCACCAAGTACCCGGTAAGAGCAATGGAGTCTGGCGAACCTACCCCCGCAGCACGAGCACCAGGTTCGATACCGCGAACTCGCGTAGCACCGGCACGCGCGTGAACCACCACGCCCAGTGCGGGTGGTAGCGCGGGAAGGCGGTGAGCAACCGTCCGGTCGACTCCGCCCACGTCAGCCCCTCGCGGGCGGAGACCGCGAACAGGGAGGTGCCCCACACGTTCTTGGGTGGTGTTCCGTGTTTCCGCTCGTACCGACGCCGGGCGAACTCGCCGCCGACGTAGTGTTCCCACAGCCCGGTCTCGTGGCCGCCGAAGGGGCCCAGCCACACGGTGTAAGACAGCACGACCAGCCCGCCGGGTTTTACCACGCGCAGCATCTCCTCGCCCATGGCGCGCCAGTTGGGGATGTGTTCGGCCACGTTGGAGGAGTAGACGAGGTCGAAGGAGCCATCGGCAAAAGGTAAGTGTGCCCCGTCGCCGCGCACCGCGCCGAAGCCGCTAAGGCCTGCGGCGGAAAGTTCGGAGACGTCGGGTTCCATGCCGACGTAGAAGGTGTCCGCGAAGGCGTCAGCGAAGTAGCCGGGCCCGCCGCCGACGTCCAACACAGCCCGGCCGGTGAGGCCGGAAGGGCTGGGGTTGGTGGTGTCCTGCCACAGGGCGTCGAGAAGCGAGCGGGTATCGCGCGCCAAGCCGGAGTAGAACACGGCGGGGCGGAACTGCTCGTAGGTGAACGAGCGCAGAAGGCGCAGCGAACGTGTCAACGTGGCAAGCCGGCGGGTACGGTACATAGCAATGAAGATACTGCTGATGTGCTGGCGCGACTCCACCCACCCGCAGGGCGGCGGCAGCGAACGCTACCTGGAGCGCGTCGGCGAGTACCTGGCTGCGCAGGGCCACGAGGTCATTTTCCGCACCTCCAGCCACACGGATGCGCCACGGCGCAGCACGCGCGGCGGCATCCGTTTCGAGCGCGCCGGCGGCAAATACGGCGTGTACGTGCTTGCGCCGCTGTCCATCTGGCGCAATCGGCCGGACGTGATCGTGGATACGCAGAACGGGATTCCGTTTTTCGCGCGCCTGTGTACGCGCCAGCCGGTCGTGCTGCTTACGCACCACTGCCACAAGGATCAGTGGCCGGTGGCGGGCCCGATCATTGGGCGGCTGGGCTGGTTCTTAGAGTCCAAGGTGGCGCCGCGGGTGTATCGGGGTGCGCGGTACGTGACGGTGGGGGAGGCGTCGAGAAGTGATCTGGTTGCGCTCGGCGTGGACGCGGGCGATATCGCGATCGTGGAAAACGGCGTGGACCCGATCCCGGACGCGCTGCCCGTTGTGCCAGACGACGGGAAGGTGCACGTGGTGACACTGTCGCGGCTGGTGCCGCACAAGCGCATTGAGCACGCGATTGATGCGATCGCCGGGCAAAAGGACGTCGTGCTCGACATCATCGGCTCCGGCTGGTGGGAGGACCGCTTGCGCGAATACGCGGCGGACCGGCCCGAGATCCGCTTCCACGGGCACGTCAACGACGCCTACAAGCACGCCCTGCTCTCTCGCGCGGCGCTGCACCTCATGCCGAGCGCGAAAGAAGGCTGGGGCATCGCGGTCGTGGAGGCCGCGGCGCACGGCGTGCCGACCATCGGCTACCGCAGCGCCGGCGGGGTCAACGACTCCATCATCGACGGGGAGACCGGCGTGCTCGTCGACACCAAGGCGCAGTTCAGCCAGGCCGTGGAGCGCTTGCTTGCCGACGCCAACCTACGCCACCGGCTCGGCACCGCAGCTCAAGCGCGTGCCGGCGAGTACTCGTGGGAGGCCACCGGGGCGAAGTTCGCCGCGGTGCTCGATGACGTGGTGGGGAGTTAACGCAGCTCGGTGGACCAGTTCAGCTGCTGGATCTTCGTGTCCAGCTGGCGGTACTCCTTGGAGGCGGCGTCCGCCATCTTGCGCAGCGCGGCTGCATCCACGGTGGCGACGTAGCGCACCTCGGAACGCGAGTAGCGGTCCATGCGCTCCGTGGCCGAGTCCGCGACCGCGGAGTAGAAGCGGCCCGCGCGCACGAGTGCGTCGCGGCGTGCGATGGCGTCGGTCAGCGACGCGTCGCCCTCAAACGGTGTGACCGAGTTGGTGTGGTTGATGCGGCGCACCAGAACCTCAATTTGCTCCAGCACGTGTGCCGCCTCTTTAAGCAGCTCGGCCGGGTCCTCGGCGGGCTCGTCGCCCTCCTGCACGCGCGCCTGGTCAATCAGGCGGGAGCGCAGCTCGTCCAAGCGGTGCTGCGCCTCGGCGCGTTGTGCGAGTGCTTCTGCAAGCAACATGGTGGCCCCTTTCAAAGTATGCGTCCCCGTATCCCAACCCTCACGGGGCCCAGGGGCGGGCGCGCCTTCCAACACTTCGGTGGTACTCAATTATGTGTGCGTTCCCTTGATTGGGAGTGCGCGTGTACTCGATGCAGGCCGGTGCTCTATGAGGGGTAGCCCATCGGCGAAGGGCCTGATCAGAGTCGCCAGCCATTGCCCGGGCTGACACGGGTGAGTGTTCGCTAAGACGCACGCCGCAGATCCCGGGTGTTCCCGCTACCGACAGCATGATGCACACAAGCATAACAAAACCGCGGCCCCTTCTCGCTGGGAGAAGGGGCCGCGGTTGCTGAAAAATTTAGGCTGCGGTGGCCGGCCACAGGTTGCCGGAGCGCAGACGCGCGCTCATCTCTGCCTCGACCAGGACCGGGATGAAGTGGTCCAGGGTGGCGTCACGGCGGTGAGCCCTGAGTACTGCGTCAAAGGCGTCGCCGATCTCATCGGCGGGGAACTCGCCCGACCACTCGGCGATCAGATCCTCGCGGATGTTGCGCAGTGCGCGCTCGCGGATGATGGAAAAGTCGATGTTGTTGATGTCCTGCATGATGTGCTCCTTTATTCGTGGTAGTTCCCCCGGACTACCGGGTATGTAACCTTTTGTTCATCTGCGGTTAACTTTAGCCGGGGTGGGCGGTTAGTGCAAGGGTTTCAATGATTGGACTTTGTCATTAATTGGTAGCGGCCAACTAAAGTGTAAATATGTGCAGGTAGCGGCGTTTTTCGCGGGAGGACGATTTTGTGAATAAAAATAGGCGTGAGTGTTGTTACTCTTGTGATATGGCCAAGCTCGAAGGTAACCGCAGGGTAAACGGTGTCCCCTTAGTCGTCCTGATTGTGGCTACGGTGCTGGTGGTGCCTCTCGTCGGAGGATTCCGCCCTGATCCTTTCGACTGGCTCCTTTTAGCGCTCTTCGCTGCGTACGCCTTCTTCTACGCGCGCATCACCCTGCACGTGCGTGTGGACGACGCTGCGCTGCACCTACGCCTCGCAGGGCGCGAAACCGCAATCCCGCTTGCGCGCGTCACCGACGTTGAAGCGGCAGGTCCGCAACCGAGCGTGTGGTCGTGGATGTTCTTCCCACCGCACGTAAGCGGACCACGGAAGGTCGACGGCGCTGAGTGTTACTCCGTTGGCGGCCCGACAGTACGGATCAACACCCTAGACGGCGACTACGCCGTGTCCGTGGCGGACCCCACGACTTTCGCTGCTGCACTGCGCGAACGTTTGAACGCAACGAGCGCGTAGCCAAGCGCCGCCAAGTAACCTGCGAAAAGCGCCAGGCCCACCGGCGGCAGCCCGCGCGCAGGTGCACCCGTCTCCAGGACGTGCCCGTCCGGGTACACCACGAGTCCGATCTCGAGCTCGCGCAGCCGCGCCGTATCCACCGGCTCCTGCGAAACGGCCTCGTGCGCTGCGAGCCACCGGGGTGAGGGCGGGTCGACAAGTGTGCCGTCGACAAGCAGGGCCCCGGACTCCACCGCATTCATCTGCTTCGGCGCCGGATCGACGGTCGGCTCGCCGCGCACGAGTGTAAGCGGGGCGCGGTCGGTGAAGAAGACGTCGCGGCCCGCATGCGCCACGGTCGGCGAGTCCACCGCGACCGGCCGCAGCTTCTCGACGCTCACCGCGCCGTCCGGCACCTGCAACAGCGCACACGCCAGCGCGGCCGCGGCGCGACGCGGTGTGAGCGCCCCCGCCGCAGTAACGAAGGCCGGGATGGCCAGGACGAGCCACTTCTGCGCGTCGCGGATAAGGCCACCGCCGGGGATGTGCGTGACGATCGGCTCGGTCAGGCCCGCCCAGGACGCGAGCGCGACCGCAAAACCTGCCCCGGCAAGGACCAGCCAGCGGCGCGGGACCGCGCGCCAGCCCAGCGCGAGCAGGACAAACAGTGGGATGCCGAAGAGAGCGAAGCCCGCCGCGCGCGAGGCCGGGACCGCCGCGGAGTTCCAGATACCACCCAGGCCCATCAGCGCGCCGAGTGTGCCCACGTACTGCTCCGCGCGCGGCGCGAAGGCGGCGGCGCTTGCCGCGGTGGCGGTTCCGCCCCCGGTAGCGAGCGCGCCCGCGACCACCCAGGCGGCGCAGGCCAGTACCGCGATGACCACGCCTGCCCGGTTGCGGACGAAGCACGCTGCGGCGAGCGCGCCCGTCGGGGTCAGCGAGGCCGTCCACTGCGCCAGCGGTCCCGCCCGCCCGCCGAGGGCGACCAGAGGTAGAAGCCACGCGGCTACGGCGAGTGACCACTGGCCCTGCAGGAGGCGTTCGATGACGAAGGGGTTCCACACCGCGACCGTCATCGCCGCCGCTTTGCCCAGCGGGTGGGTGCCGAGCCGGTGGCCGGCAAACGCTGCGGTTGCGGCTGCGCCGATGATGAGCGCGCGGACGAAGAAAACGGGAAACGGGACCATCCCCAGCAGCGCGTCCTGCGGGACGTTGCGCGCGGGTAGGTCGCCGAAGCCGAGGGAGGCGCGGGTGAGCGCCATGTCGGGCAGCACCATCATGTCGCGTAGCGCGAAGGCCTCGCCGGGCAGGAAAAACGGCCAGCTCAGGCCAAGGACCAGCAGGGCACCGTAGGCGGGCAGAAGGTATTTAGCTGCGCTGCGCAAGGAGCACCAACGCCCAAATAAGGGCAACCACAGCGATCAGCCGGGTCACCAACGCCATGATCTGCAAGGCCCGCAGCCAGGCGACCTTCCCACGGGCGGTGTCGACCGAGTCGACCTTGGAGTCCTCGCTGAGTATCCAGACGCCGGAGGGGAGGGACCACGATTCGTCGAGAAGCATGCCGGTGCGGCGCTCGACATCGACGGTGCGCTGGGCGTCGTCGGGAAGCGTGGCGCGGTACTGGTAGGTTTCCAGCCCGCCGACCGAGCCCGGGCCGAGATAGTCGAGCGGCACCGTGGTCTGCGAGCGCGGATCGAAGTACGGGTACGAGCGGCGCTCCGGGCGATACGGCAGGTAGACGCCGACGCCGTGGCGATCCTTCTCCGGGAACGCCGTGGTCGGGTTGATCTGGAAGGCGTCGGTGTACGCTTCGGGGCCGTCCTGCTCGGTGGTCAGCGTGTAGACGTCCTTCTCCTTGCCCGTCTCGGGGTCCGGCTCGGTGGATTTCTCCAGCGTGGTCGTGCGTGTGAACTGCTGGCCGTCGGGGCCGTCGAAGCGCATGGACTGCGTGCCCGTTGCAAGCGGGCGCTGGTAAGCGATGACGATGGGGGAAGCGAGGTTGCACGCCAGCGCGACGACCACGATGCCGGCGGCCCACGCCAGCTTGCGCTTCTTTACAATGTCCACATCGAACAGCTCACCGAAACCCACACCAGAAACTCTAACCTACTGCCAGAACTCGAGGGCCTGCGCGGCGTGGCCGCCCTCGGGATCCTCATCACGCACGTCGCGTTCCAGACCGCGAACGATTCGCCACTGCTCGCGCGCTTCGACTACTTCGTCGCCGTCTTCTACGCGCTCTCAGCGTTCGTGCTCGCCCGGCGCGGGCCGCGCCCCGGGTACTTCGCGCGCCGCGTTGCCCGCATCGTGCCCGCGTACGTGGTGTGCGTGGCAGTCGTGCTGCTGGCGCTTCCCGCCCTGAGTGAGGTGAGCGCGGGCCAGGCGGTGGCGAACCTGTTCATGGTGCAGATCTATGTGCCCGATGGGCTCATCGCCGGTCTGACCCAGCTGTGGTCGCTGTGCGTGGAGGTGGCCTTTTACCTGGTGCTACCGCTCTACCTGGCGTTCCGTGGGCGGGTACGCTGGGTGGTGCTGGCTGTCAGCGTGGTCATCGGTCTGGTGTGGCCGTGGGTGATCGAGCCGTTTTCCGACCCCGAGGTAGTCAACCTGCAGATCTGGCCGCCGTCATACACCCCCTGGTTTGCCGTCGGGCTCGTGTGCGCGGAGCTCGAGCGCGCCGGCGTGCGCTACCGGGGACCGCGCTGGCCGTTCCCGTTGCTGGCAATGCCGGTGGCGTGGGTCGCAGGCGTCGTCGGCCCGGAGGGGCTGATCCACCCCACCCCGGCTGAGTTCAACGTGCGCGTCCTGCTCGGCGCGTGCTTCGCCGCCCTGTTCGTCGTGCCCTACGCGCTCGGCCCCCGCGATCACGGCACGCTGCTGTCCTCGCGGCCGGCGCTTCTTAGCGGACGCTGGTCCTACTCCGTGTTCCTGTGGCACATGGCGGTGCTTGACCTGGTCTTCCCCGTGCTCGGGGTGCCCGTCTTCGGCGGCAACTTCGCGCTCGTCTTAGTGGTGACGGCGGCCGCGAGCCTGGCCGTCGGCTATATCTCCTACGAGTTGGTGGAGGTGCCCGGCGCGCGGCTGGTGCGCGCGGTGCTGGCGCGGCGCGACTCCTCCCGGTCCGGCCACGCCAGGCACGCCACCGCGAAGCAGCCGACAACCGGCAGCAGCGTCGAGCCCGCATAGCTTGCCGACGGCCACGGGGCCCGCGCCAGCACCAGCCCGCCAACCACCAGCGCACCCGAGGACAACCAGCTGGCTGGCAGGAGCGTGTAGCGCCGGATCGCCCACGCGGATACCCCAGCGACCAGGCCGGTGACGGGGCCTGCGGCGACGGCGGCGAGCAGCGGCGCGGCGCGGTCAATACGGGGCAGCTCCCGCGGCTCAAACGGCTCGGCACTACGCCTGCGCACCACAACACCCAGGCAAGCTAGAGCGACCAGCGCGGAAAACGCGCCGCCGATAAGCAGCGAGTTCCGGTACGCTGCCTCGCCGGCAAAGTGCATGCGGAACTCGCCGGATGCTCCGGCGGGGAGGGTGAAGGCCTGGGTTGCGGCGTCGATAAGCGTGGGCTCGAGCGCCGTTTCACCGACGGTGGCGCGCAGCCCGGCGTTGAAGGCGCGGGTGGTGATGATGGTGCGCGGGTGGTCGGCAGGTGCGATCGTGGCGGGAAGCGCCTCCCACGCAGCGGTGGGCACGCGGTCGCGGGAAAGCGTGATGGTCTCGCGGCGGGTGAACAGCTCGTGGGTGCCTGCGGGCAGCTCGACTTCGCCTGCGGCGTGGCGGGTGCCGTCGATGGTGGCGGGCGCGCTAATGCGCCAGGTGGCGTCGGCGGCAGTGGTGAAGCGGCGCTGGATGACTTGCGTGTCTGGGAAGTGGCGCTGGAAGAAATACGTATCGGCGGTGCCCTCGACCTCCACGATGCGGGATGGGCCCGCGTCCAGCTCAGCGATACCGACCCGCTCGGTCAACTCGATCCGCGTGGTGCCCGGGGCGCGAATGGTGCGCGGCTCGCCCGCGACGAGGGTGACGCGGCGCTCTGGCCCGCCGGACAGTGTGACGACGGTATCCCGCGTCGCCGTAATCGTCAGCCGCTCAGCCACGGGCGGAACCTCGATCCAAGGGTCGCGATCGCCCGGCGCGGGCCACCACGCGGTCTCGGCAAGCCCGTCGAAGGCGCTGGTCAGCGACGCGCTGGGCACAGCACCCCCGAACGCGCCCGCGTCTGCCGCCGAGGAGGAGGCGCGCGCCCGCCCGCCGTCTTCAGCCACGGCCACGCGCGTGCCCGCCGACGGGTAGTCGGGCAGTCGGTTGCCCACGTTGCCGCCCTCGCCTTCGGCAAGGTGCGCGGATTGCGCGCCGTGGAGTGTGCCGTAGTTGCGCTCGGCAAGTGCGGGCGTGTCGGTGATGATGTCCGGTTGGGCCTGCTTATCGACGAGCCGTGCCGGAAAATACCCGTACTCAGCCCACAGCAGCGGGAGCACTTCGCCGCCGCCGTCAACGGTCACTGGTGCTGCGTCCGTGAGCATCGCGTCGCGGTTCGGCTCGAGCAGGTAGATATCGACGCCAGAGCCGGAGTCCCCGCGGAAGCTGGCGGCGGGCTCGCCCAGGTTGCGCGCGGCATAGTCTGCGGCGTGGGCGTCGGCGCCCTCGAGGTCGTGGCGGACGACCACCGCGCCGACGCCGATGGCGCGTAGCGCCTCCGGATCGACCGCGTGGACCTGCCCGTTGAGGCCGCGGATGGCTTCCGGGGCGACGAGAGGGACGGCGTCGCGGAAGGCGAAGCGGGTATTCGTCAGCGCCTGGATCGGTTCGTCGCGGGTCCAGCCCCAGTCTTGGCGGGCAAAGGAAGACGCCGGTACGACGAGGGTGCGGGTGCCCGCGGCGTGCTCGTCGAGCCACTCGCCCGCGGCGACCCACTGCGGGGAGATTTCCGTCCACGTGCCCTCCGGTAGCAGGCGCAGCGACCAGGCCGGGGCCACGGCGACCGCGCCTGCGAGCACTATGCCCGCGGCGCGGGGACGGTCGACGCGCGCGAGCAGATGGCCCACGCCCATGACCAGGGGCAGGCGGACGAGTGGGTCGAATTTGTGGAGGTTGCGAAAGGGGGCGAGTGGGCCGTCGAAAAGCGGGGCGAAAAAGTGCGCTGAGCACAACAGCGCGAAGCCGCAGGCGAGCATGACCACCCACACACCGCGCCACGGGGGGCGGCGGCCAAGGCCGGCCAGGCCGAAAGCGGCGATGAGCGCGGTGGCCAGCACGAAGACCGGTTCGCCGACGAGTAAGGCGCCGGCGGTGCGCTCCGTATCGACGAAGGGGGCCCAGCTGGTGGTGCCGCGCAGGACTTCGATCGGGTTGAGCCAGGCGGTGGTGACGGCGGCGGATTCGATGAACTCGGTAAATGGTGGCGAGTAGCGGCCGAGGACGAGCAGTGGGCCGATCCACCACGCCGAGACTGCCGCCGCGCCGAGGGCGAACTGGGCGGCCTGGGTAAAGGCGCGGCGGTAGAGCAGAAAGATGAGCGCGGGCAGGCAGGCGGCGATGGTAGCGGTGGCATTGACCGCGCCCATCGCGGCAACCGCCAGCACGGCACCGCTGATGCGCGGGCGGGCGCGGGTCAGCGGGATGAGCGTCCACGGCACGAGCGCGACCGGCCAGGCTTCTGAGGAGATCGCGGTGAGTGTGGTGAGGATGCGCGGTGAGAGCGCGTACAGCATGGCGGCGCTGGCCTGCGGCAGCGTCCCGCGCACGCCGGTACGGCGCGCGAGGATGAGCGCACCCGAGTACGCCAGGCATACAAGCAGCGTCCACCACGCGCGCTGCGCGAGCCACTCGGGGGCGCCGATGGCGTCGGCAAGCAAGAAGAACGGCCCCTGCGGGAAGAGGTAACCGTAGGCCTGGTTCTGCACCTGGCCCAAGGGGAACTCGTCCGTAAACGCGTGGGTGGCGCGGGAAAGAAAGCGCGCCGGGTCGACGAACAGGTTGAGCTTGGTGTCCGCGGCGACCTCGCCTGGCGGTTGGAACAACGCGGTGCAGGCCAGCAGCAGCCAGCCGACGACGTGCGCGCGCAAGGGCTACTCCCGGGAGCCGTACTCCGGCCCGCCGAGCACAGCCTCATCTGCCGTGACGGCACCGCCCTGCGGTACGGTGCTCTGCCCGGAGACCGCCGCCACGCCGAGCACCCCGGCCACACCCAGGACCACCCCGACGACGGCGGAGGCGAGCACCGGGTTCGCCGCACGGCGCGGCAACGACGCTGGCAGGTTGAATACTCGGTGGGACATGGGCGAAAGCCTACCAGCAGGACTACACTAGTAGCGTTTTCGCAGAACAAATAGAGGGGGTGTGTCCGTGGCACGGGAACTACAACCAGCGCTTAAACCGGCCCAATGGCGGGCGGTGGCGCTCACCGTCGGCGGCCTTGTCGTCGCGGCGGTCCTTGCCTTCTCTTTAAGCTCGCGCGTGCCCAGCGAGCCGGAGTCACCCCAGGTCGCAGCGCCCGCCCCGCCGCCACCGGCTGAACCGCCCGCGCCCCCAGCACCGCCAGCGCCGAGCCCCGCCCAGCAGCGGGTGCCGCAAGACCTGCGCGCCAAGGTGGCCTCGCTGATGGTGGTGGGCGTGAGCAACGAGCGGCAGGCGCGAGCAGCTTTGGATCAGGGCGTCGGCGGGCTGATCATCCCCAGCTGGGCGGACCCGGCGCTGCTGACCGCCGAGGGCCACAACATCGACGCGCTGCGCGCCGAGTACCGCTACCCGTTTTCCGTCGCCATCGACTTTGAGGGCGGGCGCGTGCAGCGCCATACCGACGTGCTCGGCCAGTTCATGGCCCCGCGCGAGCTGGCCACCCGCCCGCCCGAGGTGATCCAAGGCACCGGCTACGACATCGGACGGGCCCTGCGCGCTCGCGGCGTGAACGTGGATTACGCCCCGCTTTTGGATCTCGACGTCACCGGGCTCGCCATCGTCGGCGACCGCGCCTTCAGCGGCCACCCCGAGGAAGTCGTGCGGGTCGGCACCCTCTTCGCGCAAGGGCTTATCGACGCCCACGTCACCCCCACCTTCAAACACTTCCCCGGCCATGGCCGCGCCTCGGGCGACACGCACCACGAACTTGCCGTCACCCCGCCGCTGGACCAAGTACGCGAGCTAGACATGCGTCCCTTCGGCCCGCTGCTTGCCCGCTTTCCGCGCGCCAGCGTGATGATGGGGCACATGATCGTGCCCGGGATGGGGCCTGAGGGCGTGCCCAGCTCGCTGAATCCTGAGGCTTACCGCATCCTGCGCGAGGGTGACTACCCAGGCGGGGAGCCGTTCGGCGGCGTGGTGGTCACCGACGATTTGTCCGGCATGCGCGGAATCCTGGACTACGCGCCGACCCCGGAAGCGGTCAAGCTCGCCATCGCTGCTGGTGCTGACCAGGCGCTGTGGTCCTCCGGTGCGGATATCCCGCACGTGATTGATGTGGTGGTCGCCGCTGTGGAGTCCGGGGAGCTGCCCGAGGCGCGCGTCGACGAGGCTGCGGTGCGCACCCAGCAGCAGTTACTCGACGTCGGATTATAGCGGCCTGTGTACCCTTTGTGAGGTGAGTACTTCCCATCGGCAAAAGTCTCGGAGCCGCGCGGGCACGATCGCGCTCGGCACCGTCCTCGGCCTGCTCGCAGTGGTCCTGGCCATCTACATGGCGGACTTGGCACTCAACCGCGGCAACGTCCCACGCGGGACCACCGTGGGCGGCGTCGCCATCGGCGGGATGTCCCCCGACGAGGCCCGCGAGCACCTTAAAGATGAGCTCGGCGGGGTAGCGGGCACGCCGGTGGAGATCAGCGCCGCAGGCAAGCGCGCGCAGCTCGTGCCCGCCAACGCGGGGTTAGACATTGACTGGCAAGGCACGGTGGATGCTGCCGGTATCCAGTCCGCCAACCCCATCCCGCGACTGGTAGGACTGTTCCGGACGCACGAAGTAGAGGCCCGAAGCAGCGTCGACGAGGCCAAGCTGCGCCCGGAACTTGCCCGCGTGCAGGACGAGCTCTACCTCGCGCCGAAAGACGGCGCCATCCACATCGAAGGCGGCAAGGCCGAGGTGAAAGACCCGGAGCTGGGCCAAGAGGTCAACCCGGGCACGCTGCGCGAGGCCGTGACCAGCAACTGGCTCGACCCTGAGGGCGTTGAGGTCGAACCGGAGCCCGTGCAGCCCGCGATCAACGACGACGTGATCAAGGAAGCAATGGATGGGCCCGTGAAAACAGCGCTGTCCGGACCGCTGACCGTCAACGGCCGCGAGGACGCAACCGTCGAGATCCCAGCCGAGCGTATGGGCGAGGTCGTAGAGTTCCCCAACGTGGAAGGCGCGATCGTGCCCAAGGTGCACCGCGACGTCGCGGGCGCCATCCTGGGCGAAACACTCGACGCCACCCAGGTCGAGATGCACAACGCCCGCGTACTCGAAGGCGGCGGCGTTGAGCCGTCTACCGACGGCATCGCCGTGGACTGGGACGCCACCTTCGCAGGATTCGAGGATCGCCTCCTGCGAGACGGCGAGCGCACCTGGGACGCAGACTACAAACCGGTCCCAGCGGACTTCACCACTGAGGAAGCCGAGAACGCCACGTTTGACCAGGAGGTCAGCTCCTTTTCCACCGGCGGCTTCTCCGGAGCTTCAGGCACCAACATCGCGCTCGTGGCCCAGACCGTCAACGGCGCGATTGTGAACCCCGGCGAGACCTTCTCCCTCAACGGCTACACCGGCCCACGCGGCACAGCACAGGGGTACGTGGAATCCGGCATCATCATCAACGGTCGCTCCGGCATGGCCGTCGGCGGCGGCATCTCCCAGTTCGCCACCACCTTGTACAACGCCGCCTACTTCGGCGGCATGACCGACATCGCGCACACGCCGCACTCCTACTACATCTCCCGCTACCCGGCCGGGCGCGAAGCCACCGTCTACGAGGGCGCAATCGACCTGCAGTTCCGCAATGACTCGCCCACCCCGGTACGCATCCAAACGGGCGTTTCCGGCGGCGAGATCACCGTGCGCCTCATGGGCGTCAAACACGTCAACGTGGAGTCCTCCAACGGCGGGCGCTGGGCGCAGACCCAGCCCAACACCATCAACGCGGCCGGTGAGGGTTGCATCCCGTCGGGTGGCGCGCCGGGCTTTACCACCTCGGATACCCGCAGCATCTACGATCTTTCGGGCAACCTCATCGACCAGGAAACCCAAACCACGGTCTACGACCCCGAGCCGATCGTGAAGTGCGGCTAGCCCTCCTCCGCCCACGGGATGCGCGGCGGGGTATGCTCGCCGCGCTCGCGGGTGAGTCCCCACAGGGTGAGCTCGATAAACAGTGGGTCACGCTCCATGAGCGCGTGCCGCGGGGCGTAACCGTCGTAGGCCTCGGCGACGTTGATGTTGACCACATCCGCCCCGCTTACCGACGCGAGCATCGACGTCTCGTTCGGCGTCACCAGCACGTCCGCAGGCGAGTAGAGGGAGGTATAGACGATCTCCGGGTACGTATCCGGCACGTTGAGGTGGGTACGAACCCACGGCGAATCGGCTAACTGCTGGATCACGCCCGGCGAGGCGAGCGTGGAGGCCGCCCGCGGGTAGCGGGAAATCAGCGGTGCGAACCGGGTCGCCCGCCCGCGCACGTCTGTGCCGTGGAAGTTCGCGCCCATCGCTACCACGCGCCGCACCTTCGGCGCGCCCCCGTTGGCGATGAAGAGCTTGGTCATCAGCCCGCCCTGCGAGTGGGCGACAATGTCCAACTGCTTGGCCCCGGTCTGTTCCAATACGTGGTCGACGTTGGCGTGTACGTCCTCGATAATGCTGTCCAAGTTGCCCATGCCGTAGAAGCCGGGGGCGAACATGTCGCCGTAGTCGTAGCCCCAAACCCAGAAGCCCTCGTCGCGAAGCCGCTCCGCGTTCGGTCGGAAGGCGCGGCTTCGGCTGGTCACCCCGTGGATGTAGAGCACCGGGGACTCGTGGGTGGGGGCAAAGTCCGGGTCATTAAACGGCAGCGGCGGGCGGTTGCGCGCAGCCTGCACGGCACCGATCGCGGCCGAACCAGCAATCATCATGGTCGCAAGCTTCATAACCCCCAGCATAAGGGAGCTGCTATGCTTGGCCACGGATCACGAAGTCCGACGCGCCCCGCTTAAAGGTAAGGCCTCCCGGCCCGTCGGCTGGCAACCGCGCTGTTCGCGCACGGTGCCCCCGGGAGAAGATCTGTCGGCGTCTGCACACCCGCGCGCCGAAAGTGCGACTTTTACAAGGAGAGCCATCATGGCATCCGTTTCCTGGATTCCGGCCAAGCTTGACAACATCAACCACACCACCCTGACGTTCCACGCGGACGGTGAGCTGCACGTCCGCGCCTTCGCCACCCCCTTCGACGCCCTCGACGCCGTCCGTCGGGCCGGTGCGGCCTTCGACTTCTCGCCCGAACGCAACCAGCTGCGCTCGCACGACGACGGCCAGCTCGTTTCTCTCCCAGCAGAATCGGCAGGTGGAGTGCCTACCGACCACACTTACTGCCAGCTCGTCGCCTCCGGCCACCGCCCTCACTGGATCCCGATCCTGCGGGCGCTGAACGACCGCGAGGAGGGCAGCTGGCGTGACAT
This sequence comes from Corynebacterium sp. HMSC071B10, assembly GCF_001814825.1. Lineage (NCBI taxonomy): Bacteria > Bacillati > Actinomycetota > Actinomycetes > Mycobacteriales > Corynebacteriaceae > Corynebacterium > Corynebacterium sp. HMSC071B10. The sequence continues at coordinate 958 of NZ_KV817983.1, read as the reverse complement.
CGAAGTCCTGCAGGTCGAAGGCACGAAGGTGACCTTCGCACACGATGATGGCGTGGTCCAAGGCTGGTTCCATAACCCGCGTCAGCTGGCAGCGGCGACGCGCTTCCACCCGAAATGGCACGTGCTCCAGTTCGCATCCGGCGACACCGCCGTGGTCTCGTACACGGTGATCGGGCAGTGCAGGGCGTAGCGAGGTGTGCCTCAACGGGGCCCGCTCCATTTAGCCCTCGAACGCTACCTCGTGCAGCGCATCAGGTGCACAAAGCATTCCGTCCGGGCTAGATGACGAACCCTGCACGACGAAAACCCCGAGGTTTTCCAACATCTTCGTCGTGCAGGTTTCGTCATGTAGCCAGGCCACCATCTAGCCCGGTTATTTCTAGAGGAAAGCATCTTTCCGAAAACTGCTGACCCACAAAAATTACCCCCGCGTTGGACAAAAAGTCGGTGCGGGGGTAGTACTTTTAGCGCAAAAGGCTGCATGACCTGTAGCTAGGGGAAACCACAAAACCCCTGGCAGTAGTGGATATTAAGACGTCGAAAATGATAAAAGCCGCTTGACCCCTTGAACCCCTGTTGAGCAGGGGTTTTGTTGTTTCTGGGGCTGCTCGCTACTTCGCTGGAGGTTCGGCGATCCGACGCTCGTCGCCATGACGTCCGCGTGGCAGGTGCGCGTTTCGACCTAAGGGGGTCTGCGCGAGTGCTTGCGTTAGCGGGTATCAGACGAGGGTGTTAGAGGCATCGAGAAGGCTTCTGGTACGTTGTATCTGATTTCGTTGGCTTCTTTGCGGACGTTGATGTTCGAGCTTTCGAGGAGAATCGGGTTCAGGTGGGGTTTTCCTTCGTGAAGGAAGATTGCATTTGAGACGTTGATTCGAATGTAAGTGGCGCTTTCGCGGGTGAATCCGAGTCGTTGGAGAAGGATGGTTTGGCCCGATCATGCGGTGGATGCGCCACG
>NZ_KV817982.1:0-222 GCF_001814825.1 Corynebacterium sp. HMSC071B10 | reverse complement strand
ACCACTTCATGCCGCAGCAGGTCAACGAACTGCTGAAGCAGGTGGGCCTGCGCTAGCGGGATCCATCCACGAAAAACGCTGACGACTGTTTTGCCAACAGCACAAAACAGTCGTCAACGCTTTTTCACCCGGATTCCGAAGACCTGACCTGCGGTTTTAGCACGCCCGGCTCGCTGATGACTGTTTCTCCAAAAATCAAAAACAGTCATCAGCGTTCGACCG
>NZ_KV817981.1:0-837 GCF_001814825.1 Corynebacterium sp. HMSC071B10 | reverse complement strand
GGGGTAGTCGTAGCGAAAGCGAATCCTAGTTGGGTGTGTTTAGTGGCATGTCCTGGACCCGAAGCGGGGTGATCTACCCATGGCCAGTGTGAAGCAGCTGTAAGAGGTTGTGGAGGCGCGAACCCACGTAGGTTGAAAACTGCGGGGATGAGTTGTGGGTAGGGGTGAAAGGCCAATCAAACTCCGTGATAGCTGGTTCTCCCCGAAATGCATTTAGGTGCAGCGTTATATGTTTAGCTTGCCGGAGGTAGAGCTACTGGTTGGTTGAGCGGGACTATCATCTTAGCAACATCAGCCAAACTCCGAATGCCGGTGTAAGTGTGTATAGCAGTGAGACTGTGGGGGATAAGCTTCATAGTCGAGAGGGAAACAGCCCAGATCGCCGGTTAAGGCCCCTAAGGGTGTACTAAGTGGAAAAGGATGTGGGATCGCGAAGACAGCCAGGAGGTTGGCTTAGAAGCAGCCATCCTTGAAAGAGTGCGTAATAGCTCACTGGTCGAGTGGTTCTGCGCCGACAATGTAGTGGGGCTCAAGTACACCGCCGAAGCCGCGGCAACACTGTTGTGTTGGGTAGGGGAGCGTCGTGCATGGTGTGAAGCAGTACCGTGAGGAGTTGTGGACTGTGTGCGAGTGAGAATGCAGGCATGAGTAACGAGTGTAAGGTGAGAATCCTTACCGCTGGATGACTAAGGGTTCCTGGGTCAAGTTCGTCTTCCCAGGGTGAGTCGGGTCCTAAGGCGAGGCCGACAGGCGTAGTCGATGGTCAACGGGTTGATATTCCCGTACCCGTGTATGCGCGCCAAGTGATGAAGCGGTGAGACTAACCACCCTGAACAC
>NZ_KV817980.1:0-873 GCF_001814825.1 Corynebacterium sp. HMSC071B10 | reverse complement strand
CGAGCGCATGACCGACGAGCTTGCGTGAGTAGGCGTCGATGACCGTGGCTAGGTACATGTTCTTGCCGCCCTTACACGGCAGGTACGTAATATCGCCTACATAGAGCTCGTTTGGCTTATCAGCTGTGAATTTACGGCTTACTAGATCTGGCATGACGCGGTGGCCAGGCTTACGCCTGGTGGTGATGCATCGACGCCGCTTAGTAAAGCCTTTAAGCCCCATGGATTGCATGATGCGTGCGACCTTCTTGTGATTGATCGGGGGAAAGCCCGTATCGTCGTTGAGGCTTGCAGCGATGCGTTTAGCACCATAGAGCCCGTGCTCGTCATCGAAGATGGTCTTGATTCTTGCACCAATAAGGGCGTCAGAACATATCTTTGACCTTCGTTTATCGCGGGTGTTGACCCATTTGTAGAACGAGGAGCGATTGAGCTTTAACACGTGGCACATCCGCTTGACCGAGTACTCGGTTCGGTGGTCATCGACAAACTGGAAGCGGATTACCAGCGTGTCTCTTCGGCAAAATATTTCGCGGCCTTGCGCAGGATGTCGCGTTCTTCGCGCAGCTTAGAGACTTCTTTTTCTAGCTGGCGGATTCGCTCGGAGTCAGTCGTCGCCTGGGCCTGGTCGCGCAAGGTTTTGGTGCGGGCACGTTTGCCGGTGCCGTACTGCTTAAGCCAAGTGAAAAGTGAGGAACGATTGACTCCAAGCTCTGCTGAAGCCGCGTGAAGTGTGAGATCCTCGTTGTTTTCGTAGAGGGCCACAGCATCACGTTTGAACTGTTCGGAGTACCTAGGCATGGTGGTAGATTACCTTTCTTCCCAACCCAACTGGGCTGGATATCAGGTGTCTACCTAACGGGGGTCAGGTCC
>NZ_KV817979.1:0-15009 GCF_001814825.1 Corynebacterium sp. HMSC071B10 | reverse complement strand
CGCCACCCCGAAACACCGAGAAGTCATGCTGGCGGATTCCACCACCTGCACCTGGAAAGGCTGCAAGGCACCAGCCTCGGAGTGCGACGCCCACCACATGGTCGAACACCAACACGGAGGCGAAACCACACCGGCAAACCTCGGGTGGTTATGCAAGTACCACAACTCCCAAGCCGCCCGCGGTACCCGGGGACATACCGAACGGCGCGACGGGCAGATCACCTACGTCTCACCCTATGGGAATGTCACCGCCACCGGCGCCGACCACAAAGCCCGCGCCGACAACCGCAAACCACCCGACTAAACCCCCACGCAAAAAGCCCGCGCGCCAGCAAACACTGGCGCGCCTACAGGCATGCCTTAATCCACCGTCTCCTTCAGAGGGTCCTCCACGATCGGGACGAGCAGCAGGAAAGCGAGCACCGCTAGCGGCACGATCATAAGGAAGACCGGGGTGAGCCCATCGTTGTAGCTCGTCAGCACCGCTTCTTTGACTGCGTCCGGAAGTTGGGCGACTTGGTGGGGAGTGAGGTTGCTTGACCCGCCGTCGAAAAGCGGTCCGACGGCCTCCAGCTGCTCAGGCGGCAGCTGGGCGAGTGCTCCAGGCATCCGCTCCGCCATGTTGTCGCGCATCTTGTGGATGAACAGCGAGCCGACCAGCGACGCGCCGATCGCGGAGCCGAGCTGGCGGAAGAAGTTGTTCGTCGCAGTTGCCGTGCCGACCATGGTGACCGGGAAGGAGTTCTGCACGATGAGGACCAGCACCTGCATGACCAGGCCGAGGCCGAAGCCGAAGGTGAACATGTAAAGACCAAGCGTGGTGAGCGAGGTGTCGACGGTGAGCGTAGAAAACAGGAACATGCCCACCGCGGTAAGCGCCATGCCAACGAGCGGGTAGACCTTGTAACGGCCCGTGCGCGAGATAACAAAGCCGACGGTCATACCGGTGCCGAGCATGCCAATCACCATCGGCAGCATCATCAGGCCGGCCTCGGTCGGCGTCATCTCGTGCACCATCTGCAGGTAGGTGGGCAGGTATGCCAGCGCGCCGACCATGGCCATGCCCAGCACGGTGCCCGCAGCGGTGGTGAGCACCATGTTGCGGTTGGTGAACAGGTACATCGGGATCAGCGGGTTCTTGGCGCGCAGCTCCACCAGGACGAAGGCGATGCCGCTCAGGATCGCAATTGCGGCAGCAGTGAAGATGGTGGGGCTCGTCCACTCGTATTGCGTGCCGCCCCACGTGGTGGTGAGGATGAGGCTGGAGGTGGAGATGATCATGAGCGCCATGCCGAGCCAGTCCGCGTTGAGCGGGCCGGGCGTGCCGCGACGCAGACGGAGCACGGAGGCGGACACCGCCATCGCAAGCAAGCCGAGCGGGATGTTCATCCACAGCCCCCAGCGCCAGCCGGGCCCGTCGGTGAACCAGCCGCCCAGGACCGGGCCGAGGACGGAGGACACGCCGAAGACAGCCCCCATCACGCCCATGTACTTGCCGCGTTCGCGGGCGGGCACGACTTCGGCGATGATGGATTGCGAGTTCACCATCATGCCGCCGGCACCCAGCCCCTGGATGGCGCGCCCGATGATCAGCATCGTCATGCTGTTGGCAAACCCGCCGAGCGTGGAACCAATGACGAACAGGCCGATCGAGCCGATGTAGAACCACTTGCGGCCAAGCCCGTCGCCGAACTTGCCGTTGATAGGCATGGCGATGGTCATAGTGATGAGGAAGGCGGAGATGACCCAGCTCATGTGGTCGACGCCGCCGAGCTCACCGACGATGGTGGGCAGCGCGGTGGAGAAGATCATCTGCCCGAGCGAGCTCATCAGCATGGTGAGCAGCAGCGCCGCGAAGATGAGTCCAACGTGCTGCTTTGCGCCCCCTTGGGGCCTTACGCTGTAGTTTTCCATTCGAGCTCCTTTGCAAATGCGGTGAACGTGGCACCTGCGCGTAGCAGGTGCGAGGTGGTGGTGCCTTCCTTGGGCTGGGGGAGGTGGAGGTAGTGGGAGATGGCGCAGAAGACGATTTCGACGATGGTGTGGATTTCCTCTTCCGCTGGGCCGTCAAGCTTCCTGTCCTGCGGGAACTGGGCAAAATGCTTCTCGACGGCCCGCCACACCGCCCCCAACGCCTCCCGCTTCCGAATCAGCGCCGCGCTCTCGAGTTCCATGTTGGCCTGGATGAGCGCGCGCTGGCGGGCGAGCAGGGATCGGTCGGGGGCTGCGGGGTCCTCCTCGAATGCGGTGAGGATGAGCTGGGGCAGATTGTCCGACTGCGTGTTGGCGATCGCGTCGAGCCCGTCTTCGGTGAGGCGGAGGGGGAACACACCGAAGATGGCGTGGTCCTTGGAATCCATGTAGTTGAAAAAGGTACGGCGGGAGATATCGGCAGCGTGGCAGATGTCTTCGACGGTGGTGTTGTCGAGTCCACGTGCTTCGACGAGGTCCAGTGCGGCCTCGTGAATCCTTTGCCTGGTGCGCTGCCGCTTCACTTCCCGCGTGCCTGCGGAACAGTGATGATTTTGCACAGCGTGCAATATTACACCCAGTGCAAAGTTTGGCAACTTGCCTGTTTATGTCTGGTCTGCGTCCGGAATTCCGCGCGAGAGCGTGCCCCCGGCGATGGCTTCCTCGCCCTCGAAATAGGTCAGTTCGACCAGTCCGTCCTCCGGCACGCTGATCTCCCAGCGGGCGTCAACTGCAGCGTTGGCGGCACCGGTGGCCGAGGAGCAGTGTTTCGTGAGGGGGACGTTGTGCAGGGAGGCGTCGATAAGCGTGGTGCACCCAGAGCGCGGGTACGTCACGGTGGCTGTGCCCGCGCCAAAGGTGGCGACGACGGGCCACGCCGCCTTCTGCGGGCGGCGCGCGTCTTCGCGCAGGTTGTTAAACGTGCCGGAGTACGTGCCAGCGGGGGCGTCCTCGGGTGCGGCAGAAGAAGGCTGCGCGGTGACGGTCACGGTTGCCGGTGCAGTGTCCGCGCCCGGCTGGCTCGACCAGTACGCGCCCGCGAGCGCGACCCCGATCAGGGCGAGGGCGAGCGCGAAGACACCGGCAGCCACCCACGGCTTGTTCGAGCCGCCGGCGGTGCGCAGCTCGGAAAAGGAATCAGGCATAGAAAAAGTCCCCAGCTAAAGAAGATAATGCTGGGGACTTATCCTAGCGGCTTAGTTGCGGTCGGTGTTTGCCATCGACAGCACGTCGAGGCGCTTGTCCAGCTCCTCCTCGGTGAGCTTCTCGCCATCGACGAAGCCGAGGTCGATCACGGCCTGGCGGATGGTGATGCCCTCCTTGATCGCGTGCTTGGCCACCTTCGCCGCGTTCTCGTAGCCAATCGCGGAGTTCAGCGGGGTCACGATCGACGGGGAGGACTCGGCGAGTTCGCGCATGTGCTCGACGTTCGGCTCGATGCCGTCGACAAGCTTAGTGGCGAACTGACGAGCGGTGTTTGCCAGCAGGCGGGAGGACTCGAGCACGTTGCGCGCCATCATCGGGATGAACACGTTGAGCTCGAACTGGCCCTGGGTGCCGCCGAAGGCGATCGCCGCGTCGTTGCCAATGACCTGCGCGGAGACCTGCGTTGCGGTCTCGCACAGCACGGGGTTGACCTTGCCCGGCATGATCGAGGAGCCCGGCTGCAGATCCGGCAGGTGGATCTCGGCGAAGCCGGCGAGCGGGCCGGAGCCCATCAGGCGGATGTCGTTAGCGATCTTGTAGAAGGAGACCGCCACGGAACGCATCGCACCGGAGAACTCGACGAGCGCGTCGCGGTTGGCCTGCGCCTCGAAGTGGTTCTTCGCCTCAGACAGCGCGTCGACGCCGGTGAGCTTCACCAGCTCCTCGGTGACCTTGGCACCGAACTCGGCCGGGGTGTTGATGCCGGTGCCGACGGCGGTACCGCCGATGGCCAGCTCGCCCAGGCGACCAACGGTGGCCTGCACGCGCTCGATACCCAGCTCGATCTGGCGGGCGTAGCCGGAGAACTCCTGGCCCAGGGTGACCGGGGTGGCGTCCATCAGGTGGGTGCGGCCGGACTTGACTACCTCGTGCCACTCCTCAGCCTTGGCGGCCAGAGACTTCTGCAGCACCTCCAAGCCCGGGATGAGATCCTGGACCGCTGCCTCGGTGGCTGCAACGTGGGTGGCGGTGGGGAAGGTGTCGTTGGAGGACTGACCCATGTTCACGTCGTCGTTCGGGTGGACTTCCACGCCGTTCGCCTTCGCGATGGAGGCGATGACCTCGTTGGTGTTCATGTTGGACGAGGTGCCGGAGCCGGTCTGGAACACGTCGATGGGGAACTGGTCGTTGTGCTTGCCGTCGGCGATTTCCTGCGCGGCGGCGATGATCGCATCGGCCTTCTCGGCGTCAAGCTTGCCCAGGTCCTTGTTCACCTGCGCACATGCTGCCTTGAGCAGGCCAAGTGCGCGGATCTGCTGGTCCTCCAGGCCGCGGCCGGAGATGGGGAAGTTCTCAACAGCGCGCTGGGTCTGCGCGCGCCACAGTGCGTCAACCGGCACCTTGACTTCGCCCATCGTGTCGTGCTCGATGCGGTACTGCTGTTCAGCCATATCTAACTTCCTTTGCTTGTCTGCGTATTCGGTCACAAATATTATGCCTGTTTTGGAGCAGACTAGTCGGAGGTCGGGTCCGAGTAGTCCACCACCGAGTACTCCTGCAGCTTGGCCAGCTTGTGCAGGGACTCCACGAAGCGCACGGTGCCGGACTTCGAGCGCATTACCAGCGAGCGGGTGGTCGCGCCGTTCTTGCGGTAGGACACGCCGCGGACCATGTCGCCGTTGGTCACGCCGGTGGCGGCGAAGTAGCAGTTGTCGGAGGCAACCAGCTCGTCGATGGTGAGCACGTGGTTGAGGTCGTGACCCGCGGCGAGCACCTTCTCGCGCTCCTCCTCGGACTGCGGGGCGAGCATGCCCTGGATGTCGCCGCCCAGGCACTTCAGGGCGCAGGCGGTGATGACGCCCTCCGGGGTGCCGCCGATGCCCATCGCCATGTCGATGGAGTTGGTGTCCTGTGCAGCGGCGATGGCGCCTGCCACGTCGCCGTCCATGATGAAGCGCACCTTTGCGCCGGCTTCGCGGATCTCTGCGACCAGCTTCTCGTGGCGCGGGCGGTCCAGCACGACGACGGTGACCTCGTCGGGGCGCACGCCCTTCGCGTCAGCGACGGCGTGGACGTTTTCCGCCACCGACTTGGTGATGTCGATGCGGCCTGCGGCCTCGGGGCCGACGGCGATCTTGTTCATGTAGAACGCGTCTTTCGGGTTGTACATCGAGCCGCGGTCGGCGGCGGCGATGACGGAGATCGCGTTCGGGCGGCCCTCGGCCATCAGGCGGGTGCCGTCGACCGGGTCAACGGCCAGGTCGACCTGCGCGCCTTCGCCGTTGCCGACGTGCTCGCCGTTGAACAGCATCGGGGCCTCGTCCTTTTCGCCCTCACCGATGACGATGACGCCGTCCATGTTGACGGAGTTGATCATCTTGCGCATCGCATCGACGGCCGCGCCGTCGCCCTCGTTCTTCTTGCCGCGACCAACCCAGCGGCCCGAGGCCAGCGCTGCGGCCTCTGTGACGCGAACAAGTTCCATCGCCAGATTGCGGTCGGGGAAGTACTCTTCAGACTTCGACTCAGTCATCGAAACGTTGCCTCCTGCGGCTTAAAAATTCATGCATCGGTCGCGGCGGGGGTGCACGGGCACCGCACCGCTCGGTTCCATTCTCGCACTTTCACGCCCGTTTCAGTCGCGGATGCCCACCATTTTGGGGGAAGAGTGAGCCCAGCAGCGGGAACGCCCAAGGAGTGCGACAAATTCGGGGGTGGACGCGCGGGCGTGTCATACTGGCCAGGTGACTCCTAACACGAAGATCTTCGAGGACGGCCGCAACATCGCGCTCAACATGGTGCTGATTGTGGTCATCATGCTCGTTGCCGTCGGCGCGACGGGGCTGTGCACCTTCAACCCGGGCAAACCCGAGCAGGGGCCGGTGCAGGAGGTCGACGCGGCGACGTTTCTGGACCTCGAGGCCCGCGCCGTCGACTTCCCCGTGGTCTACCCGCAGGCACCGGAGGGCTGGGTGACCAACTCGGCGCGCCGCTCGATGATCGCGCAAGCGCCCGCACCGGTCGTGGGGTGGGTCACCGCCGATGGCGGTTTCTTGCAGCTCACGCAGACTGGGGCCCCGCTTGACGACGCCGTGCGGCAGGCTGATAGCCACCCCCGCGAGCTCGAGCGCACCGAGACGGTCGACGGCACCGAGGTCCAGATCTACACCTCGGATGCCGCGGACGTGCGCGACCTGTGGGCGACCGACGCAGGCGAGGCGCGCCTGCTGGTCACCGGCGCGGGCACCGACGAGGAGTTCCACACGCTGATCTCCGCGGCACTGAAAGCGACCCCGATTACTCCTCAGGACTAACGCTGCGGGTTTCGATGGCGGCCTCGACGCGCTGCGACGCCCCGTCGAGAAGCACTTCGCACCGCTTGGCAAGCGCCTCGCCGCGCTCCCAATACTTCAGTGATTCGTCGAGGCTCATTTGGCCGAGCTCGAGGATTTTGACGGTTTCGATGAGCTCGTCGCGCGCCTGCTCGTAGCTCAATTCCTGCGGGTCCGGGAAGGCGTTCTCGCCGGCCTCGCCCGCGCCAAAGGTATTCTCTGCCATGGTTGCTCCTTCTAATCTGCTGGTTGGGTGGCCATTGCGGCCGCGGTAATCGACCCGTCGCCAACGCGGATGCGCAGCTGCGAGCCGGGTGGGGATTGCTCGATGCTGGTGACGACTTCGGGGCCGCTGCCGTCGCGGGGCAGGACCTGCACGACCGCGTAGCCGCGGGCAAGCGTCGCCGAAGGCCCGAGTGCCGACACTTGGGCGCGCAGCGACGCGACCGCCGCCTGCTCCTTCTGCAAAAGGTAGGTGACGTCGCGGCGGATCAAGCCGCGGGCCCGGTCGACCTCCTCACGGCGGCGCGTGATGGCGGACATCGGATCGGCGAGCACCGGGCGGGAACGCACCGAGGCGAGCCCGTTGCGCTCGCGCTGCACCCAGCCGCGGAGTGCCGCTGCCATGCGCTCGCGCGCCTCGGCGACCAGCGCGCGCTCCTGGGCGACGTCGGGGACCACGCGCTTCGCTGCATCGGTGGGGGTGGCGGCGCGCACGTCGGCGACGTTATCCAACACCGGGTTGTCCGGCTCGTGACCGATCGCGGAGACCACCGGGGTGTGAGCTGCTGCCACCGCGCGCTGGAGGGCTTCCTCCGAGAAGGGCAGCAGGTCCTCGACCGAGCCGCCGCCGCGGGCGATGATGATCACGTCCACCTCCGGGTCGCGGTCCAACTGTTCGAGCGCCTTGATCACCGCGGGCACGGCGAGTGCGCCCTGGACCGGGGTGTTGATGATGGAAAACTGCACCGCCGGCCAGCGGCTCTGCGCGACCGAGATCACGTCGCGCTCCGCGGCCGAAGCCTTGCCGGTGATCAGCCCGATCTTTTGCGGCAGGTAGGGCAGGGGCTTCTTGCGCGCCGGGTCGAACAGCCCCTCGGCGGCGAGCTGCTTGCGTAAGCGCTCGATACGCGCAAGCAGCTCGCCCTCGCCCACGTGCCGGATGTCGGTCACCCACATGGAGAAGGTGCCACGCCCGGCGTAGAAGGCTGGCTTGCCGCGCACGACGACGCGATCGCCCTCCTTAAGCGGGGTGGGCATACCTTGCAGCAGGGCGCTGTTGACCGTCAGCTGCACGCTGACCTGCTCCTGGGTATCCCGCAGGGTGAGGTAGGACAGTTTCCAGGTCGGCTTGGCGTTGATCTGCGCGAGTTGGCCCTCCACCCAGAGCCAACCCAGCTTTTCGATCCACCCCTTGACCGTGGTGTTGAGTTTGGATACGGACCAGGGTGCTTCCGCAGTGGATGCGGGCCTGCCGCTTTCCGACGTCACATTGTCTCCTTTCTTTAGCCCAGAGGCTTTCTCACAAGCTCCCGAAGGCTACTGCCGAACTTACACAGCGGGTGTGCTCGCTGCCTATTCTTTTAGACGCATTTTGGGTACTGTCGGTTCCATGACTGATCAGGGTAAAAATGTTCTTCTCGCTGCGCCCCGCGGCTACTGCGCTGGTGTGGACCGCGCGGTGGTGACCGTGGAAAAGGCGCTGGAAAAGTACGGCGCGCCCATCTACGTGCGCAAAGAGATTGTGCACAACAAGTACGTGGTGGAAACGCTCCAAGAGCGCGGCGTGATCTTCGTTGAGGAAACCGACGAGGTGCCCGAGGGTGCGCACCTGGTGTTCTCCGCCCACGGTATTTCCCCGGCGGTGCGCGAGTCCGCAAAGGCGCGCAACCTGCTCACCCTGGATGCTTCCTGCCCGCTGGTGACGAAGGTGCACAACGAGGCGAAGCGTTTCGCCCGCGACGGCTACCAGATCCTGCTTGTTGGCCACGAGGGCCACGAGGAGGTTGAGGGCACCGCGGGTGAGGCACCCGAGGTGACTCACCTGGTTGACGGGCTCGAGGGCGTCGATGCCCTGCCTGAGTCGCTGCAGGATGAGAAGCTGGTCTGGCTGTCGCAGACCACGCTGTCGGTGGATGAGACGCTGGAGATCGTAGCCAAGCTCAAGGAGCGCTTCCCGCACCTGCAGGATCCGCCGAGCGATGACATCTGCTACGCCACCCAGAACCGCCAGGCCGCGGTGAAGAAGATCGCGGGTAAGTCGGACCTGGTGATCGTGGTGGGTTCGCAGAACTCCTCCAACTCGAAGCGTCTGGTCGAGGTCGCGCTCGAGGCGGGCGCGAAGGATTCGCACCTGGTGGACTACGCATCGCAGATCGACGAGGCGTGGCTGGAAAACGCCACGACGATTGGCGTGACCTCGGGCGCGTCCGTGCCGGAGATTCTGGTCACCGAAGTCGTGAAGTTCCTCGACGAGCGCGGCTACTCGGATGTGGAGGAGGTCACCACCACGGTGGAGACGATCACCTTCGCGCTGCCGCGTGACCTGCGCGCGCCCCGCGCAGAGGCGACAAGCTAGTCGTACAGGTTGTCGCGCAGCCCGCCGCGGGTGCGCGCGGAGCGTTCGCGCTCCTCTTTGGCCCGGTTGAGCAGCTCCTGCACGGAAACGCTGGAGGAGCGCTCCCGGGCCCTTCTGCTTTGCGACGCCGCGCGGCGGTTACTCTCCGCCACCTGGTGCCGCTCCGCCGTCTCGGTACGGGTCCGCGCCCGATTTTGCCGCTCGACGAGCTTGTAGCGGGCCACCGCAATGATTACCGCGCCCACCGTGACGGTAAAGAGCACGGGGAAGACCTCGGTGATGGGGTAGAACACGGCCAAAAGCGCCGCCTTGGAGGACACGCCGCCGGCGTTGATTTCGCTGTGGGAGATGGCGTAGCCGGTGGCCAGCACCGTGAGGAAGAGCAGGATGGGGGCGCTGGCGACGGTGAGGAAGAGTCCCTTCGGGTTGACCAGTGTGGTGACCACCAGGGTGGCGATGATGAAACAGGTGAGAAGCGGCCAGCCAATCACGCCGGAATAGATGCTCAGCAGCGCGCCGGTGAACAGCGCGGCGAACAGGATGCCAATGGCAGAACCTGTCGGCAGGCCTTGGAAGGCGGCTGACGGGGCGTTGGTATTCCGGATCACGTGAGACACGTCGAGATAGTTTACCCGGCGCTGTGGCGTGGGCGCGACGTGGCAGGCGTCAGCGGGGCCGCGGCGTGGCGTCCGGTGGGCACGTCCATGTCTTCAAGCTTGCGCGCGGTGACCATGACGCGCGTATCCATGGAGGCGAGCGTGGCGTTATAGGCCTCGACCGCCTTGTCCAGGGATGCGCCGACCTTGTTGTAGTGCTCGCCCATCACCCGTAGGCGGGCGTGGAGTTCGGCACCGAGGCGCTGGACCTCCTTTGCCTTCTCGTTGAGCGAGTCTTGACGCCACCCGAGCGCGACGGTGCGCAGCAGCGCGAACAGGGTGGTGGGGGTGGCGATGACGACGTCGCGGGACAGGGCGTAGTCCAAAAGTTCGGGGTCGAGGGCAAGACCTGCGTCTAGGAAGGGGTCGGCGGGCACGAACATCACCACGAACTCCGGGGTGGGCTGGAATGCCGCGATGTAGGACTTGGACGACAGCGTCTCCACGTGCCGGCGCAGCAGGTGCGCGTGCCTGCGCATGTACGCCTGCTTTTCCTCGGGGTCTTCCGTGTTGAGCGCATCCAGGTAGGAGGAAAAGGGCACCTTGGCATCCACGACGATGTTGCGCCCCTCGGACAGGCGGATGACCATGTCGGGGCGCACGGCGGGCAGATCGCCGGTGCGCATGTGCGTCTGGACGTCGAAGTCCACGTGTTCGACCATGCCGCCGAGCTCGACAACGCGCTGGAGCTGGATCTCGCCCCAGCGGCCGCGAACCTGCGGGCTGCGCAGAGCGCCTAGAAGCTGGTCGGTGCGATCCCCGAGGCGCGCGGAGGTGCGCCCAATGGTCTGAACCTGGCTGGCGAGCGCGTTGCGGGCGAGTGCTTGCTCCTTGTCGAGATCGTCGAGCTGGTCCTGCAATTGCGTGAGCGCGCGGGCGACGGGCGCGAGGTCAGTGGGTGGCGCCGGTGCCGGGGTGTTGCGTTTCAGCCAGCTCATGCCGGTGAATAGGCCCGCGATGAACCCGATGAGGAGGCCGGTGAGCAGGGTAAGGAGTGCGGTTGCGGAAGACATGTCGCCGAGTTAAGCACACCCGGCGAACACGCTAGTCCTCGCGAGGGGCGGATTCCTCGTTTTTGCCGAACATTTTGGCGAAGGCGGGGTGCTCGCGGGCGTCGATAAGCTTCTTCCAGCTGCTGGAGCTCTCTTCCGCTTCCTCTGGCTCCTCGACTTCCGGCGGGGTGGTCCACTGGCGCTCCTTGCGCCACTCGCGACGCTCGAAGACGGATTCGCGCTCCTCGATCTCCGCGATGGTGCGGCCTTCGTCGGTGACGAAGTCGATCTCGGCGGCGGTTTTCTCGCCGGAGTGGATGCGCAGGATGTCCAGGATGTAGCGGTAGCACACGGCGATCATTGCGGCGGCCGGCACGGCGAGGAAGGCACCGATGAGCCCGAAGATGCCGCCGCCGATGGTCACGGACACCAACACGATGACCGGGTGCAGGTTCATTGCGCGCGACTGCAGCATCGGCGAAAGTACGTTGCCCTCGAGCTGTTGCACGGCGATCACGATGGCGAGCACGATGAGTGCCTCGGTAAAGCCGAGGGAGACGAGCGCGACGAGCACCGCCAGCGCGCCGGCGGTGACCGCGCCGACGATTGGGATGAACCCGGCCATGAACGTGATCACCGCCAGGGTGAAGGCCATGGGGACGCCGACGAGGTAGATGCCGAGGCCGATAAACACGGCGTCGACAAGCGAGACGAGCGCCTGGGCGAGGATGAAACGACTGAGTGTTTCCCACGCGCGGGTGAGCAGCTCGGTGGCGTGCAGACCGCTGCGGCCGCCGGTGGCCGAGCGGACCCAGGGTAGGAAGCGGTGGCCGTCCTTGAGGAAGAAGAAGGTGAGCACGAGCACCACCATGAGCGAGACCATCAGCCCTGCTGCCGTGCCCAGGCCGGAGAAGACGCCGCCGGCGATCGCCCCGGCTTGGTTCTGCAACCACTGGGCGACCTCGTTGATCGCCTCGCTTAGGTCGTCGGGGTCCATGTTCAGTGGCGGGCCCTGCATCCACAGCTGCATCCGCTGGATGCCTTCGAGGGCCTGCAAGTACAGGATGCGCGAGTGCGCCACGATATCTGGCGCGATCATGAGCGCGAGTACCGAGATCAGTCCGAAGAACCCGAGCAGCGTGGTCAGCGCCGCCAGCGCGGAGGGGATGCCGTGGTTGCGCATCCAGGAGGCGATGGGGGCGAGCACCGTGCAGATGATCAGCGCCAGCACGATTGGTAGGACCCCGGCCCAGAATGCGCCGATGAGGTGGCCTAGCGCGAAGAGGAAGACAGCAATGATGAGCAAACGCAGCGTCAGCATCGAGGCTGCCTTGACCCACGAATTCATCACCACACCGCGATCCACGCGGTCTGAGCGGTGCGGGGCGGTGGGAGACGATTCAGTCGTTGCCTTACTGGTACTCACTTGCACCATTGTGCCCCACTCGAGCCGGAAGTGCTCGCACCCCCCTGCGTGTCGGGGTAAGCGCTCATGTGGGCTAGGATTGGCCGACGTGAGCCTTACACTTGGAATCGTCGGACTGCCCAACGTTGGTAAGTCAACCCTCTTCAACGCCCTGACGCGCAACGAGGTGCTTGCTGCCAACTACCCGTTTGCCACCATTGAGCCCAACGTGGGCCTGGTCGAGCTGCCCGATCCACGCCTGGAGCGGCTGGCTGAGATCTTCAAATCCGAGCGGATCCTTCCCGCCACGGTGTCTTTCGTGGACATCGCCGGCATTGTGAAGGGTGCCTCCGAGGGCGAGGGCATGGGCAACGCCTTTTTGGCCAATATTCGCGAGGCGGATGCGATCTGCCAGGTCGTGCGTGCGTTTAGCGACGACAACGTGATCCACGTCGACGGCCAGATCGACCCCGCCAGCGACATCAGCGTGATCAACACCGAGCTGATCCTCGCTGACCTGCAGACCATCGAAAAGGCCCTGCCGCGCCTGGAGAAGGACGGCCGCAAAGACAAGGACATCGCCGCGCAAGCCGAGGAGGCCAAGAAGGCCCAGGCCGTGCTTGAGGACGACCGTACGCTGTTCGCCGCCTCCAAGACCGGCGACATCGACTTAGACCTGCTGCACCACCTGCACCTGATGACGGCCAAGCCCTTCCTCTACGTGTTCAACTCCGACGAGGACGTGCTTACCGACGACGCCCGCAAGCAGGAGCTCCGCGAGCTCGTCGCCCCCGCCGACGCCGTCTTCCTCGACGCGCAGACCGAGACCGAGCTGCTTGAGCTTGACGACGAGGACGCGGCCGAATTGCTCGCCGCCGTCGGCCAGGACGAGCCGGGCCTGCAGACCCTGGCCAAGGCCGGCTTCGACACCCTCGGCCTGCAGACCTACCTCACCGCGGGCCCGAAGGAGGCCCGCGCCTGGACGATCCACAAGGGCGATACCGCCCCGCAGGCCGCCGGCGTGATCCACTCCGACTTTGAGAAGGGCTTCATCAAGGCCGAGATCGTCGCCTTCGAGGACCTGGACGAGCTCGGTTCCATGGCCGAGGCCCGCGCCCACGGCAAGGTGCGCCAGGAGGGCAAGGACTACGTCATGGTCGACGGCGACGTCGTGGAGTTTCGTTTCAATGTAACCTGAGGCGCGCTAGTGTTAGCGGCATGACAACACGTGCTGCTATTTACCTCCGTATCTCGCTCGATGCTGCCATGGACGGCCTCGCCATCGACCGGCAGCGCCAGGACTGCGAAGCCCTTGCCGAGCAACGCGGCTGGGACGTCGTGCATACCTACGTCGATCAGTCGATCTCCGCGTCGAAGAAGGACGTGGACCGCCCCGACTACGACGCGATGGTGGCGTCCTTTGAGCGCGGCGAGATCGACGCGATCATTTGCTGGGACCTCGACCGCCTCACACGGCAGCCCTGGCAGCTCGAAGAGTGGATCGACAGGGCAGAGGAGCAGGGGCTGAAACTCGTCACTGCGAACGGTGATGCTGACCTTGCCACCGACGGCGGCAGAATGTACGCGCGCATCAAAGCAGCCGTGGCACGCGGCGAGATCGAGCGAAAGAGCATGCGCCAGTCTCGTGCGCAACAGCAACGCGCCGAGCAGGGCCGCTGGTACTCCGGCGGTGTGCGCCCTATCGGCTACACCTCCACCGGCGAGATCATTCCATCCGAAGCCGCCGCCGTGCTCGGTATGTTCCGCGCTGTCGAGAGGGGCAACTCCATGCGCGACATTGCGCGCGCCTTATCTGGGGTCGATCAACCGGGCTTGCCGGATATCCCGACCACGCCGCGCCATATGTACACCGTGGTCACAGAGCGCAACGCTCGACGCCGCGCTGAAGGCCAGGAAGAAAAGCCGGTTCCCGACGCGCAGCCGTGGGCCTACACGTCGTTGCACTCGATCCTGCGCAACCCCGTGTATGCGGGTTACTCCACTTATAAGAAGGCCAAGCGCAAAGGCGTGAAGAACAAATACCGCCGTGTCACGCATATCGTCCGCGACCCCGATACCGGCGAGCCGGTGAAAGGGCAGTGGGAGCCGATCGTCACACCAGATCTGTGGTGGCGCGTGCAGAACGTGCTCGACGATCCCGACCGGCTGACCAACAAGGAGCGCCGGAACACTCGCCGCCATCTCGGCTCGGGTCTGTATGTCTGCGACGAGTGTGGCAACCCCGTGCGCACACATGCCGACCGCTACCGCTGCGCCGCCTGTGGATTAGTGCGCACACATAGCGTCGATGATTTTGTGCTCGCCGTGATCCGCGCCCGCCTTGGCCGTGACGACCTGGCGGACCTGCTGCCGACTGTGGACGACGACGAGGTCAACGCCATCGACGACGAACTCGCTGAGCTTCGCGCAAAGCTCGCCCGCGTCCAGGCTGACTACGATGAGGAGCTTATCGAGGCCCGTGACCTCAAGCGCGCGCGAAACCGTTATGAGCCGCAGATCGAGAAACTCGAAACGCGCCGTGCCCGTCTTGCTGGCGCATCGGCGCTGCTCGACACAACCGGCTACGCCTCGCCCGTGGATGCCTTCGACAACGCAGAGCTTGCCGTGCAGCGCCGAGTCATCAATACCCTGTGCCAGGTGCGCCTGCGCCGTGGCGTGCGCGGCACCAAGACCTTTAACCCTGAATCGGTGCAGATCGTGTGGAACTAGGTTGCAGTGTGTGACACGTCAACAATCGCGCGCATGCGCTGCGGCGCGCAAAGCTCTTACGAAGGAACGCCACGGGAGCCGGCAGTTCGGGGGAGATCTGCCTTCGTGTATCGGGGGCGACACTGCTCAACCGTGGCGTTCGCAGGAAGTATGACACGGCTCTTGTTACCCCAGAGGTCGTAGGTTCGAATCCTGCCCC
>NZ_KV817978.1:67215-77552 GCF_001814825.1 Corynebacterium sp. HMSC071B10 | reverse complement strand
CGTGGCGCATCCACCGCATGATCGGGCCAACTCAGCAGGTGGATTCTTCGTCGTCGGATTCGTAAAAATTCGTGATGGTGCGACGCTTGAACGAAAAATCCGCCATCTTCGCCAGACGTTTCACTACCACTCAGAAATCCACTTTGCCGATATCCGAAAAGACAACGTGGAATTCTATTTCCAAGTCGCTGAAACGCTTGCAGCTGCAGACGTTCGCGTTGGGGGCTCGGTGTATGACTCCCGAAACTCTTTCACGTCCTCTACAGAGACCTGGAAACAGCAATCCGAAATGGCTGTTCGCTTGATATCAGGAAATATCAATAAAGGCGAACTAGTGAACGTTTTTCTTGACCTGGTCCAAACCCCTCGAGGCGAAACTGTCGCAGGAACCGTGAAGGAGGGGGTGAACAAAAAGCTTGGCAACCGCTGTGTCATTGAGGCGTACGACGTCGACTCCAAGGCCATGGATTTAGTACAACTCGCGGACCTTGTTGCGAGCTCCATTAACTTTGAACGCAAACGTGAAAGTAAACCCGTGGAATCTCACCGCAGAACACCAAAAGCACGTGTTGCAGCGCGACTAAGGCGAGCTCTGGAATTAGATTCGTTCGAGGATGTGCAGCAAGGAAAGGTCAATATCATGACCATGATGAATCCGCCACTGCCACATTGACTCATCCCGTAAGAGCCGTATAATCAATTGTGCTTGTGGAATTGGACTCGTTATCCACCACCCACGAGCCCGGCTGCGGGTCACCCGCCTTACCGGTTCGCGCATAAGGTTTTTGCGCCTTACATACTTTGATAGCCTTCTGGTCTCCATCTCGAGAGACCGGGGGGCTATCTTTCGTTTCTTCAGACCCCTGGTTGTCGGGGCAATTCGGGACATCAGGGGCAGCGAAAGTGTTCAGCGCGGAGTGCCGCCGTTGTGGACTGTTGTCCTGCATCCGCTGATGAAGTGCAAATGGAGCTAGCTCCATTTCCGGTTGCGCCTGGAGCACGACCTGGGGTTTTACGTGGCGGTTCGGCCCAAATGGAGCTAGCTCCTTTTAGAGGTGTTGCCCGGCGCGGCTCCGTGGCATCTTGTCTGCTGCAGCTTGGCACCCACCAACTACGCTGGTGCAGGTGAACATGTTTAACCCGGAATCGCGCTTCATGTCCGCCTTCACGCTGCTCGCGGACATTGTCATTCTCAACATGCTCATCGTGTGCTCCAGCCTGCCAATCGTCACTGGCGGGGCCGCACTCCGCGCTGCGAACGTGGTCGTCGGTGACATGCTCCAGGGCATCGGCTCCCGCTACGGGCTGCAGTACCTGCGCGAGTTCCGCAACCAAGCACGACCGGCCACGCTGTGGTGGCTCGTCCTGCTGGTTGCGGCGGCGGTGCTTGTCTATCAGCAGTGGGTGCT
Source organism: Corynebacterium sp. HMSC071B10 (assembly GCF_001814825.1). NCBI lineage: Bacteria > Bacillati > Actinomycetota > Actinomycetes > Mycobacteriales > Corynebacteriaceae > Corynebacterium > Corynebacterium sp. HMSC071B10. The sequence goes on along the minus strand of NZ_KV817978.1, from coordinate 76,143 downwards.
CTTCCAGGCCGACGTCGATGGCACCGCACTGTTCGCTCTCCAAGCGCTCGCGCTCTCGGGGGCGATGATCCTCGCCGGGATCTCCGTATGGTTCTTTGCCTTGGAGTCGCTGCCTACCGACGACGGATTGCAAACCAGCCTGACCCGCGCGGTCGTGCTCGCCTTCAAACACCTCATGCATACCCTCGGTGCCTTGGCCGTACTCTGGCTAGGCATCTCACTGGTGTGGTTCCTGCCGCTGGCGTGGGCGGTACCGGCCGTATTCTTCTTTGTGCCTGCCCTGTGCGTCTACTTGGTTCGGCTTGTGTTGGCGGAACCGCTCGGGCAGAAACTGGGGGTGTAGCCGGAGTCAGGGCTGCACGCGCTGGTTGGCGAATACGAACTTTTGGTGAATTTCTACACAAAAAGTGTTGCGGACAGGTGCCACACACTGTTTTATTGGCGTAAGGCCTGTAATTCCACTGCCTTCATCCCGAACCCCAAGGAGTTCCCCATGAAACGAATCGCGTCCGCTACTCTCGCGGCCACCACCGCCTTGACCATGACCGCCGCTCCGGCATACGCGGCGGACGATGTGCCCTCTTCGTCGAAGTTCTACAGTGAATGCGTTAACGACCTAAGAGAGAACGACAAGGAAGCCCGCAAGCAGGGTTACACGAATAAGGAGATCCGAGATGCGTACCGAGAGGAGACAAAGGGCGAGTTTGCTGTCCCAGCCTCCAGCGCCAGCGGCTACTGCCTCGGACTAATGACCAATGATGATTATGAAGGCGAACACTACAAGGATGGCACCATTGCCTTCCTCACGTTCGTCCCGCTGGGCATCGTTGCGCTGCTCGGCGTAGCGGCCGCCGCCTCCGGCGTCATCCCGGGTGTGTCCCTTCCTGCAGTTCCGGGACTGCCGCGCTAAACCAAGGCCGGTAAGGCTCCAATTGCCAAAGTGGTTGGCCTCCGGACGAGCTGAACCTTAACCCTCTCCCCGCACACTTCGTGCCGAGAGGGTTTTGTTATGGGCACTTTGTTATCGACTCGCCCCGTTCCTAGCTCAACATTCTACTCGAAATTCTTTCGAGCAGAATGTTATCCGCAGGTCAGACTAGATATATTCGTTTCAAGTACCTTTCGAGTACCTTTCGAGTAGCTATCACGGCGCATCAGAGACTCGGAGATACTTTCTCGCTCGGCTTGTGGGTGGGGCGGTGGCGAGGATGAGGTTGGCGTCGAGAAGCGACCGAAGCTTCACACGAACAGTGCTGACGGACAGCCCAACCTGATCGGCGACTTCGCGCGCCGAACGAGCGTCAGTTTGCGACAAGACTTCAAGGACACGGCGCTCGGAAGCATCAAGCGAAGTGGACTCAGGCGTTGTCGACAGCTCAGTGCCAGCGAGGACGAAGCGGTCCACGTCCGGGGTAGTAGCGAGCAAACCCTCATCGACCATCGTCCGGAAGAGCGAGCGGGCGTCGTCGCTGTCCATCCCGAGGTTTTTTCGCAGGTCGCGCGGGGTGACCGCGCCAAGCCCACGAGCAATTGCAAGTGCAACATGCCTGTCCCGGCTTGCATTCGGAGCGCGCTGCTCGAGCCACTCTGCGAGATCCGGGGTAAGCAGGCCGAACCGCTGTAAAGTCACGCGGAACTCACCAATCTCGGCGTGGAATTCCGGACTCGGAAGCCCTTTCTCCCTCATCCCCTGAAGCATTCGCTGAATTCCGCTACCGTGGTTCTCTGCAACGTGGGACGAACCATTGGGCGTCGGAAGGTGGCTGAGCAAGCTCGCGATATATGGGTTACGCGATTCGGAACGCACCTCATAGAGTTGATCCACCGTCAAGCCCCGCCAGAGTCCACCAGGGTTAATGACCTCCACGCGGTCCGGATAGACATCAACGTGGACCTGCATGCCGCGAGCCGCCGCGCTGTAGTCACGGTGCATGACCGCGTTCGAGATCGCCTCGCGCAGCACGATCTCTGGAATTTCTGGCTCGTCTACCATCGTGCCTCCGCTCTCCACCGTCCGAGTTCGCAGGTTGCGAAGCACAGCTTGGATGGCATCCTCCACAGCGACGGGAAGCGGCCCGTCGCAATGCTTCCGATCCACAAAACGTGTCGCCTGCGCCGATTTCTCAAAGGTAGGGTGTACGGCCACATCGATGAACAACTGGGGGAAAAACTGCTGCGGATACTTACCGACGGTCAGCAATCCCGCCATCACTGGGACATTGTCACCGTTCACGATGTGCAACCGTTCGAGCACTTCTGCGTCAGTGGACGTTCCGTACATAATCCGAGATCCACTCTTCACGAACGAATTGGCCAGCTCTTTCCAGCTCCGCTCATCCAAATCAGAAAGATCAGCCTGGGGGAAGGGTTCGAGCTCCGAGTAGTCCGGATCGAACATCGCCGACAGTTGGTCGACTTCGTACGTGGTCAGACGCTTGTCACCGTCGAGAACCCGTTTATACGAGCCGTTCTTCGGTCCTTGCGCTGTCACGTAACAAGGCATCCGCTTTTCGAGACGACTATCCCCGCGCATTGGAAAAATCTCCACCAGCACTACTGGGTTGCCTTCAAACTCATCAGTCTCAATATTGTGGCGGGGAATCGGCGTAGTAGGTGGTTTATCCTGCTCGCTACGAAAGGCACTAATTAACTGGTCATTGACCTTGTGGACATCAAACGTAGGATCCACCGTAAATGACCGAGTGCGTTGATCTTCGTTGATGCCAAGGACAATTGTTCCGCCGTTCGTGTTAGCAAATGCGCTGACCGTCGACCAGAAGCCCTTATCTAGCTTCCCGGAACCCGCCTTTGCCTCAATGGCATGGTCATCATTGCCCTGGCGATTTAGGCGATTCATGATCTCCGTCATGCGGTCACTCATGTCGTCACTATACCTCACTGACATGAGTGAGAGAGCGAGTGACAGTAGTGAGGATGTAGTGAGGAATAGAGAGCTAAGAGTCGATCGAGGCAATACCCTGCACTTTCGCTGTTCAGTGCACTCTCACTCATTCACACTGACAGTAGTGAGGACATGAGTGACCATAGTGAGAACGTCAGTGAAGGTAGTGAGAACCGTAGTGACGGTAGTGAGGACATGAGTGAGGAAACGTGCTTCAGCCTGATGGTCCCAGGGGAGCCCCACACGAGCAGCCAGGTTCCACCCAGCGCGATACGATTGCTCTGAAAGGAAGGCCGTTGTGAAAAAGAAAATAGCCAGCCTCGTCGCTGCGGGGCTCATGTTGCTTGGTGGTGCCGTGAATGCTAGACCGGCGGAGGCGCTCACGCTGCCGCAAGAGGTGTCGATGGGGTCGTCGTCAATCTCCGGGGTACTTGGGGCCAATGCGCCACGTGGAACCGTCGTGAAGCAAGGCGACGAAATCCTCACGGATGAGGTGCTGAGCTACGGGTCGTGCACGCTCGGCTACGTCGACCGACGCGCAGGTATTGGCTACACCGCCGGGCACTGCGGCTTTGCAGGGCAGCCCGTGCTGAATACGCGGAGGCAGATCATCGGGTACTTCGAGTCCTCGACGATGATCACCCGGAAAGCCAACCTGTACCTGGACTACGGGGCGCAGATCTTCCCCGAGCTGGGGAAATACACCTACCGCGGACCGATGGCTGACACCGCCAGAATCCGCTTCGTCCCCGGGGTCACGGTTGGCGGTAACTCGTTGAGCGGTGACCGGATCGTGCCGCTGCGTGAGATCCGCTCGGGCGATAAGGTCTGCGCCACTGGTGTATCAAGCAGGCGGGTGTCCTGCGGCACCGTCGACCGTGTCCACGGCCAGACCATTTTCGCCCACCACACTGGGCTCCGCCACGGAGATTCCGGCGGGCCTGCGTGGATCCCGGGCAAGGGCTTCATTGGCGTGAATTCGGCCAAGGAGTGGGGGAGCCGCTCGGGTTACCGGATGACGTTCGCGCACCCGCACGGGTAGACGTTCAAGGACACCGCTCGTTTGTCGAAAAGGGCGGTGTTTTTGTTTGGCGCAGCGGTGGGATGCACTGCCGCGTGGGCGAGGCTGGAGGTACGTTACGTTACGTGTCACCTAGTATTTTCCTGAGCGAATATTCTTATTGATTTTTGTCGCCTTAGCGGTTGCGGTCACATGCCATGCACTGTTTCATAGACATAGGACTTGCATCACAGTTCTTTCACTCTATGACCCAAGGAGATACCAATGAAGCGTTTTATAACTGCGGCGCTCGCGGCAACCACCGCCCTGACTATGACCATCGCTCCGGCACACGCACAGGTAGAAGTACCACCGCCGTCCAAGCCCGACAGCTCGTCGGAGGCGTACAAGACCTGCATGGATGTTCAAACAGAGAACGAAAAGAAAGCACAAGAGCGAGGGATTGGGAAAGAATACAAGGAAGCACGCGAAAAACTCGCCAAAGAAAAGGGCATTTCTAGCTCCAGCAACGAGGGTTACTGCATCGGTGTGCTGACCAAGGACGACGACTACAAGGCCGGCACCATCGCCCTGCTGACCCTCGTCCCGTTGGCGATTGTCGCGCTGATCGGCGGCGCAGCTGCTGCCTCCGGCATGATCCCGGGTGTCTCTCTTCCGGCCATCCCTGGAATGTAAGGCACTACGTGAGCTTTTCGCCTAAAAGTTCACCACCACGTTTTCCCACCTCACGCCATTAAAACCTCAAAGGACACAACCATGAAACGCTTGACTACCGCGGCACTCGCCGCCACCACCGCACTGGCCATGACCATCGCTCCGGCACACGCCGCGGACGATCCTTCCAAGCCCAACTCATCAGAGTTCTACCAGGAGTGCCTGAAGGAACTTGACGAGATGGAGCAGGCGGCAGAGAAAGCAGGAACTGAAGAGGAGTTCAAGAAGCTCCGCCAGGAACGAGCCTCAGAACGTGGCTACTCAGGGTCGAGCAACGAGGGTGTGTGCATCGGGTTGGCCACCGATGACAACCCGGGTGCCGTCGCGCTCATAGTCCTTCTCCCGGTGGCGATCGTCGCACTGATTGGTGGCGGTCTCTATGCTGCCGCCTCCGGCATGATCCCGGGTGTCTCGCTTCCGGCTGTTCCGGGTCTCCCGAAGCTGTAGACACCGATTACTTGCCGTCACGGCTCAACATTCTACTCGAAAGAATTTCGAGTAGAATGTTATCCGCAGGTCAGGCTAGATATATTCGTTTCAAGTACCTTTCGAGTAGCTTTCAAGTAGGTTTCGAGCACCTCGCTGCAGCCCTATGTTTCACGTGAAACGGCACTGCTCGCAGCGAGGATTCGAAGATTCATTGTTGGGGCCCGAGGCAGATTAAAATCAGCCTCGAAAGAGAGGCCTACATGAAGAAGAAACTAGCCAGCATCGCCGCAGCGGCGATGCTGTTCGTCGGGGCAGCGGCGACGCCCGCCGAGGCGCTTACACTGCCTCCGGGGGCGACCACAAGGTCGTCGACAATCAGCGGTGCCTTTGGTGCCAACGCCCCGCGCGGGATGGTGGTGAACCAGGGCGATCGGATTATGACGCCCATGCTTGCGAATCTGACCTGCACGCTGGGCTACGTCGATCGTCGTGCCGGTGTTGCGTACACCGCTGGCCACTGTGGGTTCGCGGGCGCGGCCGTCGCCAATACGCGCGGCCAGATCATTGGCTACTTCGAGGCCTCAAACATGCTCGCGAGTGTGTACACCATCCCGATCGCGTACGCCGCCGAGTTCATGCCTTCGCTGCGACCAAAGGTCTCCGCCGGGCCAACCGCAGATATTGCGCGTATCCGCTTCGTTCCCGGCGTCGTGGCAGGCGCGAACAAATTCAGCGGTGACCGCGTCGTCCCGCTGCACGAGGTGCGGGGTGGAGACAAGCTCTGCGCGGTGGGTTCGCAAAGCAAGCGAGTGTCCTGCGGAACTGTAGACAGGGTCAACGGCGACGCCACCTTCGCGTTCCACCGCGGGCTCATCCCCGGTGACTCGGGCGGCCCTTCGTGGATCCCCGGCAAGGGGTTTGTCGGGGTAACAAGCGGGACCTACGCCAACATGGCCGGTATGGAAGGTGCGCGCGAGGTGTTCGTGCACCCGCGCGCGATTTAAGACGGTATCCGCTCGCCCTCCCATCCAGGAAATTGGAACAACCTGTACCTGGGATATGATTGAGCTGGAAGGGAAGCCGTTATGAAGAGGAAAATTGCAAGTCTCGTCGCTGCTGGACTGATGTTCATCAGCGGCACCGTCGGTGCCGGAATAGCGGAAGCCTCGTCGCTACCTCCAGGGAGCTCGATGGGGTCGTCGTCAATCACCGGGGCGCTTGGTGCCAATGCGCCACGAGGCACCGTAATGAACCAAGGCGACGAGATCCGTTTGAACCTTGTTGTCACACAAGGGAGGTGCACGCTCGGGTATGTCGACCGACGTGCCGGAATCGCCTATGTGGCTGCGCACTGTGGCATTGCTGGCCAGCCTGTATACAACACGCGGGGGCAGATCATCGGGTATTTCGAGGCCTCGAATTTCATCACGCACAACCTGTCTACGCCTTTGTCTTCTTTTGCCTCGGCCTTTCCGGCTGTCTCTAATGCACTGTATAGCGGCGCTTTGAAGGACATTGCCACAATCCGCTTTGTCCCCGGTGTCGTCCCTGGCAGCAACTCGTTCAGCGGTGACCGCATTGTGCCGCTGAGTCAGGTCCGACCCGGGGATACGCTGTGCGCGACCGGCGCCGTCAGCAGGCGCATCTCGTGCGGGAAAGTTGATCGCGTCCACGGTGAAACCATATTCGCCTACCACGGCGGACTCCGCCACGGCGATTCCGGCGGGCCGGCGTGGATCCCGGGCAAGGGCTTCGTAGGAGTCAATTCAGGACACATTTGGAGCAGCAGTTCAGGGCACCGAATGGCCTTCGCGCACCCACACCGCTAAACACGCAAAAAAGAACACCGCTCGTTCATGAACGGGCGGTGTTCGTGTTCCACCGAGCGGCTCAGTAGCTCAGCGCTTAGTTGGCTGCGGTGGCGGGGGAGGGGCTCTGCGTGGCGTCGTCAAGCTTTTGGCCCTTGATCTTGCCCTGCGCAAACTTGTTGATCACCATCGCGATGGCACCGTCGCCGGTGACGTTGGCTGCGGTGCCGAAGGAGTCGACGACGATGTACGCGGCGATCATGAGCGAGACCATCGACTCATCGAAGCCGAGATTTGCCTGCAGGAGGCCGACGGCCGCCATGATCGCGCCGCCAGGCACACCCGGCGCGGCGATCATCATGATGCCCAGCAGGAAGATGAAGCCGAGGACCTGGCCGGCCGACACGTCGAGGCCGCCCATGAAGACGACGGCGAGCGCGTACAAGGTGATCTTCATCATCGAGCCGGAGAGGTGGATCGTCGCGCACAGCGGCACGATGAAGCCTGCGACGTCCTCGTCCACCTTGTTCTTGAGCGTGGAGCTGTAGGTGACCGGGATGGTCGCGGCCGAAGACGAGGTGCCCAGTGCGGTGAAGTAGGCCGGCAGCATGTTCTTCAGCGCGACGAACGGGTTCTGGCCTGCGACGATGCCGGCGATGATGTACTGCAGGAGCACAATGATGATTGTCATCACGATGGACAGCACCAGCACGGTACCGAACGCGGCCATGGTGGAGCCGAAGTTGTCGTTCATGCCCAGGTTGAGGAAGGTGCCGAAAATGAACACCGGCAGCAGCGGCACGACGAAGCTCTTGACTACCTTCATGATGACGCCGTTGAGCTCGTCAAGCACCTCGTGCATGGTGTTCGACTTCACCGAGGTCATGGCGATGCCGATGACGAATGCCAGCAGGAGGGCAGACATGACCTCGAAGGGGGCCGGCATTTCGACCTCGAAGTAGGGGCTCAGGCCGCCCGCGTCCGGGTCATCCACGTTGGTAATCAGCTCGGAGCCCTTCAACAACGAGGGGTAGAGCGCAGACGCGGTGCCCCAGGCGATCAGGCCGGAGATGATGGTGGAGCCGTAGGCCACGCCCGCGGTGATACCGAGCCACTTGCCTGCGCCGCGGCCGAGGCCGGCGATCGCGGGGGCGATGAGCGCGAAGATCAGCACGGGCACGAAGAAGCCCAGGAAGTTGGAGAACAGGCCGTTGAACGTAACAAAGACGCGCGCGAGCCAGTCGGGGAAGAACAAGCTGCACAGGAAGCCGAGGATGATGGCCACGACAACCCAGAACAGCAGTGACTTCAAAACGTTCGATTTCATTGTTGGAACCTTTTGCGGTCACGGGACCGTGGACGGACCCGAAGATGTACAGGGAAAAGACAGGTATTTGTTCCTGTCCTGTGAATGTTATTGTTCCCTATCTCGGCCCGAAAAGGCGAGCTTTAGGTGAATTTTTTTACACGCGGGTCGCGGGTTGCCGCTATACTGCCATGCCCGCGCGCACTTTGCGCTGCCACCGTTCCGGTTTATCCTGGAGAGCATGTCCCCGTTTGCAACTATGACCACGCTGAACGTGGTGCTCGGCGTCCTGTTCATTATTGGCGCGCTCCTCTTCCTCGTCCCCGGCGCGCTCGCCACCGCAGGCAAGCTCCCCGGCAACAACATCATCGGCCTGCGCCTGCCGGAGGTGCGCAAGAACGAGAGCACGTGGGTCACCGCACACCGCGTGGTCGGCCCATTCGCGTTGCTCGCTGGCGTCGCGATGGCGATCGGTGCCGCCTTCGCCTTCATCGCGCAGGGCTGGGTGTGGATCGCGCCCGCCGCAGCGCTCATCGCGGCCATCGCCGCCTTCGCCGTCGGCGGTAACTACGGCTCGAACGCCGCCAAGCTTGCCGACGCCGCGTTGAACCAGCCCGACGAGCCCGCCGAACCCGAGCCCGCCCCGGAGGTCAACCTCGACGCGCTGCGCCGCGCCGCCGGCAAGGCGGACGGGGAGGCATAGCCGACAGGCCTTCACAACCCGGGATGTTTCACGTGAAACATCCCG
>NZ_KV817978.1:55416-67115 GCF_001814825.1 Corynebacterium sp. HMSC071B10 | reverse complement strand
CGGGATGTTTCACGTGAAACATCCCGGGTTTTTGCATGCTCGGGCGAATTACTTTCACATTATGAGAAAAAGGCGTCCATTTTCTTGCGGGAGTGTGCCAAGGGAGATAGGTTAATGGATGTGACTTACATGACTTCGACCAACTGGTGGTGGCACGCTTAAGCGGCGTGCCACCGATTGTAGGTATTCACACATCACGGCCCGCCGGCTTGTACACACTCAAGCACCGCGGGTCTTTGCTCCCAGTACCCTCGGTGTCAGCACACACGAAGGACGACAATGAGCACCCCCCCGCAACAGTTCGCACCGGACAGACCACCCCGGTTTACGCTTAAACCTGTCCGCTACCACGAGGACGCCGCGAGCCTGTTCGCCCATCTCGGCGGCACCACCGCGGATGACTCCGTACTTTTAGAGTCCGCGGACATTACCACCCGCTCCGGGCTCCAGTCCCTGGCCGTGCTCCGCGCCTCCCTGCGCGTGACCTGCTACGGACAGCGCGTTATCGTCGAGCCACTCACCGCTTCTGGGCAGGTGCTTGCCGACGCCCTGCGCACGCAGCTGAGCGACTACCACGTTGGGGATGACACCTACGAGTTTCCGCCGTCGGCCGCCGCGGACGAGCGCGAGCGACTCACCGCAACCTCCACCGTTGAGGTCCTGCGCGCGCTGACCACCGGTGCAGGCTACGGCAACGAAGACTTCCCGCTGCTGGCCGGGGGCTTCGCCTACGACTTCTTGGAGACCTTCGAGGAGCTCCCAACAGTCAAGGACGGGGCGAATACCTACCCCGACTACCAGTACGTGCTGGCTGAGGTCCTGCTGCGCATCGACCATAAGCAGCAGACCGCATACCTCGCGGGTGTGGACGCAGCAGGCGAGGGCATCGACTTGGACGAGCTCGCCGCGCGCATCGAGTCTGCCGAGCCGGGAGCTGACCACGCCTACCAGCCGACGGAACCTGCGGCCGAAACCCTGCGCGTGCGCGCTGACATCCCCGACGCCCAGTTCTGCGCTGACGTGGACAAGCTCAAGGACAACATCTACAACGGTGACATCTACCAGGTGGTGCCCGCGCGCTCCTTTGTGACCGAGTGCGTGGATGCCTTCGCCGCGTACCTCAAGCTGCGCGAGACCAACCCCTCGCCGTACATGTTCTACCTGCGAGGCATGGACAAGCACGGCAAGCCGTACCAGCTCTTCGGAGCCTCGCCGGAATCCAACCTGAAGTTCTCGCACACCGATAGGGAAGTGCAGCTGTACCCGATCGCGGGCACCCGCCCCCGCGGCCTGGCTGCCGACGGCTCCATCGACCACGAGCTGGATACCCGCATGGAGCTGCAACTGCGTACCGACGCCAAGGAGGTCGCGGAGCACACCATGCTGGTGGACTTGGCACGCAACGACGTCGCCCGCGTGGCCACCCCGGGCACCCGCAAGGTGGTGGACCTGTTGCAGGTGGATCGGTACTCCCGCGTGATGCACCTGGTCTCGCGAGTCACGGCGGAGCTTGCCGAGGACCTGGACGCGCTCGACGCCTACCGAGCATGTATGAACATGGGCACGCTCACCGGCGCGCCGAAGCTGCGCGCCACCGAGCTGCTGCGCGAGCTGGAGGGCACCCGCCGCGGCTCCTACGGCGGCGCGGTCGGATACCTGCAGGGCAACGGCGATATGGATAACTGCATTGTCATCCGTTCCGCCTTTGTCTCCGGCACCACGGCGGTGGTGCAGGCCGGTGCCGGGGTGGTGCGCGATTCCAACCCGCAATCGGAGGCCGACGAAACGTTGCACAAAGCCTACGCGGTGCTCAACGCGATCGCGCTGGCGGCCAACGCTGAATTGGAGGTGGAGAAGTGATTGTCCTTCTAGATAACCAGGATTCCTTCGTATACAACCTGGTCGACGCGCTCGCTGAGTATGACTCAACAGTCTTCCGCAACACGGTGAGCGCGGACACCGTGCTCGCTGCTGAGCCAGACTTAATAGTGCTTTCGCCTGGCCCCGGTTACCCTGCGGAAGCCGGGTGCATGGCCGAACTCATCGAGCGGGCGCAGGGCAACATCCCCATGCTCGGCATCTGCCTGGGCTATCAGGCGCTGGTGGAGCACTTTGGGGGAGCGGTGAGGCCGTGCGGGCCGGTGCACGGGGCGTCGATAAGCATGGAGCTCACCGCCGCCGGGCAGGACTCGCCGCTGTTTACGGGCATGACCGTGGACGACATCCCAGGTCAGCCCGGCAAGCTCGTGCCGGTGGCGCGCTACCACTCCCTTGGGGCGACTGAGGTGCCGGCCGGGATGCACGCGCTCGCGTACACGGACACCGATATTGGCGACGTGGTGATGGCCGCGGCTACCGACGACGGCATGTCCATTGGCCTGCAGTTTCACCCAGAATCGATTCTTACCCCCGCCGGGCCGACCATGTTGCGGCGCAGCGTAGACATGTCAATGAAGAAAGGTACTCAGTAAATGGCATCGGATAAATCTCTCGAGATTCTCAAGCGCTTCCTGGACAACCACGAGCCGACGCTGGAGGAGGCCATCGAGGCCTTTACCCCGCTGACCGTGGGCGATTACGACGACGTGCACATCGCCGCGCTGCTGGCCACGATCCGCACCCGCGGCGAAACTTTTGCCGACGTCGCCGGTGCCGCGCGCGCTTTCCTCGCCGCAGGCCGCCCGTTCCCCGTGACGGGGGAGGGGCTCATGGATACCGCTGGTACCGGCGGCGACGGCGCGAACACCATCAACATCACCACGGCGGCCTCCCTCGTCGCGGCAGCGGGCGGGGTGAAGATGATCAAGTGCGGCAACCGCTCGGTGTCCTCCAAGTCCGGCTCGGCCGACGTACTTGAGGCGCTGAATATTCCGCTTGACCTGGACCCGGAGCGCGCGGTGCGCCAGTTCGAGTCTTCCAACTTCACCTTCCTCTTCGCGCCCGCCTACAACCCGGCGATCGCGCACGTCCAGCCGGTGCGCAAGGCGCTCGGCGTCTCCACGCTGTTTAACACGATGGGCCCGCTGCTCTCGCCGGCGCGCCCCGAGTTCCAGATCATGGGCATCGCTAACCCGGCGCAGGGCCAGCTCATCGCGGAAACCATGCGTGAGCTGGGTCGCGGCCGCGCGCTCGTGGTCCACGGCGCGGGCACGGACGAGCTTGCCGTCCACGGCGAGTCGCAGATCTGGGAGCTGGACCGCGAGGGCAACATTACCCACTACACGGTCACCCCGGAGGAGCTGGGTATTTCCCGCCACTCGCTCGAGGACCTGCGTGGTGGCGACGGGGCAGAGAACGCCGCCGCGATGCGCGCCACCTTCGCCGGCGAGAGCCCGCAGGCGCACCGCGATGCGGTCGCCGCCACCGCCGGTGCCATGTTCTACCTCTACGGCACGTGCGAGACCATCGCCGAGGGCGTCAAGCACGCAAGGGCTTTGCTTGACGACGGCACGGTGCAGGATTGGTTGGCCCGCCACGAGGAGGCTGACTACAGTGTCTAAGGATTCCCCGCTGCCCACCGTACTGGAGGGGATCGTCGAGGGCCGTAAAGGTCACCTTGACGAAATTCGCCAGCGGGTCGCTCACGTAGATTTCGACACGTTACCTAAATCGGAGCGTTCGCTCTACGCCAACCTCAAGGCACCCGGCACGAGCTTCATCATGGAGTGCAAGTCCTCCTCGCCCTCGCTCGGGTTGATCCGCGAGCACTACGAGCCCGGCGCGATCGCGTCCGTCTACTCCCGCTACGCCGCGGGCATCTCGGTGCTGTGCGAGCCTAACCGCTTCGGCGGCGACTACGACCACCTCGCCACCGTAGCCTCCACCACGCACCTGCCGGTGCTGTGCAAGGACTTTATCATCGACGAGGTCCAGGTCTACGCCGCGCGCTACTACGGTGCCGACGCGATCTTGCTTATGCTTTCCGTCCTCGACGACGAGGAATACACGCGAATGGCCAACCTCGCGGATTCGCTCGGCATGGACGTCCTCACCGAGGTAATCGACGAGGAGGAGGCGACACGCGCCGCCAAGCTCGGCGCGAAGATCTTCGGCGTCAACCACCGCAACCTCCACGACTTGAGCATCGACCTGACCCGCTCGGCACGCCTGGCGAAGCACGCGCCCGCCGACGCCGTCGTGGTCTCCGAGTCCGGCATCCGCAACGTGGAGACAGTGCGCCAGCTCGGCGCACACTCGGACGGTTTCCTCGTCGGCTCGCAGCTGACGAGCCAGCCTGACATCGACCTCGCCGCCCGCGAGCTGGTCTACGGTCCGAACAAGGTCTGCGGGCTCACCTCCTTCTCCGCCGCGCAGGCCGCCAAGGCGGCGGGCGCGGTCTACGGCGGCCTCATTTTCGAGGACGCGAGCCCCCGCGATGTTTCACGTGAAACATCGGCCGACATCATCGCCCACGAGCCCGGCCTGAAGTACGTCGCGGTCTCGCGGCGCACCTCCGACTTCGCCGAGCTCATCCAGCCCGGCATTCACGCCGTCCAGATCCACGCGCCCTACCAGGGCTCGCTGGAAGCGGAGCTCGACCTTATCGGCCGTGTGCGCGAGGAGGTCGGCACGGATATCGAGGTCTGGCGCGCGGTCTCCATGAGCGCCGGGGATGGGGGAGCGGTGGCGGAGGGGCTGCACGCGAGCGTCGATAAGCTTGTGCTCGATGCCCACGCCGGCGGCTCAGGCGAGACCTTCGACTGGGCGAACATTCCGGACACCGTTAAGCCGAAAACGCTGCTCGCGGGCGGCCTCAATCCCGAAAACCTCGCGGGCGCACTGGGCGTCGGCTGCGCTGGCCTCGATCTCAACTCCGGCGTGGAATACCCCGCCGGCGCGGGCGTGTGGGCCGGGCGCAAGGACGCCGGGGCGCTGCGCCGCGCATTCGACATCATTGGCAACTACCACTACCCAAGGACGAACAATGAGTGACAACACCCACGGCGGCAGCACGATCCTGCCCGCCTACTACGGAGAATTCGGCGGGCAGTTCGTCGCGGAGTCGCTGCTGCCCGCCCTCGACCAGCTGGAGCGCGCGTTTGTCGACGCCTTCGAGGACGAGGAGTTCATGACCGAGTACCGCAGCCTGCTGCGCGATTACCTCGGCCGCCCCACGCCGCTCACCGAGTGCCGGAACCTGCCGCTTGATAGCGCCAACGCGCGCATCTTCCTCAAACGCGAGGACCTCGTCCACGGCGGCGCCCACAAGACGAACCAAGTCATCGGCCAGGCACTGCTGGCGAAGAAGATGGGGAAAACCCGCATCATCGCCGAGACCGGTGCCGGACAGCACGGCACCGCCACCGCACTCGCCTGCGCACTGCTGGACCTCGAGTGCGTGATCTACATGGGCAAGGTCGATATGGCGCGCCAGGAGCCGAACGTCTACCGCATGCGGCTCATGGGTGCCGAGGTCATCGGCGTCGATTCCGGCGCGGGCACGCTGAAGGACGCGGTGAACGAGGCGCTGCGCGACTGGACTGCCACCTTCCACACCTCCCACTACCTGCTGGGCACCGCCGCCGGCCCGCACCCCTTCCCGAAGATCGTCAAGGAGTTCCACCGGGTGATCTCCACAGAGGCGAAGCAGCAGATGCTCGAGCGCACCGGCGCCCTGCCGGATGTAGTGTGCGCGTGCGTCGGCGGCGGCTCGAACGCCATTGGTATGTTCGCGGACTTCATCGACGAGGACGGCGTCGAGCTCATCGGCGCCGAGGCCGGAGGAGAGGGCTTCGGCGTGGGCAAGCACGGCGCGGCCATCAACGCGGGCACCGTCGGCATCCTGCACGGCACCCGCTCCTACCTCATGCGCAACCCAGACGGGCAGGTGGAGGAGTCCTACTCCATCTCCGCCGGGTTGGACTACCCGGCCGTCGGGCCGGAGCACGCGCACCTGGCCAAGTCCGGCCGCGCCTCCTACGTCGCAGTCACGGACGAGGAAGCACTGTGCGCCTTCCAGCTCCTGTCGCGCTACGAAGGCATCATTCCGGCGCTCGAGTCCTCGCACGCGCTGGCCTACGCACTCAAGCGCGCTGCCGAGCACCCCAAGGATGCCGAACCGCTGCACATCCTGGTGTCGCTTTCCGGTCGCGGCGACAAGGACGTCGCGCACGTGCGCGCCACGCTCGACGAACACCCCGACTGGGTCATTGAGCGCACCCACGCAACCCCCACAAACGATAAGGAGAGGAACTAGCATGAGCGCCCACGCATCCTCACGCTACGAGAAGACCTTCGCCGCGCTTGCGGCCAAAGGCGAGGGCGCGTTCGTGCCCTTCATCATGCTGTCGGACCCCAACCCGGAGGCCGCGCTGGAAATCATCGACACGGTCGTTAAGGCCGGTGCCGACGCGCTGGAGCTCGGCGTGCCTTTCTCGGATCCGGTTGCCGACGGCCCCGCGATCCAGGCCGCGCACGTCCGCGCACTCGACGGTGGCGCGACCGTCGACCAGGCGCTCGACCAGGTCCGCACGATCCGTGAGCGCTACCCGGATCTACCGGTCGGCATGCTTATCTACGCCAACGTGGCCTATGTCCGCGGCCTCGACGAGTTCTACGCCGCCTTCCACGACGCCGGCGCGGACAGTGTCCTGCTTCCCGACGTCCCGGTGCGCGAGTCCGCTCCCTTCAGCGCAGCCGCGCTCGAGGCGGGCATCGACCCGATCTACATCGCCCCGGCCAAGGCCTCACCGGCGACCCTCGAGGGCGTGGCGGCGCAGTCCCGCGGCTACATCTACGCCATCTCCCGCGACGGTGTGACGGGTGCGGAGAAGGCCGCGTCCGTCGAGGGCCTGCGCGAGGTGGTGGACAACGTGCGCTCCTACGGCGGTGCCCCGGTGCTCCTCGGCTTCGGTATCTCGACCCCGCAGCACGTGGCCGACGCGATCGCGGCGGGCGCCACCGGCGCGATCACGGGCTCGGCGATTGCCAACATCATTGCCAAGTACACGGAGCACACGCACCCGAACCCGGCGCGCATCACCGACATGGAGGCGCTGAAGGCGGAGCTAGAGTCCTACGTTCGATCGATGAAACAGGCTACGATCAAGGCATGACTTGTTCACGACGCCTGTTCCTCCTCGGTACCGCCACCACCTTCGCCGGCGCCTTCCTCGCTGCCTGCGGCGAGCCGCCCAGCGAGGAGGTGGCCAAGACCGCTGTGCCCGTCGGTAGCGCGGTCATTTTGGACCGCTTCATCATCGCCCAGCCGAACCCCGGCGAGTACGTCGCCTACTCTGCGGTTTGCCCGCACCAGCAGCAGAAAATCACCGTGGTCGACGACGAGAACGTCCGCTGCACCGCCCACGGCTCGGTGTTCAATACCGCCAGCGGTGAAGTCGTGTCCGGCCCTTCGCTCAACCCGCTGACTACCGCCGCGCTGGAGGAGACCGGGGACCAGCTCATCGTGTCCAACCCGGAGAGCTAACACCAGCGAGCTCACACTCCAAAGAAGAAGCCCCAACGATGCAACACCGTTGGGGCTTTTCGCTTGCGCACCTACGGGCGCAACCGCACGATCACCTACGCGCGCCGCTGCACGCCCTTCCACCCGCGGAAGTACGAGTCAGGCCACGGTAGTTCGTCTTCGGTCGCGCCGAGCTCCTCGAGCGCGTCGATCGCCCACTCCGAATTGCGCAGCGCAGCCCGGCCGATCAGGACGGCGTCGGCCGCACCCGAGTCAAGCACTTCCTGCGCCTGGGTGGCAGAGAGGAGCAAACCGACGGCAGCGGTGGGCAGCCCGCCGGCCTCACGCACGCGGCGAGCGAAGTCGACCTGGTAACCGAGACCGACGGGGATGTCGGCGCTGACGTTGCCTCCGGTGGAAACGTCGATAAGATCCACGCCAGCGTCGCGAAGCAGGGGAGCGAGCCGCTCCGAGTCCTCCGCGCGCCAGCCTTCTGGCTCGACCCAATCGGTCGCAGACAGGCGGACCAGAAGCGGCATGCCTTCAGGGATCGCGGCGCGGACAGCCTCGACCACCTCGAGCAGCAAGCGCGTGCGGCCCTCGAAGTCGCCGCCGTACTCGTCGTCGCGCTGATTGGACATGGGGGAGGGGAACTGGTGGAGGAGGTAGCCGTGCGCGCCGTGGATCTCCACACAGTCAAACCCAGCGTCGACAGCGTGCCGCGCCGCGTCGGCAAACTGCCCCGGCACAGCACGCACCTCTTCGAGCGTCATGGCGCGCGGTGCGGCCTGACGGTCGGCAGCGATGGCGCTGGGACCAACAGTTTCCCAGCCGCCCTCCGCGACGGGGATGGTGCCGCGGCCGGCGTTGTCGGGCAGCATTGGGTACGTCGACGCCTTGCGCCCGGCGTGGTTCAGTTGGATGCCCATCGCCGCGCCCA
This sequence comes from Corynebacterium sp. HMSC071B10, assembly GCF_001814825.1. Lineage (NCBI taxonomy): Bacteria > Bacillati > Actinomycetota > Actinomycetes > Mycobacteriales > Corynebacteriaceae > Corynebacterium > Corynebacterium sp. HMSC071B10. The sequence goes on along the minus strand of NZ_KV817978.1, from coordinate 58,770 downwards.
TCTGGTGCGCAAACTCCACGATCGGTGCCCACGCGCGGGCGTGCTCCGCGCTCCAGATCCCGGTGCAAAACGGGGAGATCCGCCCCTCGGGCACCACGCCAGACGCTTCGGCGATCAAGAGGCCGAACCCGCCGGCGGCGCGCGCCCCATAGTGCACCGCGTGCCACATGCCGGGCATTCCATCGCGCCCGCGAGCCTGATATTGGCACATTGGCGGCAGCCAGATGCGGTTGCGGATCTTGAGGTCTCTCAGTTGGATTTGCTCGCCTAAGTTCATGCCACCAGCCTAGACTGCAACCATGCCTTCTTTCCTGAAACGATTAGATCCGCTGGTTGCGGGCATCATCGTCGCGGCGATACTTGCTTTTCTCATCCCCGCCCGCGGCAGCTTTGCCGACGCCTTCGCGGTGGCAGTCAAGCTCGCGATCGCCTTGCTCTTCTTCCTCTACGGCGCGCGCCTGTCCACCCGCGAGGCACTGCGCGGCCTGACCCACTGGCGCCTGCACGCCGCGATCCTCTGTTGCACCTTCCTGATCTACCCGCTGATCGGCCTCGCCCTCCGCCCGCTCACCGTCATCATCTCCACGGAGCTCTATCAGGGCATCCTGTACATGACGCTCGTGCCGTCGACAGTCCAATCCTCCGTCGCGCTCACGGGCATCGCGCGCGGCAACCTCAGCGGTGCGGTCGTGGCCGCAAGCCTCTCCTCGCTCGTCGGTGTCGTCGCCACCCCGGTGCTCGTCATGTTGCTCATGGGTTCAGGGGAGGGCTTGCTTATCGACGCCTCCGTGTTCCTCAACATCGCCATCCAACTCCTCCTGCCTTTCCTCTTGGGACAGATCGCGCACAATCTCTCGGCCCGCGTCCGCGAGGTGGCCACATCCAAGGCGACGAAGATTGTGGACCGCGGTTCGATATGGATGGTGGTCTACTCCGCCTTCTCCACGGGCGTCGTTGCCGGCGTGTGGGAGGAGCTGCCGCTGTGGGAGATCCTCTTCCTCATCGTCTTCTCCGCTGCGCTCGTGCTCGTGATGCTCTGGCTGACGCGCGTGGTGCCGAGCAAGATTGGGTTCAACCGCGCGGACACGGTGGCAATCCAGCAGTGCGGCACCCAGAAGTCGCTCGCGACCGGTTTGCCGATGGCGTCGGTCATGTTCGGCGGCGCGACGCTCGGTGCGGTCATCATTCCGCTGATGGTCTACCACATGGTTCAGCTCATGGTCTGCTCTACATACGTGTCGCGCTACGCTGGTGAAGATTACAGCGACGCAAAGTAAGAAGGAGACGTTTCACGTGAAACATTACGTGCGCATCCACTACCAGGTGCCGGAGCTCGGCGGAGAGCTCCTCAACATCGCGGAGTTGGAAGAAATCAATAGCGAGCGCTGCACGATGGTCCGCATGATTGAGCTAGACCCGGAGGAGACGATTACGGGCGTGTTTGTCGACGGCCGCGTGATCGGCCAGGCGAACGAACCAATGCCCGCCGTGCCGCACCCGGACTCTTACGGCGCCATCGAAGGCATTACTGCCGTGAAACTCACTCGCATGGAGTTTGAGGACCTGTGGGGAGAAGCGAAGGTCAAGTTCCCCGAGATTGGGTAGCGCTTCAGGCGTGATGGCAAGACTGAAGGCCCCTGCGAAAAGATTTCGCAGGGGCCTTCATTGACGTCTTGCCGTAGTTCTTCGGCACTTGACGCCTAAGGCTCTAATGGACCTTAGGCGTGGGTGAAGGACTTAGAACGGGAGCTTGATGTTGCCCAGACCCGGGATTGCGCCGCCGCCAGCAACGACAGCGAGGATGCCGAGCACGAGAGCGCCGATGCCGGTGCCGAGGAGGATGTTCGCGGTCTTGCCCGGCTCCCAGCCGTTGGAAGCGTCGCTCTTGATGGAGGACAGCAGTGCGGAGCTGACGTCCTCGTCCTCCTTGCCCTCCTTCGGCTTGGCGAGGCCGGTGGCCTTGCCCTTGTTCTCCTTGTAGTACTTCTGCGCATCCTCGTCAGAGATGTCGGAGGAGCTGACCTTCTTGCCGTCCTGCTTGTCGCCCTGCTTGCCGTCCTTAGAGGAGCTGCCCTGGTTGTCCTGGGAGCTAGCGTTGGTGTCGTCCTTGCCCGGGTCCTTGGCGTCCTCTGCGTAAGCCGGAACGACGGCGAGGGACAGGGCGGTTGCGACTGCGATTGCAGCGGTAGCGGTGCGCTTCATGAGGGAATCCTCTCTAATTGGGTTCGAGATACCGTATTGCACCTCGAGTGGGTTCAAACCTAAAGCCGAAGACTTAAGGCCTGCAAGCTTTTGCCTGCCTAGTGGTTGGCAACTGCTTACTATTCATCACATCGAAGTGTGTAGACGATACGTTACGTAGGGCGAGCACTTTCTTCTACGTGTTTCATGTCACATATTGATAACGGATTATATAAGCCCTGTTTAAAGGGAAAATCCCCACCCTCGCAAGTGCGAGAAGTGGGGAAGATCTGAAAAGCGCGTTGCCCTAGAACGGCAGGTTCGGGAGGGTCACGCCCGGGATGACGCCAGACGCAGCCACGCCGCCGAGGACCGCGAGGACTGCGACAGCAATGCCGGTACCAACGAGAATGTCGTAGGTCGTGCCAAGCGGGTAGCCCTGGTTCGCATCGTTCCTAAGAGAAGACGTGAGAGGGCTGGTCTTGCTGTCTTTGTTGGCTTCGCTGCTCGACTTGAACACTTTATCCTCAGAGGACTGCGCGTACGGCTTGGAAAAACCACGGCCTTCTTCGAGGGCTTCTGCGATGACGGCGGCTCCAGCATAGAGACCCAGCTCTTCATCCGTCACCTTCGACGAGGAATCGTGATTGGCGGCTGGAAGAGCCTGTGCGGGTGCTGCTGCCAGGGACACAGCGGTGACTGCGGCGAGGGATGCTGCGGCAATGCGCTTCATTGGAATCTCCTATGGGTGTTGAAGTTTGATGCCAAGTGTATGGCAATGCACACAGAGTACAGTGGACTCCACCCCTCGTCCACCGTATTGGAAATTAACTTCTAGACTGCTGATGTATTTCACAACTCGAAGGCAGCAAAGCTAGGAACCGCCCGTGGGCTCAGGTTCCGGCAGATTCCATTACACAAGAGTGGCAAGCGAGAAATCCCGTTCCGAAAACCAATCGAACTAAAGAACTGCTCCCAGAAACACGCATCCCCACCCTCGCATGCGCGAGAAGTGGGGAAAATCTGAAAAGCGCGTAGCCCTAGAACGGCAGGTTCGGAAGGGTCACGCCCGGGATGACGCCAGACGCAGCCACGCCACCGAGAACCGCAAGGACTGCGACCGCAATGCCGGTGCCAACGAGGATGTCGTAGGTCGTGCCAAGCGGGTAGCCC
>NZ_KV817978.1:0-55316 GCF_001814825.1 Corynebacterium sp. HMSC071B10 | reverse complement strand
CGTGCCAAGCGGGTAGCCCTGGTTCGCATCATTCTTTCCAGAGGAGGTCAGGCCACCGTTGAGGTACGTGCCATTGTCGCCCTTGCTCGAATCAAGAACCCCGGAGTCAGAGGACTTCTTGTAAGGCTTCGACACCCCCTTACCCTCCTCAGTAAATTCGGCGAGACCTGCGTACCCCGCGTAGGCGCCAAGCTCGACGTCCGTCACTTTCGAGGAAGAATCGTAGCCGTACCCCTTGAGTGCCTGTGCGGGTGCTGCTGCCAGGGACAGAGCAGTAACTGCGGCCAGGGACGCTGCGGCAATACGCTTCATTGGAATCTCCTAGTGGTGTTGAAGTTAGATGCCAAGTGTATGGCAATGCCCACAGCATATCGTGAACCCCGAATTCTCAGCGGAACTTTGAGAAATTTGTTTCACACAGGGATTTACTTCACGGCCCTACGAAGAGGAAAGCCGGCGCTACCGCCGCTAGAGCAAGAGTCCGAACACAAAAATTCCCCACCCCCGCAAGTGCGAGAAGTGGGGAAGTTCCGAAAAACCCGATGCCTTAGAACGGCAGGTTCGGCATGTTCGGCAGCAGGCCAGCCTGGTTGGCGACGAAGCCAACTGCGCCGATGCCAGCAGCAGCGACTGCGAGCCAGGTCAGGATCCAGCCCGCCTGCGACGCCTTGTACGCCTGGTCCGCGCTGGAGCCGCGCTCGACGGAGCCAACCATCATGTCCTTGGCACCATCGGTTTGCGGGGCAGCACCGTACCCGTCTTCTTCGAGCTTCTTGTCCAGCTTCCGCTTCTCAATGCCCTGTCGGGCACCTTCCTCAGCACCCTCGAGCGCGCCCTCCACGACACCTTTCGGGCCTTCAGCGGCGTCGCGAATGCCGTCAATCAACTCGGAATCTTTAGCCTTCTCGCGAACACCGTCGATAAAGTCGCTGTTTCCTTCCGCTGCCTGTGCGGGTGCGACTGCGAGTGAGAGTGCGGTCACGCCAGCGAGACCGGCGGCAAGAATGCGCTTCATGTTGTCTCCTTCTGTACTTGTGAAGCTCGATTGACACGTGCCAACTATGCGGGCAGTGATGCCAGAGTAGCGCTACTTTTTAGTATTTTCCACCCGCGGCAGTCATGCACGCCAAAGCTCCAGGCCAGCGCACGTTTAGAAAACCAGGTTCACCAAGGCCATGTACACGAGGGTGCCGGTGAAGATGGAGAGGCCGGGTGCGCGTCGCCAAGCGTGGAGCCCAAGCGTCAGTGCGCCCGCGATGAGCGCGGCCGCAACGCCACCGGGGGAGTCGGTCGCTCCGCCGATGGTGTAGACAACGAGCACGGTCATCACCCCGACGGGCATGTAGACGCCGAGAAACTCGATAAACGGGCTCCCTTTGAGCAGCTTAAGGAAGGAGTAGGGTAGGGCCCTTAACGCCACTGTGACGATACACACCGGGATGAGTACCGCCCACACCATCGCGGGGGTTACGCCTGCGGGCAGTCCCATTAACGCAACCTCCACGTGAGTTTCTTATCTAGTGTCGGCACCCAGTAGCGCACGAGCAACAGGAGGAAGTAGGCGATGAGTGCGACCATGAGCATGGAGGAGGGCGCCAGCACAAAGGCAAGCACACCCATGCCAGCCGCGATCACGACCGCTCCGAGGTCGCGCGAGGATTTGAATGCCTCGTAGGCCAAGACAATAAAGAGGGCGTTGAGCGCGAACTCCATGCCCTGCACCGAGGAAGGAAAGATCTGCCCAGCGAGCGCACCGATGATGCCCGGGACGACCCAGAGCAGCTGACAGACCACCTGGATGGTCAAAAGCCGGGTGCCGGTCACTGGCGCGTTGGGCCCGCGGGCTGAGACGACGGCGTAGGACTCGTCGGTAAGCGCGTAAGCCGAGTAGCGGCGGCCCCACCAGGAGCGGATCCTGTGGCGCGGGTAGGTGAGTCCGTAGAAGATGTGGCGGAAGTTCACCATGAAGCCGGTGATCGCCGCGGAGAGCGGACCGATGCCGGAGGCGACCATGTTGATAGCCAGGAACTCCATCGAGCCGGCGTAGATCACGATTGAAAAGATCGGCGTCCACCACCAGGCGTATCCTGCCTGGGTCATGAGCAGTCCGAAGGCAAGGCCGAGCGGAATCAGCCCCAGCCCAACGAGCCACATGTCGCTGATGCCGCCGCGAATTTCCTCCAATGTTTCACGTGAAACAGTCACGCTCACCTACTCCGAATTCTCGGGGTTGGCCTGCCAGCGTACGGGTTCGCGGCGCATGACGTCGCTCCACAGGTCGCCGTCGATGGGGCAGAGGACGTCCTCCGGCAGGGCGTCGGCAAGCAGCCACTGGCCCGTGCCGAGGTCATCGCGGAGCATCGCTAGGTCGAAGTAGGTCACACCGATGTACATGCGCGCGTCCTCGACGTCGCGCATCAGCCGCTCCGGCTCCTTCGATCCGTGCAAGACCGCGAGCTTGTCCGTCAGCGGGTTCATGTGCAGGTGCGCGCTCGGGTCGATGCCATCCTTGGGCACGCCGACGAAACGCGCCGAGGAGACCTCCGCGAGGCCGCCGACACGGAAGTACGCGCTGTCGCCGGTGAGAAAATTGTCCCATCCGTCGTAGTGGTCGTTGACCTTCTTCTTCATCGGCAGGTGCAGCATAAGCGCCTCTACCTCGTTGTCCTGCGGGTAAATGTCCAGGACCAAGAACACGGAGCGCTCGACCAACGGCTCCTTGAGCTCAGGGTTGGCCACCAACAGCTTGCCAGGCTTGAGCGATCCCAGGCCGCGATCACCTGGGATTAGGCGATCAGCCATGCTGCGCCTCCCACCACTTCTTCAGCTCCGCGATTGCTTCGTCGCGCTCGAGCTCGCCGCGCTCGAGCCGCAATTCCTTCATGTATTTCCATGCTTTCCCCACCTCCGGGCCCGGTTCGAGCCCGAGAATCTGCATTATTTCGTTCCCGTCCAAGTCGGGGCGCACCCGGGCCAAGTCCTCCTTGGCCGCGATGTCGGCGATGCGCTCCTCCAAGTGATCGTAGGTGCGCTGGAGCCTGCGCGCCTTCTTTGGATTCCTGGTGGTGCAATCGGCGCGCACAAGCTTGTGTAAGCGGGGGAGGAGCTCGCCTGCGTCCGTCACATAGCGACGCACGGCGGAGTCCGTCCACTGACCCTCGCCGAAGCCATGGAAGCGCATGTGCAGGAAGACGAGCTGGCCGACGTCCTCGGTCACGTGCTTGGGGTACTTCAGCTTGCGCATGCGCTTGCGCGTCATCTTCGCCCCGACCACCTCGTGGTGGTGGAAGCTCACGCCGCCGCCCGGCTTCACCGCGCGGGTGTCCGGCTTGCCGATGTCGTGTAGAAGCGCCGCCCAGCGCAGCTTGAGGTCCGGGCCCTCGTCCTCCAGCTCGGTGGCCTGGCGCAACACGGTCAGCGAGTGCCAGTACACGTCCTTGTGCTGCATGTGCTCATCCTGCTCCAACTGCAGGGCAGGAATCTCCGGCAGAATCTCGCCGGCCAGGCCGGTCTTCACCAGCACGTCGATGCCCTCCCAGGGGCGTGCGCCGAGCATGAGCTTGTCCAGCTCGGCCTGTACGCGCTCCACCGTGATCCGGTTGATCTCCTCGGCCATCTCCCGCATCGCCTCGAAGACGCGCGGCGCAACCTCGAAGCCAAGCTGGGAGACAAAACGGGCGGCCCGCAGCATGCGCAGCGGGTCGTCCCGGAACGACACTTCCGGAGCCTGGGGCGTATCCAGGCGGCGCGCGAGCAGATCCTCGAGTCCGCCGACGGGGTCGTGGAAGGTGGGGGCCAACGCGCCGTCGACAAGCGAAAGCTCGATCGCCATCGCATTGCAGGCGAAGTCGCGGCGGATCAGGTCGCCTTCGAGCGTGTCGCCGAAGGTGACCTCCGGGTTGCGGGTCACGCCGTCGTACAAATCGGCGCGGAAGGTGGTGATCTCGACCTGTTTCCCCTGCTTGACCGCGGCGACGGTGCCGAACTCGATGCCCGCGTCCCAGGTCTTCTCGCCCCAGGCATCAAGGATCTCCTGGGTCACCTCCGGGCGCGCGGAGGTGGTGAAGTCGAGGTCGTGGCCGAGCTTGCCCAGCATCGCATCGCGCACCGGACCGCCGACCATATATAAGGTCTCGCTGCGCTCCGCGAAACACTGCGCCAGCGGGGTGAGGAAGTCGGCGAGCTCCATGACGCCTCGCTGCGCGCGCGCCATCAGCACGGCGACCGCATTGGGGTCGTCCGCGTCGGGGAGGTCGAACAGGGGCGAAGAAGATTTCGGCGTAGTCACCATGCTCACGTTACCCGGACACGTCAAAGGAGAGGAAGGGCGTTGTGAAATACCACAACCGGCGCTGGGACGGATACGATAAGGCGGATGACTGACAACACACGGCCCAACCGCACCGCCGGCAGCTCCAACAGCGTCGGCGGTGCTGGCGCGCGCGAAAAGGGCGGCGTCGGCGGGGAGAATGGTGCCGGTGGGGGCCAGCAGCGGCCGAAGCGACGCCGCCGTCGCAGGCGCGGGCGCGGCAACCGGTCGGGCAGCAACCACAGCAACCACAGCAACCAGAACCAGCAGGGCCAGAATAAGGAACAGCACAACCAGCACTCCAGCCACGGCGCGAGCGAGGCGGGGGAGGGCCGCGGCGGCCAAGGCGGCAAGCGCCGTCGCAACCGCAACCGCTCCGGAGCAAAAAGCGGCAGCAACAACCGCAACCAGTCGGGCAAGCACCCGGCAAGGCGGAAGCGCGGGCGCGGGCAGGGGAGTAACCGTCGCCAGTCGCAGTACAGCCACCGCTCACAGTCGGGGATGGAAACGCGGGACGAGACCTCGGCCGGCGGCCTGGTGGTCTCCGGGATGGCCGAGGCGGTCAACCCGGAGAACAATAAGGTGGACATGTCGCAGATCTACGTCGCCCTGATTGGGCGGCTCGATCGGCGCCGCCGCCTGCTGTGGTCCATGCCGAAGGGGCACGTGGAAGACGGGGAGCACCAGTGGCGGACCGCGGAGCGCGAGGTGTGGGAGGAGACCGGCATTACCGGCGAGGCCTTCGACACCCTCGGCACCATCGACTACTGGTTCGTCTCCGACGGGGTGCGCATCCACAAGACCGTGCACCACAACCTGCTGCGCTACGTCGACGGCATCCTCAACGACGAGGACCCGGAGGTCACCGAGGTCACGTGGGTGCCCATGAGCGAACTGATCGAGCGCCTCGCGTACGCGGATGAGCGCAAGCTGGCGCGCGTGGCCTATGACAAGATGCCCAACCTGGCGCGGGCGGAGGCCGAGGCCGGAAGGGCCACTCCGCGATGAGGGGGCCCGCAGGCGCGGCGCTGCCCACCTTCGCGGTTGCGGGGTTGGCACTCGCGGCGGGCGCGCAGCCTGTGGCCGCCGACACCCTGCCGGTGCCCACCAACCCGGACAACCCCGAGGTCGCCGCGCAGTGGGTCAACCCCAACGTGCGCGTGGGCGAGGGCGAGCGCGCCACCATCGAGGCGATCGAGCTGCCGGAGTCGATCCGCGCGCACGATCCGTTTCACGTGAAACTTCGCGTTCGCAACACCTCCGACGCCCCGCTCGAGGGCCTCCAGCTCGTGCCCCGCCGCGGCCCGCTCACCGGCTCGGTCACCGACCAGCGCATGGCCACCATCGCCTCGCTCGCCGACTACGGGCTCATCGGCCAGGCCCAGACGGTGCAAGCGCTCGCGCCCGGCGAGTCCACCGAGCTGGAGCTCGACTTCGACACCGACGCGCTCGCCATGGGCGACATCGGCAGCTACCCGCTCGCCCTTTCGCTTCTCGACGCCACGGGCACCCCCCTCGACTCCGAACGCTTCCACCTGACGGTCCGCGGGCTCGCCGACGGCGCACGTCCGGGCGCGCTCAGCGCGCTCTACCCGATCTCCGCCCCCGTCGACCTGATGCCGGGGGAGACCGGCGAGGCCCCCGAGGACCCGCAGCTGCTGTTGCAGTCCGAGCGGCTTGCCGACCAACTTAAACCTGGCGGCCGCCTCGACCGGCTGGCCACCGCCTACCTCGAGGCGCTCGACACCCCGCAGGTGCGCGAGGCGACGTGCGCCGCGATCGACCCAGCGCTCGTCGACACCGTCGACCGCATGGCTGACGGGTACGCGGTGGATACCGAGCGCGCGCCCGTCGTCAAAGAGCCCCAGCGCCTGCGCGACAGCTGGGGCAGCGCCGCGAACGATACCGACGGCACCCCCGGGACCGGCGCGCAGGACGCGGCCAGATTCTTAGAGACGCTGCGCGAGATCGCGCGAACCGGCTGCACCGTCGCCCTCCCGTGGGCCAACGCGGACTTAGACGCGGTAGCACGCACGGGGGATCCCTGGTTGATCCGGGAGACCGTCGAGCGCGGCCCTTTCGTCCTGGAACGGGTGCTTGGCACCCCCGGCATGCACAACGTCGTCGTCGCGGGCAACGCGATCGAGCACGCGACCGCCCCGGCACTGGGGTGGGCCGACCACGCGCACTCGACCGTGCCTGAAAGCGGGATGCAGGCGGCGTGGGAACTCGACCAGGCAGCGACGGAGGAGACCACGTCGAGGGAGAACACCTCCCAGAGCAACCTTGATGTGCGCACCCCCGGCTCCGCGCGCACCGCCGCCGCGCCACGGCCGGAGACGACCGTGCGAGTCCTGCTCCCCGCCAATACGATCCAGACGGATCCCGATGTTTCACGTGAAACATCGGCAGACGCACAGCGCTTCGCGTGGTCCGCGCCCAACGTGCTTGCGGTGGGCTACCAATCTTCGCTCGCCTCGGTGCTCGCCTCGGTGGGGCCGAATCCAATCACGGCGACATACGCGCCCGAGTTCACCCGCTTCGACGCAACACAGGATTCCGCCGCGTCCCGCGCTACCAACGCGGCGAGCGCGATTCGGCTCGCCGCGCAGCAGGCGTGGGCCTTCGAGGACCAGCCCGACACCGAACCCGTCTTTGTCAACCCCCCGGCGACGTGGGACGCCGACAGCGCCGCCACGCTGCTCGGCACAGTCTCCGACCTGGTCACCCACGGCGGGGCAGCACCGCTGTCGCTTACGCGCTACCTGGAGCCGCCCGCGGATACGGTCGTGCCGCCGGCCCAGACGATCGGCAGTCCCTATTCCGACCCTGGCACCTACGCCGATTCGGAAATCCTCGCGGCGACCCAGCAGGCCCGCTTCATCAACGACCTCACCGCGCTCCTTACCCCCGACCCCTCCATCGCGCTGACCCGCTACGGCTACACGCTACCGCTGCGGCGCGACCTCATCACCGCGCTGAGCCCCGGCCAGCGCCGCTCGCTGCACGGCTACGCGGACGCGGTATCCACCACCAGCCGGACGCTTGCCGGCTCGCGCGACACGCTCACCGAGCTGCGCAACTCGGTGGCGCTCATCCCGCCCGGCAACGTCTACACGCGGACCTCGCCGTCGAGCCCGCTTTTGATCGTCGCGCAGAACGGCATGCCGTTGCCGGTGCGCACCTCCATCCAGTACCGCGGGCCCGAGGGGGCGCGCCTCAACGTCCCTGCCGAGATGCGGATCCCAGCTCGCGGCTCCGTCACCGTCCAGATGACGGCGGACCTTCCGGAGGAGAGCAAGGAAACCAAGCTGCAGCTCTTCCTCGCCGGCCCGCACGGCGCAGCCATGTCGCAGCCGGTGGACATCACCGTGCGCACCGCAGCGATGGCCATCCGCGGCTCCGTCCTTCTGCCCGCGATGGCGGCGCTGATCGCCGCCTTCGTCTTCTTCGCGATCTGGCGCCAGCGCCGCCGCGGTGCCGCCGCGCGAGGGGCCGCGACCGAGACTGGTGCCGACCCGCCAAGTGCAGCTGCACCCTAAGACACTTCGGTACAGACCACCACACCTGATTGGAGAAGCTTCCGTGACACAGCAGGATGACGCGGCGCACGCGGCTGGCTTGCGACGTCGCATAGTCACCCCCGCCCCGCCGGCACCGGTGCCCAAGCCACCGGCCAAGCTGCAAGGCCCCGCGGAAAACCCGGAGCAGCCCGACAAGTCGATGCTGACCACCAGCCCCAAGGGCGAGCGCACGGCGCCGGCAAAAACAGCCGGCGCGAAGGGCAGCGACGCACCGACGAAGGCGGAGACCACCGACACCATCCAGGCTGTCGACGCACCCGAGCCGGCCGCCGCCGAGCAGGCGGCACCCGCCACGCAGGCCGCTGCCGTCGCGACCGTCACCCGCGAGACCGATACGGAAGAAGCGGGGGAGGAGGGCACCTCCAACGCCTCGGTCGTGCGCGCCACCGGCTCCATGGCAGTGGCCACGCTCATCTCGCGCATCACCGGGTTCATCCGCACCGTGCTCATCGGCGCCGCACTCGGCCCGGCGGTGGCATCGGCCTTCAACACGGCGAACACGCTGCCCAACATCATTACCGAGATCGTGCTCGGCTCCGTGCTCACCGCCCTCGTGGTGCCGGTGCTCGTGCGCGCGGAAAAAGAGGACGAGGACCACGGCGCCCGGTTCATCCGGCAGCTGTTTACGCTGACGTTTACGCTCATGGCTGTCGTCTCCGTCATCGCGGTACTTGCCGCCCCGTGGCTGACCAGGCTCTTCCTCAACGACGCGGGCAAGGTCAACGTGGTCCAGGCGACCTCGTTCGCCTACCTGGTGCTGCCGCAGATCTTCTTCTACGGCATGTTCTCGCTCTTCATGGCGATCCTGAACACCAAGGAACACTTCCGGCCAGGAGCCTGGGCTCCGGTGGCCAACAATGTCGTTTCTATCGCGGTGCTCCTGCTCTACATGTTGGTGCCGGGGCACTTGCATCCGGCGGCGCCAGCGTCGATAAGCAATCCGCACGTGGCGCTGCTCGGCCTGGGCACGACCCTCGGTGTGGTGGTGCAGTGCCTGATCATGGTGCCCGCGCTGCGCAAGCTGCGCATTGATCTGCGGCCGCTGTGGGGCATCGATGAGCGCCTCAAGCAGTTCGGCGGGATGGCGCTGGCGATTATCACGTATGTGGCGATCAGCCAGGCCGGCTACATCGTCACCACGCGTATCGCCTCGACGGCGAGCGAGGCCGCCCCGATCATCTACCAGCAGCACTGGATGCTGCTGCAGGTGCCCTACGGCATCATCGGCGTCACGCTGCTCACCGCGATCATGCCGCGACTGTCGCGCAACGCCGCCGACGGCGACGACGAGGCCGTGGTCCGCGACCTCACGCTCGGCACCAAGCTGACGTTTATCGCGCTGATCCCGATCATCGTGTTCATGACGGCGCTCGGCCCCGACATCGGGCACGCGCTGTTTGCCTACGGCAACTTCGACGGCGACACCGCCCGCATCCTCGGCCTGACGATCAGCTTCTCCGCGTTCACGCTCATCCCGTACGCGCTCGTCATGCTGCACCTGCGTGTCTTCTACGCGCGCGAGGAGGCGTGGACGCCGACGATGATCATCGCCGGTATCACCGCCACCAAGATCGTGCTGAGCTACCTCGCGCCCATGGTGGCCGACTCCACCCAGTCCGTGGTCGTGCTACTCGGCGCGGCCAACGGCTTCGGCTTCATCGCCGGCGCGCTCATCGGTGCCTTCCTGCTGCGCCGCAAGCTCGGCACCCTGCAGGCCGCCACCGTCATGCGCACCTCCATCTGGGCGTTCGCCGCCGCACTCGTCGGCATCGCGGCGACCTACCTGCTGCGCTGGCTCGTGCGCGATCTCGCGGGTGTGGACATCCCGGGCGCACTCGGCCGCCTGATCGGGCTGCCCTCGCTCGGCTTCCTCATCGAAGTGATGATCCTTGGCATCATCTTCGTCATCGTCACCGGCCTGGTCCTGTCGCGCTCCAAGCTTCCCGAGGTGCAGAACCTCGGCCGCGCGCTGGCGCGCATCCCGGGCCTGTCCCGCTTCATCACCCCGGACGACGAGGCCGCCATCGAGGTCGGCGAGGTCGACCCGCGCGACATGTCCACGCAATTCCTCGCCTCCGACACCTTCAACGCCAACCCGGTCCCGCCGCCGATGTCCGCCGGTGTGGTCCGCGGCCCGCGCCTGGTGCCGGGCGCCAGTGTCTCCGACGGACGCTTCCGTCTCATCCGCGACCACGGCGCCACCACCGGGGCCCGCTTCTGGCAAGCCCGCGAAGTGGCCACCGGCGCACCGGTCGCGCTGACGTTTGTGGACACCACCGGTGCCGCGCCCATGGCGCCGGCCACCCCGCGCGAGGCCGCGCTCCAGGCAGCGGGCGTGGCGCGCCGCACCCGCAAGCTGGCCAACCTGCACCACCCGGCCGTGGCCGACAACATCGAGATCCTCTCGTACCGCACCGGCTCGCTCATCGTCGCGGACTGGATCGAGGGCTCCTCGGTCAAGGCGGTCGCGGAGAGCGGCCAGACGCTGCACACCGAGGCCGTCGCCAACGCGCTCGCCCCGCTCGCCGGGGCGCTCGCCGCCGCGCACGAGGCCGGCATCCCGCTCGGCCTAGACAACCGCCAGCGCCTGCGCGTGGATACCGACGGCCACGTCCGCCTCGCCTTCCCGGCCATTCTGCCGGATGCCTCCGGCCCCGCCGACGCCGACGCCTTCGCCTCCGCGCTGCAGCTGCTCACCACCAACGTCAACTCGGACGCGCTCGAGGGCATCACGAAGCGCACCCGCGCGCTTGTCGACGCCGACGCCATCGAAGACAGCGACTTCCACGATCTCGAAGTGGCACTCCGCAAGGAGGCGAATCTGCCCGCACCGGGCGAGGAGGTGACTGGCGTCGACGAGGATCTGGACGCAGCACCCGAGGCAACCGCAGAGCCCACGACGGGTGCGACCGAGGATGAAGAGGACTCCGGCTTCGCCGAGTACGTCGAGCCCGTCGCCGAGGACACTGACGACCCGGACGAGCTGCGCGGCGGCTTCGGCTCGCGCCGCCTCGGCACGGTCACCACCGTGCTGCTGTCCGCCATCGCGGTGGGGGCAGTGGTGCTCATCGCCGCGCTGACGATCTCGCTGATCGGCTTCCTCTCCGGCGACGACACCAACTCCCCGGTCACGCACGACTCCGTCCAGCAGGGCGAGCAACACATCGAGGAGGAGGCCACCGAGCACGTCGGCCTGCCCGTGATCATCAGCCCGCTTTCCGCGCAGCCTATCGACGCCCAAGGCCAGCCCGCGGGCGAGCCCGGCACCGGCGACAGCGCCAACGACGGGGACACCGAAAAGCCGGACAAGGATGCCGAGGGCCCCGCCGCCACCGTGGACGGAGACCGCACCACCGGCTGGACCACCGCCCGCGGCGGCGGCATCGCGTTCACCCCGCCAACCACGGCTGGCGAGGTCAGCGTGGAGCAGCTGCTCATCGACACCACCTCCGACGGCGGTCCGTACAGTGTCCACGCCATCCCGGTGAACTACGAGGGCCCACTCACCGCGGAAGCCCTGCCCACGCTCGCCGAGGGCACCTTCCACCCGGGCCAGAACAGCGTGGACGTGGACGACTCCGGCCCGCTGCGCGGGGTGTTCCTCTCCCTGCCGGCGAGCGAGAAGTCCGCTGAAATTCAGGTGCGGGAGGTCTCGCTCATCGGGTTCACCGAGCTGCGCTAATCCGGCAAGCCTCCAACGCTGAATAAAATTGCCCGGCCCCCGCGCGCGAACCGCGGGGGTCGGGCATACTTGTGCCTACATCATTGAACTTGGGGGAGTTTTTGGGGGAAAACCATGCAATTTCGCACTGACCGCGAACTGTTGCGCGCGCACGCCCGCGGCGAGCAGGACGCCTTTGCAGACATCGTCCGCAAGCACAGCCCGCACCTGCTGCGGGTGGCCTACAACTATTCGCACAACGAGCACGATGCGCAGGACGTCGTCCAGGAGGCGCTGCTCAAGGCCTACCGCAACCTGCGCAATTACCGCGGGGAGGCACAGCTTTCCACCTGGCTGCACCGCACCACGGTCAATACGGCCATCGACCACAAGCGCCGCGTCTCGCGCAAAGACCGCGAAATCAGCATCGACGACGAGGACAAACTCGGCATCGAGCGCAACACTCGCCTGTCACACGACCCGCTGCGCGGCCTCGCCTCGGCCATGGCACTTCGCAACGAGGTGGCCAAGTTGCCGCGCGCCCAGCGCCGCGCTCTATTGCTTATCGACGTCCACGGCATGTCCGTCGAACGCGCCGCCGAAGAGCTCGGCGTGCGCCCCGGCACCGTGAAGTCCCGCCGCTACCGGGCCCGCTCGGTGGTGGCGGAAGCGATGATGGACCGGATCTAGAAGTAGGGCAGTACACTGTGGAACCGTAAATAGCGCACTGTCGTATGAGATAAAGGTGGAAGAAGATGACCAACCCCGGTTTTAACCTGGTCAACGTCGATAAGCTCGGCAGCTCCGAGAAGGCTGCGCCGGCAGAGGAGTCCGCCGCCGCGGACATGTTGCACGACGTGATCATCGTCGGCTCCGGGCCGGCCGGCTACACCGCCGCCCTGTACGCGGCGCGCGCCGAGCTTAAGCCCCTGGTGTTTGAGGGTTACGAGTTTGGCGGCGAGCTGATGAACACCACCGAGGTTGAGAACTTCCCGGGCTTCGCCGAGGGCGTCATGGGCCCGGATTTGATGTCGAATATGCGCGAGCAGGCCGAGAAGTTCGGCGCGGACCTGCGCCCCGAGCTCGTCGAGCGCGTCGACTTTAGCGGCGAGGAAAAGAAGGTGTACGTCGACGGCGAGGAGTACCGTGCCCGCGCTGTCATCCTGGCCACGGGTGCCGCCCCGCGCCACCTGGGCATCCCGGGCGAGGAGCAGCTCACGGGCCGCGGTGTGTCCACCTGCGCGACCTGCGATGGCTTCTTCTTTAAGGACCACCACATCGCCGTGGTCGGCGGCGGCGACTCCGCGATGGAGGAGGCCACCTTCCTCACCACCTTCGGCTCCAAGGTGAGCCTGATCCACCGCTCGGAGAACTTCCGCGCCTCCAAGATCATGCTGGAGCGCGCCCGCGCGAACGAGAAGATCGAGTTCATCACCAACACGGTCGTCGAAGAGGTCCAGGAGGCCGACGGCAAGGTCGGCGGCCTGAAGCTGCGCAACACTGTCACCGGCGAGGAGCAGATGCTCGACGCCACCGCGCTGTTCGTCGCCATCGGGCACGACCCGCGCTCCGCCTTCCTCGAGGGCCAGGTCGCGGTGGACGAGGCCGGCTACATCCAGGTCGAGGCCCCAACCACGGCGACGAGCGTGCCTGGCGTTTTCGCCGCAGGTGACGTGGTGGACAACATTTACCGCCAGGCCATTACCGCCGCGGGCGCTGGCTGCCGCGCAGCGCTTGACGCGCAGCACTACCTCGCCACGCTCTAGGTCGCGTTCTACGCAACCTGTGACCCATCTGTTACCGCGCTCCACGGTCGCGCCTCCCGGCGATCGTGCGCGCGGCACTAAGGTGGGAAGGCAACCGTGTAAAGAATGTATCGAGGAGCGAAAAACCTTATGAGCGCACCAGTTGATGTCACCCAGCAGACGTTCAAGTCCGAGGTCATCGAGTCTGACATCCCGGTTATCGTGGACTTTTGGGCCACCTGGTGTGGGCCGTGCAAGAAGCTTTCTCCCATCCTCGACGAGGTTGCCCAGCAGTTCGACGGCCAGGTCAAGGTGGCCAAGATTGACGTGGACGCCGAGCGCACCCTGGCCATGATGTACCAGGTGATGTCCATGCCCACCGTCATGGTGTTCAAGGGCGGCCAGAAGGTCGACGAGTTCATCGGTCTGCGCCCGAAGAACGAGATCGTTGAGCGGGTGCAGACGCACCTTTAAGCCCGTGGCACGCGGGTTCGCTAAGCCGGGCCCGCCCCACGTAAGATAGTGCTAACTAGGTCTGCTGACCTCCTCTTACCTGCTCCCCAACACAGAAAGGCCAAAAGTGCGTGCAACTCTTCGCGTCGGCGATTCCAGCGCTCGTGTTGCTGAGGCCCGCACCACGCTCGCGCGCCTCGGCATGTTGACGGAGTATGAGGGGTCATTGGATGACTGGAACTCCCGGAAGTTCTCGCAAGAAGAGATGCTTTTCGACGAGGCGTTGGCCGACACCATCAAAGCCTTCCAACAGTCGCGCGGCATCATGCCGACCGGCAACATCGACGACATCACGCTGCGCGAGCTGCGCCAGGCCTCGTACAAGCTGGGCAACCGCGTCCTGAGCTACCAACCGGGCCAGGAGCTCGTCGGTGATGACGTGGTGCAGCTGCAGACGCAGCTCCACGAGCTGGGCTTTTACTCCCACCGCATCGACGGGCGCTTCGGTGCCCGCACGCACGAGGCGCTCGTGGCCTACCAGCTCAACTCCGGGCTGGAGGACGACGGCACCTGCGGGCCCGACACCCTGCACGCACTCAGCCTTTTGGGCCGCCGCATCACAGGCGGCTCCGCCACCGCGATCCGCGAGCGCGAGCACGTCCGCCAGGCAGGACCACAGCTGACTGGCAAGCGTGTGGTCATCGACCCGGCACTGGGTGGCACCGAGCGCGGTCTCACGGTTGAGGGCCCCTACGGGCCGATCACCGAGGAGGAAATAGTCTGGGACCTGGCGCAACGCGTCGAGGGCCGGATGATCGCCGCCGGGGTGGAGACCATTATTTCCCGCACCCGCGGCGATAACCCCTCCACTAAGTCGCGCGCTGACCTGGCCAACAGCTTCAGCGCTGACCTGGTCATCTCCCTGCAGCTGGATCAGTACCAGAACGAGAAGGCCAACGGTGTGGCCACCTTCTACTTCGGCAGCGAGATCGGCAGCTCGTCGATGACGGGCGAAACCCTGTCCGGCTACATCCAGCGTGAGATCGCCGCGCGCACCCGGCTGCAGAACTGCCACAACCACGCGCGCACCTGGGAATTGCTACGCATGACCAAGATGCCCACGGTGGAGGTCGTCGCCGGCTACCTCACCAACCCGGGTGACCTGGCCGTGCTCACCGATCCGGCGCAGCGCGACGCGATCGCCGAGGCCATAGTCGTTGCGGTCAAGCGCCTCTACCTCATGGAGTCGGACACGCAGCCGACCGGCACCTACTCCTTCCAGGACCTGCTGCGCGAGGAGCGCGCTTAGGCTACTTGATGAAGTAGCGCGTGGTGCGGGTGGTGCCGATGCGGCGGAGCAACGCGGCGTCGACGCACTTGCGCAGCGCCCGGTAGGCCTGCTGCTGGCTCAGGCCCGTCTGCTCGGCGACCTCGCCGCTGGCCAGGCCGTTTCTTCCCGCGCGCTGCACAGCGCCAAAGACGAGCGCTTCGTTGCCCTTGAGCTCGTGGTCTACGGCCGCGCCGGCGTGGGTCACGGTGACGGTCACGCCGCGGCCGTGCGTGCCCGCGAAGCTCAGCGGCTCAAGACCCGCGGCGTCGATCTGTTCGCGCAGGTCCGGCATACCCGTGCCCGCCGCCCGAGTCAGCCCCGTCATCGCAACTGCGGTGGCCAGGTGGAGCGAGCGCGGCGCGTAGGTGGGTGTGCCCGCTGCCAGTTCGCGCGCATCCACGCCGCGGGGCAGTCCGCCGGGACTCGACACCGTCGAGCGTTCCTCCTCTAAGGCCACATACACCGGGCCGGGCTGGAAGTAGTCGCGGTGAGTCAGCGCATTGATGGCCAGCGGAAATGCGGGGCCAAGCGTTGTGCGCTGCTCATTGAGGGCGTGCAAGATTGACGCGACGGGTCCGGAAGTCCGATGCGTCTGGTGGGTGTGCCGCCGATCCGAGAACACTAGCTGGTGGTAGGGGAGGTGTTTCGCGATCGCCTCGGCGCGGCCGAACAGCGCGATGGCGCCGAGGGTCAGCGGGGTAGGAGAGTCGTCGCGGAAGCCCAGGGAGCGCACCAGGCCGTCGTCGCTGCGCTTGGCAAGCAGCGCATCGCCTCCATGCGCGGCGGCCAGGTCACGGAAGTGTTGGACTGCGGCCGGGTCGAGGTCGGCTGGCGTGGCGCCCTCGGCGGGCAGCAGCGCCCAGTCGATCCCGTTGGCGTCGCGGTAGCGGGTGAACAGGTATGTGGGGTCCATGCCGACGCTCTCGGCGACGCCTTGCCCGTTGAGACGGCGGGCGAGATAGGTGCCCCACGTGGTGGCGACGGGGCTCGGATGCGCGTCGGTACTCACCGCGACGACCTCAGCGCCGTCGAGCGTGGCCGTCTCCACCTCCACGTGAAGCGGCGGATTCGTATAGCGCCGGACCGCCATGGCGAGCTCTGCCGGGTCGGTACGCTCGCCGTGGAAAGGGTAGCATCCACTGATGGAACCGTCGCTATCAACACCGATGAAAAGGGTGCCGCCGTCGGTGTTAGCGAGCGATGCCATTGTTTCAATCACGCGGCGTTCATTAATAAATGCGCCCGATTTGCGGCGCGCGAACACCCTGGTCAGGCCTTGTCCCTGAGCGATTGATTCATGGATATCCGCGGCAGCCATGCAGCTATCTTACATCATTGTCATTCACGCACCGCACTGGCGGAAATGATGGCATTGATTGATTGAATGAGTGAATCTACTTAGCCTGCGGGTACGGCGGCGAGCAGATCGGCGATTTCGTGGGCTGCCATGAGGTCGAACGCCGGCGGCAAGGCAAGCCGCAGGCGGGGGAGTACCGGGTGGTCGGCCACCACGCGGAAGCCCGCAGATTCGAGGATGGACACCTCGGTCAGGCCGATCGAGGCGGCGTGGCGGGCGATGCGCGCAACTGCAGAGTCGGCGGCGTCGGCGTCGGGGCGCAGCCCAAAGACCTCGAGGGCTTGGGCGCCGGAGCTGGTGGCGGCGGTGATGGTGGCGTCGAGAAGCACTGCTTCCCAGCCGCGATTCTTCGCGCTGGTGGCGATGTGCAGGCTAGTGACAACCCATGCGTCGTTACTCATGGGTGCCGTGGGCATGCGGGCAGCGCCCGGGGCGTGCTCCGGCGGGCAGAACAGGCAGGTCGCGAGCGCGCCGGTGGTGGTCGTGGGCTCGGCGATGGAAAAGCCAATTGGGTTCTGCGCGTAGCAGCGAGCGAGCAGCCACGCGCCCTTGTCCAGCTCTGAGGTGGGGTTCTCGCTGGTCGCTGCCGGGTCCAGCTCCCAGAAGACGCTGTCGGCTGCGCGCGGGTGGACGCGTGCGAGCGTCGATTCCTCGAGCGCGACGAGCTGTCCCCCGGGTAGCGCCATGGTGCTAGTCTTCGCCCTGGATGAGCCCCATGATGCGCTCGAAGTCGTCCTTGTCGCCGAACTCGACGACGATCTTGCCCTTGCGCTTGCCCATGGTCACCGAGACCTTGGTGTCCCAGGCGTCCGCGAGGCTGTTTGCGGCGTTGGTGAGGTACTCCGGCTGGGGGACGGGTTCGCGTTTCTTCTTCTCGGGAAGCGCGCCGTTGTTGTTCAGCAGCGTGACGGCCTCCTCGGTCGCACGGACGCTCAAGCCCTCGGCGACGATGCGGTTGGCCAGCTCGTTCTGCGCGGCCGACGTCGCTGCCTCGCTGTCCAACTTCACACCGAGCAGCGCGCGGGCATGGCCTGCGGAAAGCACGCCCGCAGCCACGCGGCGCTGCACATCAACCGGCAGACGAAGCAGGCGGATCGCGTTGGTGATTACGGGGCGAGAGCGGCCCAGCTTGTCGGCGAGCTGCTCCTGGGTCACCCCGAATTCCTTGAGCAGCTGCTCGTAGGCGGCGGCCTCTTCCAGCGGGTTGAGCTGGACGCGGTGGATGTTCTCCAACAGCGCGTCGCGCAGCATGTCCTCATCGGAGGTCTCGCGCACGATCGCCGGGATGTGCTTGAGTCCCGCCTTGGAGGCGGCGCGCCAGCGGCGCTCGCCCATGATCAGCTCGAAGCCGTCCTTGGTGTCGCGCACCACGATCGGCTGCAGCAGGCCGAACTCGCGGATGGAGTGGACCAGCTCGGCAAGCTCGTCCTCGTCGAAGACCTGGCGCGGCTGCTTCGGGTTGGGGATGATCTGGCCCAGCGGCACCTCTTGGTAGCGCGCGCCAACCGGCACCGGCTGCATCACGTTGTCTTTCGCCGCCGTCACCGTCGGCGCACCCTTCACCGGCCCGCGCGGCGTGCCGCCCAAGGTCGGGGCACCCTTGACCTTCTTCTTCGGCGCACCTTTATCTTTCTTGTCCTGCGCGGCCTGCTCCTGCTCAGCGTCGCGACGATCGCGGGCCCCGGCGTTGTCTCCGAAAATGATGTCGGAGGCGTTGTTACCAATCGCGCCGGTCTTGCCGGTGGTATCTGTTGATGCGGGGGCGGACGGGATCAGCGCGGCAAGGCCGCGGCCAAGTCCACCTTTACGTTGTTGTGCCATGAATTTCTCCTTAGTTTCCCTCGTCCGCGCTGTCTGAACTGCCATCAAGCTCCGCATACACCGCCGGGCTCACACCAATCGGCCCGGTCGTTTCGTGCGGCTGGTAGTCCCCACGCGTCGCCAGCTCGCGCGCCGCGTCAAAGTAGGCGAGCGCACCGCGCGAACCCGGGTCGTACTCGATCACGGTCTGCCCATAGCCGGGCGCCTCAGAGACCTTCACCGAGCGCGGGATCACGTTGTTCAGCACCACCTGGCCGAACTGGTCGCGCACCTCTGCTGCCACCTCAGCTGCAAGCTTCGTGCGCGCGTCGTACATTGTCAGCAGGATCGCCGAGATATGCAGGTTGTGGTTCAAATGCTCGCGGATCATCCCGATGTTGCCCAGCAACTGGCCGACTCCCTCCAGCGCGTAGTACTCGCACTGGATCGGGATGAGCACCTCGTCCACCACAGTCATCGCGTTAATCGTGAGCAGGCCCAGCGACGGCGGGCAGTCAATGAACACGTAGTCAAAGCCGTACTCATCCAAAAAACCGCGCCGCAGCGCATCGTGCAGGCGGTACTCGCGTCGCACCATGGACACCAGCTCGATCTCAGCGCCCGCCAGGTCAATCGTCGCCGGGATGCAAAAGAGATTCGGGTTGTTCGGGCTCTCCTGCACCGCATCTTTCGCCTCGGCCTCGCCGATGAGAATCTCGTAGCTGGACACGGTCCCGGAGGTGTGCTCGGCGCCGAGCGCAGTCGAGGCGTTGCCCTGCGGGTCCAGGTCGACCACAAGCACCTTCAGGCCCTGCTTGCTCAGCGACGCCGCCATGTTCACCGCCGTCGTCGTCTTGCCCACCCCGCCCTTCTGGTTGGCGATAGTAAGCAGCCGTGGGTGGTCCGGCTTCGGTAGAGTCTTGCGCCCCGAAGTCATCTGCGCGGCCCGCTGTGCAGCCGCCATGATCGGCGTGTCGTCGTAGTTTTGCTCGTCCATGCTCCCCCTACTTTCGCACGATCCGGATCAGGGTGGTCGGCTGCGCAAGCAACCCCTCGCCGACCTGGAAAATCTCCGCGTCCACACCGCCGGCCTTGCGGATCTGCGCCCCATCGCGCTCGAGCTCTTCGCTTACCGACGCCCCCTTCATCGCCACCATGGCACCCCCGTGCCGCACCAGCGGCAGCGACCAGCCGACGAGCTTGCCCAAGGGCGCGACCGCGCGCGAGGTCACCGCGTCGAACTGCCCGCGCTTCTGCTCTTCGGCACGGCCCCGCACGACCGTCACGTTGTCCAGGCCCAGCTCGGTCTTCACTTCCTTGAGGTAGGTCGAGCGCTTCAGCAGCGGCTCGATCAGGGTCAGCTGCAGATCCGGGCGCGCAATGGCGAGCGGGACGCCGGGCAGGCCCGCGCCAGAGCCAACGTCGGCGACAGAGGCACCCTCGTCGAAAGCCTCGGCAGCAACCGCGCAGTTGAGGATGTGACGCTCCCACAGCCGGTCCACTTCCTTGGGGCCGATGAAGCCGCGCTCGGCGGCTACCGTGGCCAGCGAATCGTGGTAGGCCTGCGCCAACTCGACGCGATCACCAAAGACGGTGCGCATAAGCTCGGCATTTGGGGTTGCTTGCGGGCTGGGTTCCGACACGGCTGTGCACTCCTTCGCGGCAAGGGGAATTCTCTAGCAACCGACTCTAGTAAATGCGCCAAACTTTGGGGCAATCGTGGCGTCGACAAGCAACAAGGGCCCCACACGCAAAAAACCCGCCGCCTTTGCACAGGCGACGGGTTGGGGCTTGAGCGGGCTACTTGCCCTGCTTGCGCTGCTTCTTCGTGCGCTTATCCACGGTACGAGCACCGACCTGAGGTGCGGAGGCGCGCTTCGCCTCGCGCTTCGCGGCCTCTTCCTCCTCCTCTTCCTGGTCCATCTTGGCGTAGACAATCCGGGTCTGGAAGAAGGTCCAAATGTTGTTGGACAGGGAGTAGAAGAGCAGGCCGACGTGCCACACGAAGCCGGTGAACAGGATCATGCCCGGGAGGAACCACAGCATCATCTTGTTCATCATCTGCATCTGCTGGTCCATCATCTGCGCGTTGTCACCCTGCGGGGTGTTCACCTTGCCGGCGGCGCGGCGGGCCTGCTGACGCTGGATGGACATGCGGGCGTTGAGGTGCGTAAACGTCGCGGACAGGATGACCAGCGGGAGGCACACCGCAATAATGTGCGCGCGGGTGAGCTCATCCACACCGGTAAAGGCCGCGAATGCGTCCTCCGGCATAGACATGTACGCCGAAAGCGGGACGCCGAAGATGTCGGCGTCCAGGAAGGAGCGGACATCCTCCGGGGAGAAGGCGTAGTTGGCAATATTGCGGTTTTCCTCAACCGACAAGCCCAGCGCGCCCGGGCCCGTGCCGGTGCGGTTAAAGGAGCGCAGCACGTGGAACAGGCCAATGAACACCGGCATCTGGACCAGGGGCACCAGGCAGGAGGCGAGCGGGTTGGTGCCCATCTCCTTGTAGAGCTTCTGGGTCTCCTCGGCCATCTTCTGCTGGTCGTTTTTGTACTTCGTGCGGATCTCCTGCATCCGCGGCTGCATCTCCTGCATCCGGCGCATAGATCGCATCTGGTTGACCATCGGCTTGACCAACAGTGCACGGATCGTCACCGTGAGCATAATGATGGACAGCGCCCAGGCCATACCCGAGTCTGGTGAGAGAATCGCGCCGAAGAGTTTGTGGTAGGCCCACAACACCCATGAAATCGGCCAATAAATGAAGTTCAGCACTTTCGGCAGTTACTCCTCATCGGTTCGTCGTGTGTTCGTTTCCGCAGCGTGCGGGATACTTCCCGGGACCGGATCGTAGCCGCCCGGATGCCAGGGCCCACACTTCGCCACCCGCGCAGCCGCAAGCCACGTGCCTTTCACGGCACCATGCCTTGCGACGGCCTCCAGCGCGTACGCGCTACACACAGGCAGAAAACGGCAGGGCCCACCCAGCTTAAGGGGTGAGAGATACTTTTGGTAGAGGCGCACCAGCTTCACCAGCGCGGATGCGACAGGTCCGCGGGGTGCGGGGATCTCGCCGCCCGCGAAGTTGTAGTACGCCATCTACGTTGTGCGCGTCGGTGTGTCCGCTGCCTTGTGCCGGGCTTTGTTTTGAGCTTTCGCCAGCGCGCGGCCGAAGTCGCGATCCAGCTCGGCACTCGTCGCTGTTGCCGCGGCTGGCAGCGCGCGAATGACCACGTCGAACTCGCGCGGCAGCGACTCCGCGTGTGCGCGCGCGATCGCGCGCAGTTTGCGGGAGACCGCGTGCCTGGTCACGGCGTTGCCCACCTGCTTAGACACCACGAGCCCGAACCGGGGCCCGCCGTAAATAGCGGTCTCGGTTCGGGCTCGCAGGTGGACCACCAGGGTGCGTGACCCTGCACGCGAGCCGCGCATCGTGCGACGAAAATCGCGCGAGGTGGCGAGCTTCAGCGAGGAAGGCAGCACGGTGGCTTTAGTGGCTTGAAGGGCTTTACGCGCTCAGCTTTGCGCGGCCCTTCTTGCGGCGCGCGGAAACGATGGCGCGGCCGGCGCGGGTACGCATGCGGGCGCGGAAGCCGTGCTTGCGTGCGCGACGACGGTTATTGGGCTGAAAAGTCCGCTTAGACACGATGGACTCCTTGTAGTTACATCACGGCGGCCAGCGGTGCGCAGCGTACTGCGTACCTCCCGGGGCAGAGGCCGCCTCCGTTAAAAAAGTTGTGTTGAGATTGCGTATTCCAAGGTTCCGCATGCCCCACCTGCACAGACTCGCCCTTGCGGGGGCCCGGTACTCGGCGCGGGTGGCGCTCTCAAGCGCGCAAGGTGTGCCCGGGCTGCCGGATACTTGGGCCGTATCGGGTGGCAGCGCCAGGCGCAACAGGCGCGACAGACTTCACTAGGGTACGTGAGGTTTCCCCCGCGCGACAAATCGACACGCCCCGCGATACAGAGGGTGGTGGCGGGTACCCCCGGAATTACAACAGTGTGTTTTTTCGCAGGTAGGGCCGGGTTCTTAGGGCGCGTAGTGCGCGAACCCCGACTTTGTCGGCCCGTCTTACCCGACACGTGTTCGAAGTCTTCGGGTTATCCACATTCCGCGCTTCGCGCTCATCTAGACACTGCGAGGTGACAGCGGGTAACAATGTTTTATCACCACAATTTCACATCACTTTTGTTCACAGCGAGCGGCAAAGCTGTGGATAACTCTGAAGTACAGGTTGAGACTTTCGCGGAAAGCTGCGCGTTTTCGCAGCTCATCGCCGTTTCGCATCTGTGACAAAGTTATCCACAGGGTTATGCACCCGTTGTGGATAGAACCCAAACGCAAATCTATCCACAGGTGTGGATAAACTTGTGGAAGATGAGGTGAGGGCCCCGCGGGGTCCTCACAAACTTGTGGAGGCACCGCGAATTCCGGTGGATTCCGCGGTGGGTTTTGAAATTACATGTTTCACCCGCCGCGAGCCCCATCGCGCGCCTCCCTTGTATTGCATGCACCGACACCGACCGAAGA
Source organism: Corynebacterium sp. HMSC071B10 (assembly GCF_001814825.1). Taxonomy (NCBI): domain Bacteria; kingdom Bacillati; phylum Actinomycetota; class Actinomycetes; order Mycobacteriales; family Corynebacteriaceae; genus Corynebacterium; species Corynebacterium sp. HMSC071B10. The sequence continues at coordinate 32,540 of NZ_KV817978.1, read as the reverse complement.
AGGGGAGCTCCAAGTGGCCGAGCAACACGTTGAATCGCTGTGGCGCGACATTGTCACCGAGCTCCTGCAGCTCTCCGAGCGCCCGGATTCCTCGGTCCCGCAGCTGACCTACCAGCAGCGCTCCTACCTGCAGCTAGTCAAGCCCATCATGCTTGTCGACGGCTACGCAGTCCTGTCCGCACCCCACGCCGCCGCCAAAACCGTGGTGGAGGAGTCGCTCGCTCCCCACATCACCTCGCTGCTGGCCTCTCACATGGGCACCCCTTTTGCGCTGGCAGTCTCGGTAGCACCGACCCCACCGCCGGCAACTGCAGCACCGGCCGAGGCCCCAACCTCGGTGCCGGAAGAGTTCACGCCGGAACCTGTGCAGCAGCCCACCCAGCCTCCGGCACAACCTCCAGTTCAGCCTGTGTCCCAGCCGCGCCCTGAGAGCACTGCGCCCGGGGAGCAGATCCCGATGAGCCTGGATGAGCTGGCGCAGATGCACGCCAAGCAACAGCCCGCCCAGGGCCACCCGACGGTGCCGCGGCGTATTCCGCGCGAAAAGCCCGCGCACGATCCGGACCGTTCGACCAGCCTGAACCCGAATTACACCTTCGAGAACTTCGTCACCGGTTCCTCCAACCGCTTCGCCAATGGTGCCGCGCTCGCCGTCGCCGAGACCCCGGCCCGCGCATATAATCCACTGTTTATATGGGGCGGTTCCGGCCTGGGCAAGACCCACCTGCTGCACGCGGCGGGCAACTACGCCCAGGTCCTGCAGCCAAACCTGCGGGTCAAGTACGTCTCCTCCGAGGAATTCACCAACGACTACATCAATTCGGTGCGCGACGACCGCCAGGAATCCTTCAAACGCCGTTACCGCGACCTGGACATCCTGATGGTGGACGACATCCAGTTCCTGCAAGGCAAGGAAGGTACGCAGGAGGAGTTCTTCCACACCTTCAACGCGCTGCACCAGGCGGATAAGCAGATCATCTTGTCCTCGGACCGCCCGCCGAAGCAGCTGACCACCCTGGAGGACCGCCTGCGCACCCGCTTCGAGGGCGGGCTGATTACCGACGTCCAACCGCCGGACCTGGAGACCCGCATTGCAATTCTGATGAAGAAGGCGGCCGCGGACGGCACCGTGGTCGACGACGCCGTCTTCGAGCTGATCGCCTCCCACTTCGAGGCGTCTATCCGCGAGCTCGAAGGTGCCTTCATCCGCGTGTCCGCGTACTCCTCGCTGTCCAACGAGCCGATCACGCTGGAGAACGCCCGCGCCGCGCTGCGCGACATCTTGCCTGATGAGGCCGATGTGAAGCTCACCGCCGACACTATTAAAGATGCGGCCGCAGAGTACTTCAGCCTGACCCTGGAGCAGCTCACGGGTGCCGGTAAGGCCCGCCAGGTGGCGCATGCGCGCCAGATCGCCATGTACCTGTGCCGCGAGCTGACCGACCTGTCGCTGCCGAAGATCGGCGACGAGTTCGGCGGTAAGGATCACACGACCGTGATGTACGCCGATCGGAAGATCCGTAAGGAAATGACGGAGACTCGCTCGACGTACGACGAGATCCAGGAGCTTACCCAGATCATCAAGAACAAGGCGCGCCAGGGCTAGACGCGCACGCTGAGACCAGAGAACCCACCTAGGTGTAGCCGGGTGGGTTTTGTCATGCGCACCCCTCAAACCTCAAAATCACCAATGACCACATAAATCACACGGCTACCACTATCCACAGCGTTCTCCACACCTGTGTAATTACGCCGTTGTAACTTGGAGATCTTGCTCACTTTTCAGCGGTTATCCCCAACCGGAACGTCAGCTCGTCGCAAAGCGCGACCTGCGGTTTTCGGGTGTGGACAACCCCATATCCGCATGTGAACAGGCGGTGGACAACTCCGGGTCTCGTGTGGATGGATTTCCGGGACCGGAAGTTATCCACAATCGCACCGAGTTATCCACAGGCATTACACACGCGGAATCACACCCCAGATTCGCGCTACTACCACGGCCAAAACCCCGAAATCCACAGATTGCACAGCACCTACTGTTGTTACCAACTCTTTTACTTGTAATTCCTCTAAGAGAAAGAGAGCCTGTGCACTTCCGCTCGCCGCCCGGTCCCTGCCGCCCCAATTCTTGGAATTACAAGTTTTCCTACCCAAGCTGGCAACGGTCTCCCTTTCCGCCTAGAGTGAGAACGTAAATTACACACCCGGTGCTCGAGGGGAATCCGTCTCGCCCGGAGCTGGTAAACCACACATCCGCCTAGGAACGACAAGCAAGGGAGCGTTACGCCGTCATGGTCGAAAGCATCGGTGACAACTCCGCTGGCACTGGCGTGTCATTTCGGGTCCACAAGGAGGACCTCTCCGACGCCGTCGCGTGGGTAGCGCGAAGCTTGCCCACCAAGAGCACGCAGCCAATTCTTCGCGCGATTGTCATTACCGCCGATGAGGAGGGCCTGGAGCTCGCGGGCTTTGATTACGAGATCTCGACGCGGGTGCGCCTCGGAGCTGAGATTGAGCACCCGGGCAAGGTCGCGGTAGCAGGCAAACTGCTTGCTGAAATTGTTGCGTACATGCCGAACCAGCCGGTGGAGGTCTCCACGGACGGCAACACGATGAAGTTGGTGGGCGGCAAGGCCCGCTTCGAACTGCCCCTGATGTCCCTGGACGATTACCCGCAGGTCCCGGACCTGCCGGAGACCACCGGCCAGATCGCCCCGGCGGCGCTGACCCAGGCTGTCACCCAGGTCGCCTCCGCGGCGGGCCGGGATGACACGTTGCCCATGCTCACCGGTATTCACATGGAGATCCGCGGCGAGAAGCTCCGCCTGACCGCCACGGACCGTTTCCGTCTTGCGCTGCGCACCCTCGAGTGGGAGCCGAAGAGCCCGGAGGTGGAAGCCAAGCTTCTGGTCCCGGCCAAGACCCTGCTGGACAACGCCCGCACCCTGGATACCCACCTGGAGGATCCGGTCGAAATCGCCGTGGGTGCCGAGGGCAACGTCGGCGCCGAGGGCCTTTTCGGCATGCACGTGGGCAACCGCGAGACCACCACGCGCATGCTGGATGCGGACTTCCCCAACGTGGAGCCGCTGCTGCCCAAGGTGCACACGTCCATGGCCACGGTCGAGGTCGCACCGCTGATGGAGTCCATCCGCCGCGTCTCCCTGGTGGCGGACCGCAACGCGCAGGTGCGCCTGCACTTCACGCCGGGCGAGGTCTCCCTGCACGCCTCCGGCGCGGATTCGGGCGAGGCCAGCGAGTCGCTCGCGTGCGCGTTCACCGGCGCCGACGAGCTGCTCATCGCGTTTAACGCCGGCTACCTGCGCGACGGCCTGTCGGTGGTGGACACGGATCGCGTCGTCTTCGGATTCACCGAGCCCTCCCGCCCCGCGATTATGATCCCGGAGCCGGAGGAACTGCCGGAGGCGGACGCGCAGGGCGAGTTCCCCACGCCGGATACCCACTTCACGTACCTGCTCATGCCGGTGCGCCTGCCGGGTTAAGCCGGAGAGAGCTCTCAAGGGCAATTCGTGTACGTAAGCCAGCTTGACCTGCGCGATTTCCGCTCTTGGCCCGAGCTCAACGTGGAGCTCGAACCGGGGGTCACGGTGTTTTCCGGCCGCAACGGGCACGGCAAAACCAACATCGTCGAGGCGGTGTATTACACCTCGGTGCTGGGCAGCCACCGCGTGAGCACGGACGGCCCGCTGGTGCGCTCGGGCGCGGAAAACGCGCGCATCTCCGCCACGATCATCAACGAGGGCCGCGCCCTGACCACGCACCTGCTGCTCAAAGCCGCGGGCGCGAACCAGGCTCAGATCAACCGCACGCGCCTGAAATCCCCCCGCGAGCTGGCCGGGGTGCTGCGCACGGTGATGTTCTCACCGGAGGATCTGCGCCTGGTCACAGGTGAGCCCGCGGAGCGCCGCCGCTTCCTCGATGCACTCGCCGCGCTGCGCACCCGCCGCTTGGGCGGAGTGAAGGCGGACTATGACAAGGTATTGCGCCAGCGCAACGCGCTTTTGAAGCGCTCGAACATGGTACTGCGCCGCGGCTACAGCGATGCGCAGGGTGCGAGCGCGCTGAGCACGCTCGATGTGTGGGATGGGCAGCTCGCCACGCTCGGCGCCCAGGTGATTGCGGGTCGCCTCGCGCTTATCGACGCCCTGTCGCCCCACATCACCGAGTCCTACACCGCAGTCGCCCCCGAATCCCGACCAGCGGCAGTCCACTACACCTCCACCCTGGACAAAGCCGTGCGGGAACTGGCCGGCGAGGCCTCGCAGGACCCGGCCATCCTGGAAGCAGCGATGCTCGCCGAGCTGGGGCGACGCCGCGAGGAGGAACTCGACCGCGGCACCACGCTTGTTGGCCCGCACCGCGACGACCTGGTGCTCATGCTGGGCGATGCGCCGGCCAAGGGTTACGCCTCCCACGGCGAGACCTGGTCGTTCGCGCTCGCGCTGCACTTAGGGGAATACGCCCTGCTCGTGCAGGATGGGGTGGAGCCGGTGCTGATCCTGGACGACGTCTTCGCCGAGCTGGATGCGAAGCGCCGCGAGCGTTTGGTCCACGTGGCCGAGGAAGCGGAGCAGGTACTCATTACCGCCGCGGTGGGAGACGACCTGCCCGGCAACCTGGACAACGCTGTCTCGGCCCGCTACACCGTGCGGATGGACGAGGGGGTGTCGTTCCTTGAGTGACCTGGTGCAGCAGACTTTTGAGCAGTTGCGTGAAACGGCGCGGCACGGCGGGAGGAAGCTGCCGAATTTGAAGAGGCAGGGTGTGAATGTGGTGCCGCGTCGGAGCGTCGATAAGCGAATGCTCACGAACGCCACCGAGGTGCAGGTGCCTGGCCTGAACTTTGCCGAGGAGAAGAAGCGGCCGTGGGTCAGACGCGGGCGGCCGACGGGGCAGGACGGGCGGGCACTGCCGCGCAGTTACGAGGTGGCTTCGTTTTCGGCGCTTTTGGGCAAGGAGGTGCGTCAGCGCGACTGGACCGAGCACATGGCCTACGGCTGGGTGATGGGCAACTGGGAATCGCTGGTCGGCGCCAAGATTGCGCAGCACACGAAGGTGGAGATGATCAAGGACGGTGAGGTCCACATCACGTGCGACACGACCGCCTGGGCCACCCAGATGAAGTATATGCAGTCCACCATCCTGCGGGCGCTCGCGGAGAAGCTCGGGCCGGATGTGATTACAAAGCTGCACATCTTCGGTCCGCGCACGAAGAGTTGGCGCTACGGGCCGCTGCACGTGAAGGGGCGCGGGCCGCGGGACACGTACGGGTAGAGCGCGAATACCGCGCGAGAAACGCCCTCTCGCTGGCTCGCCTGGTGCCCTAAATGGTCCCCACACCGTGTAAGATAGAGCGGGTTAAACACGCTTTTGGCACATATTGCTTTATAGAGGAGAGTCCAAGCAGTGGCTGAACATCAACCTCATTACGACGCGTCATCGATTACTATCCTTGAGGGTCTCGAGGCTGTCCGCAAGCGCCCCGGCATGTACATCGGTTCCACCGGCGCGCGCGGCCTGCACCACCTGGTGTGGGAGGTCGTGGACAACTCGGTCGACGAGGCCATGGCGGGCTACGCCGACCGCGTCGATGTCACCCTGCTGGCCGACGGCGGGGTCGAGGTCGTGGATAACGGCCGTGGTATCCCGGTGGAAATGCACCCGTCCGGCGCGCCGACCGTGCAGGTGGTCATGACGCAGCTGCACGCCGGCGGCAAGTTCGACTCTGAGTCCTACGCGGTCTCCGGTGGTCTGCACGGCGTGGGTATTTCCGTGGTCAACGCGCTGTCCACCCGCGTGGAGGCGGACATCAAGCGCGACGGTAAGCACTGGTACCAGCGCTTTGCCAACGCGGTGCCGGAGAAGCTGGAGGAGGGCGGCAACGCCCGCGGCACCGGCACGGCCATCCGCTTCTGGCCGGACCCGGAGATTTTTGAAACCGTCGAGTTTGATTACGACACGATTTCGCGCCGCCTCCAGGAAATGGCATTCCTGAACAAGGGCCTGACCATTACACTCAAGGACGAGCGCGTCACCGACGAGGAACTCGAGCTCGAAGCCATCGCCGAGGAAGGCGAGACCGCCGCCCTGGTGGAGGAGGAGTCCTTCGACGACGAGACGGTCGTGGACGACGCTTCCGGTTCTGAGGAAGTCGCGCCAAGCAAGAAGAAGAAGCGCGAGAAGAAGGCCACCTTCCACTACCCGAATGGTCTGATCGACTACGTCGAGTACATCAACAAGGGCAAGAGCGCGATCCACCCGTCCGTTATCGGTTTTGAGCAGAAGGGCGAGGAGCACGAGGCGGAGGTCGCACTGCAGTGGAACAACTCCTACAAGCAGTCGGTGCACACCTTTGCCAACACGATTAACACCCACGAGGGCGGCACGCACGAGGAGGGCTTCCGCGCGGCGCTGACCACGCTGATGAACCGGTACGCCCGCGAACACAAGCTGCTCAAGGACAAGGAGCCGAACCTCACCGGCGACGACTGCCGCGAGGGCATCGCCGCCATTGTTTCCGTGCGCGTGGCGGACCCGCAGTTCGAGGGCCAGACGAAGACGAAGCTGGGCAACACCGAGATCAAGGGCTTTGTGCAGCGCACCGTCAACGAGCACCTCTCCGACTGGTTCGACGCCAACCCTGCGGAGGCGAAGGCCATTGTCAACAAGGCCGTGTCCTCCTCCCAGGCCCGTCAGGCGGCGCGTAAGGCGCGCGACCTGGTGCGTCGCAAGTCCGCTTCCGACCTGGGCGGGCTGCCCGGCAAGCTGGCGGACTGCCGCTCGAAGGACCCGGTGAAGTCCGAGCTGTTTATCGTGGAGGGCGACTCCGCAGGCGGCTCCGCGAAGGGCGGGCGTGACTCCATGTACCAGGCCATCCTGCCGCTGCGCGGCAAGATCCTGAACGTGGAGAAGGCGCGCATGGACCGCGTACTGAAGAACGCCGAGGTCCAGGCCATCATCACGGCGTTGGGTACCGGTATTCACGACGAGTTTGACATCAACAAGCTGCGCTACCACAAGATCGTGCTTATGGCCGATGCTGATGTGGACGGCCAGCACATCGCCACCCTGCTGCTGACCCTGCTGTTCCGCTTCATGCCGGACCTGGTCACGGATGGGCACGTCTACCTGGCGAACCCGCCGCTGTACAAGCTGAAGTGGGCGAAGGGCCAGCCGGGCTACGCGTTTACCGACGCCGACCGCGACCGCCTCCTGGCCGAAGGCCTCGAAGCCAACCGCAAGATCAACACCGACGACGGCATCCAGCGCTACAAGGGCCTGGGTGAGATGAATGCGAAGGAGCTGTGGGAGACCACGCTCAACCCGGAAACGCGCATCCTGCGCCGCGTCGAGCTCGAAGACGCGCAGCGCGCCGACGAGCTGTTCAGCATCCTTATGGGCGATGACGTGGCGGCCCGCCGCAGCTTCATCACCCGCAAGGCAAAGGACGTTCGCTTCCTCGACGTGTAGCTGGTTGTACGGCGAAGGCGCGGTCCCTGTTGGGGGCCGCGCCTTTTGCTATTCATGTGTGAAAGATTCCGCACATATTCTCGAGGTGGGAAAATTCACCTGCGGAAACGCAAAAGCGATGTCGGATCTTTCACGGTATTACGCGTGCTTCTGCACGATCTGCCCCAGCTCGGGCAGGGCCGGGCCGACAATCTTCGCCGCTTTATTGCGCAGCGAGGTGTAGACCTTCTTCACCGGCCCCGGCAGCGAATCCACGGCGGCGTCGGCGGCCTTGATGAGGTCGTCGACGACTTCATCCTCGTGGTCGGAAAGGTAGCGGCCAAAGTCGGCACCGTTCTCTGCCTCGAACTTGGACCAGTGGGGCTGCAACCCGTCTACCACCTTCGGCAGGACCTTGTTCATGCCCTTGGGGATGGCGTCTGCGTCTGCCTTCTTCCCGGCGGCCAGTGCGGATTTCATCGCCATGCCGGTCAGGCCGGACTGTTTGGCCGTGGTGGTCTCTGCCAGCTCAGCCAGGTCCTTGGCCACTGCGGGGCGGGTTTGTGCATCGAGCAGTTTCTGCAAATCAGACATGGCACACAGTCTACTTCCGGGAATGCAAAAAGCCCGCCACAGTGGGCGGGCTCAGCGTTGCACCGTACAGCTTAGAAGCGGATGCCGTACTTGGCAGCAGCGATGCGAGCTGCGCGGTCGATCGGCATGCCCGGGTGGCGCTGGGAAACGGTGTAGACCTCGAGCACAGCCCAGATGGTTGCAACGGAGGAAGCGAGACCGACAAGTGAACCAACGATGGTAGTAATCATGATGATGTCCTTAGGAGTAGTAGACGGTTTGAATGTCGAACCTGAGTATAAAACAGACAAACGTGTAGCGCGCGGGAAAACGGGAACTATTTTTACACTTGGCGGGAATCTGTACACAGCTTCCGGTCAGCTACCCCACAAAAATAGGGCGGCCCCGGCTCTCCGGGACCGCCCTGTCAACGGTGGGTTGTGGCTCTTCCGCCACAGTGCTCGGGCTGTGTGATGCCGTAGGGAAACGCTTGCGCATCTTCTGAAATCGGTATGCCACGGGAAAGGGCGGCGTACCGGAGGGAAGCGTCATCCTCACGAGTCACATGAGTCACTGCAACCACAACTGTGACAAACTTAGCACGGCCTCAATAGCGCCGCCATGTCAGGTGGTCTGAGGGTGGAACGCGACCGCGGAAACCCCGTCCTAGCGGGGCATTTGCGGCAACTGCGGCATCGGCAGCTGCTGGCCTGCGAACTGCTCGGCCAGTGCAATCCAGGCGGGCACGTCGAAGATGCGGTTGCCCTCCGAAGACCCGTAGACGCCGCTTAAGCCCGCCTGCTTGGCGATGTCGTCGACGGCCTGGCGGAGGGGCGGGGTGGCGTCGATAAGCAATTGCACCGCGATGAAGGTCGCGGCCGCAGCGATGCCTAGCGATAGCGGGGCCGATCCTGTGTACGCGCTGCCAAGGGCGGGCTGCTCGGGGACTTTCGGCCCGTCCTCGGGGACCTTGCCCTCGGGGACCTTCGAGCTGGAGGAGCCCGATGAACCGGCGGAAGACAGTTCGGTCACACCTGCGTGCGCGGGCGCGGGGACGGTGGAGGCGAGAGCGAGCGCGGTGAGCGCGGCGAGCGAGCGTTTTCTCATGCCCAACACTTTATGCATGTCGGCGGGTTTGGGGGAACCGGCGTGCCGTGCGCGGCGTCTAACAGGTATGGGGAGACTTCACAATGGGATGCACATCATGGCTGGGGCGCACGTGGTGCCGAGGGAGCTAGGTGTGCCGATTAACCACAAGTTTTCGCTGCCCGGGGCGATGTTGCGTGAGCCGCACTTCGTTGCCCATGCGGCGAGGCACCACCCGCGCGGGATCGCGTACCCCGTGCCCGCCACCGACCGCGCTGTTGCGCACGCGTTGGCCTATCCGGGCACGACGGTAACCGGTATGGGCGCGCTGGCGCTCTACGGCCTGCCTTTCCTGGCGGATAGTTGTGACACCGTGCTGCTTGGCCGCGGCATCCGCAAGAATCGGCCGGCCACGGAGCTTTCCCCGGCACTATGGCGCCGCGATCTGCGCGCGGGTGAGACCTGGACCGTGATGTGCGCGGGCCAGCCGATCTCCGTGGCATCGCCCCCGGTCGCTGTGGTGGATGCGCTTGTGAGCATCCGTCGCGGCGAGTGTGCATGGCCCGCGCCCAGTACGTGTGTACGCGCCGTGCAGCTTATCGACGCCACCCGTCGCTTCTGCAACCTCAACCCCGAATCCATCCGCGCTTCTGCGTTTGGGCGCCTGGATCGCAGGTGGCTGTCCAAGGTGCTGGGTGCGTCGAGTGCGCTAGCGGATTCGCCCAAAGAAACAGAGATGCGCCTGCTTGCGGCTCCGTTAGCTCGGAAACATGGGTTGACCTTGGCCGAACAGGTGGTGATCCGCAATGCATGGGGCAAGCGCGTCACCGACCTGGACCTAGCGTTGGTGGAACCGCGGATCGGCCTGATGTACGACGGCGCACACCACTGGGACAAGCAGCAGCGCACCAGGGATTCGGTGATTCAGATCGAGCTGGTTGCGCAGGGGTGGCAGGTGTTGCGCTTCGCCGAGGGGACGTTAGCGAGGCTCCCCGAGGCCGTTGAGGAGGTTCTGCGGCGGAGTCCGTGAGAGATTTCGCATAGGCATCCAATGTAGTTCCCAGCCACCTGCGGAAACGCCAACCTGGGTGTTTGCTGTGGTGGAAAGTTTCACGCAGTCACGCAGTCAACCCGGCCCACCTTCTATACACCTCCGCAACCACCTCCGCGAAGCCGGAATTGCCAGCGGTCAACGGCTCCATCCTGCGCACCGCTGCAGCCAGCTCCTCCGCAGCCCGCGAAGCAGTGTCAAACACAGGCACCCCGTGCACCCGCGCACCGGGGACGGCGGCGCAGGCGACCAGCGCGGAAAAGGAGCGCACCCGGGCTCCTGTGACCACGCAGTACTCGTCGGCAACAGCCAAAAGCTGTTCCGCACTCATTCCTCGCATGGGCTACCTGGCCTGCCGGATGCGCGATTCCATCGCTGTGTAGCCGGGGATGGTGGAGCGTGCGAGGTCGGTGACGGTGGCGTCGTCAAGCAGGCGAGTGGCGGCGGTGACCACGGCGCGGCGGGCGGCCTCCTGCTTGGAGCAGCCCCACGCGGAGGCGAGTAGGACGAGCGCCTTGTCTTCGTCAGCGGTGAGCCGGAGTGTCATAGCCATACCACATTGATACCACTGCTCAACGCGGCAAAGCGTTACAGGGCCGGTAAACTGCGTTCTAGGCCAAGTAAAGAAAGGTGAGCAATGAGTGATGACACTCTAGGTGGCGGCGGTTTCGACGCCATCCAGCCCATTGATATCAACGAGGAGATGCAGACCAGCTACATCGATTACGCGATGAGCGTGATCGTGGGCCGCGCGCTGCCCGAGGTGCGCGACGGCATGAAGCCGGTGCACCGCCGCGTCATTTACGCGATGTACGACGCCGGTTTCCGTCCGGAGCGCTCGTTTGTGAAGAGCGTGAAGGCCGTCGGCGAGACGATGAGTAACTACCACCCGCACGGTGATAGCGCGATCTACGACACCCTGGTGCGCATGGCGCAGCCGTGGGCGATGCGTTACCCGCTGGTGCACGGGCAGGGCAACTTCGGCTCGCCGGGCAACGACGGCCCGGCTGCTATGCGTTACACGGAGTGCAAGCTCACCCCGCTGGCGATGGAGATGGTGCGCGACATCCGCGAGAACGCGGTGGATTTCTCGCCCAACTTCGACTCGAAGACCCGCGAGCCGGATGTGCTGCCCTCGCGCGTGCCGAACCTGCTCATGAACGGCTCGAACGGCATCGCGGTCGGCATGGCCACGAACATTCCGCCGCACAACTTGAACGAGTTGGCCGAGGCCATCTACTGGATCCTGGACAACCACGACGCGGACGAGAAGACCACTCTGGACGCGGTGCTCAAGTACGTCAAGGGCCCGGATTTCCCCACCGCCGGCCTGATCGTGGGCGACAAGGGCATCAAGGAGGCCTACACCACGGGCCGCGGCTCGATCCGCATGCGCGGCGTGACCGAGATCGAGGAGGTGGGCAACCGCCAGGTCATCGTGATCACGGAGCTGCCGTACCAGGTCAACCCGGATAACTTCATCCACAACATCGCAGATCAGGTCAACGCGGGCAAGATGGCGGGCATCGCCAGCATTGACGACGAGTCTTCGGACCGCATCGGTATGCGCATCGTGGTCAGGCTCAAGCGCGACGCCGTGCCGCGCGTGGTGCTGAACAACCTGTATAAGCACTCGCAGCTGGAGACGAACTTCTCGGCCAACATGCTCTCCATCGTCGATGGTGTGCCGCGCACCCTGCGCCTGGATCAGATGCTGCGTTACTACGTGCAGCACCAGATCGAGGTCATCGTTCGCCGCACCCAGTACCGCTTGGACGAGGCGGAGAAGCGCGCCCACATCCTGCGCGGCCTGGTCAAGGCCCTCGACGCGTTGGACGAGGTCATCGCGCTCATTCGTCGCAGCCCGACGGTGGACGATGCGCGCCAGGGGCTCATGAAGCTTCTCGACGTCGACGAGATCCAAGCCAACGAGATCCTCGCCATGCAGCTGCGTCGCCTGGCCGCCCTGGAGCGCCAGAAGATCGTGGACGACTTGGCGGAGATCGAGCGCCAGATCGCGGACTACAAGGACATCCTGGCCAAGCCGGAGCGCCAGCGCGAGATCGTGGCGACCGAGCTCAAGGAGATCGTGGACAAGTTCGGCGACGAGCGCCGCACCCAGATCGTGGCTGCCACCGGCGACGTGACGGAGGAGGACCTGATCGCGCGCGAGAACGTCGTGGTCACCATCACCTCCACCGGCTACGCCAAGCGCACCAAGGTGGATGCGTACAAGAGCCAGAAGCGCGGCGGCAAGGGCGTGCGCGGCGCGGAGCTGAAGCAGGACGATGTGGTCAAGCACTTCTTCATCTGCTCCACGCACGACTGGATCCTCTTCTTCACCAACTTCGGCCGCGTCTACCGGCTGAAGGCCTACGAGCTGCCGGAGGCGGGCCGCACTGCCCGCGGCCAGCACGTGGCGAACCTGCTGGAGTTCCAGCCGGAGGAGAAGATCGCCCAGATCATCCAGATCCAGTCCTACGAGGACGCGCCCTACCTGGTGCTGGCCACCCGCGATGGCCGCGTGAAGAAGTCGCGCCTGACCGACTACGAGTCGGCACGCTCCGCAGGGCTGATCGCCATCAACCTCAACGAGGGCGACGCGCTCATCGGCGCCGCGCTGACCAACGAGGAGGACGACATCCTGTTGGTCTCCGAGCAGGGCCAGGCGATCCGCTTCGCGGCTGACGACGACCAGCTGCGCCCGATGGGCCGCGCGACCGCCGGCGTGAAGGGCATGCGCTTCCGCGACGACGACCAGCTCCTGGCCATGACGGTGGTGCAGGACGGCGAGTACCTGCTCGTGGCCACCTCCGGCGGCTACGGCAAGCGCACCGCCATTGAGGAGTACAACCAGCAGGGCCGCGGCGGCATGGGCGTGATGACGTTCAAGTACACGCCGAAGCGCGGCAAGCTGATCGGCGCGCTCGCAGTCGACGAGGAGGACCAGATCTTCGCCATCACCTCCGCCGGCGGCGTGATCCGCACCGAGGTCAACCAGATCCGGCCGTCCTCGCGCGCGACCATGGGTGTGCGCCTGGTGGATCTTGCCGACGATGTCGAGCTCCTGGCTATCGACGTCAACGTCGAGGACTCCGGCGAGGAGGAGGCCACTGCAGTGGCGAAGGGTGAGAAGACCCTTGAGGAGGCGCAGGAGGCGACGCAGTCGTCGATAAGCGGTGGCCCCGAGGGTGAGGAGTAAGCGATGGCCGCACGGAAGGTAACCATCCGCAACATCGGCGCGAGCTCGATGTTCAAGGTGGCGACGATCCTGGCGCTCATCGGGTTCGTGGCGTGGATGATCGGCGTGACCATCGTCTACTTCGGCCTGGAGCAGGCCGGGGTGATCGACTCGGTGAACTCGCTCATCGGCGGCGTCGGCGGCGACCAGGTCATCGATATGAAGGTCTGCCTGTCAGCCGCCGGCCTGCTGGGCCTGATCGGCGTGGTGTTTACCGCCATCATGGCGCCGCTGACCGTGGTGATTTACAACAGCATCGCTGATCTTGTAGGCGGCGTCAGCTTCACTATGTCCAACCGCGCAAAGTAGGGCTAAGGGGTGCTTATCGACGCCACGTTGCAGGTGCCGATACGCACCCTGACCTGGCGATTTGGTGGTTATGGCAATGGTGCGTAATATTCTTATCCGTTGCCAGGGCCTATAGCTCAGTCGGTTAGAGCGCATCGCTGATAACGATGAGGTCGCAAGTTCGATTCTTGCTAGGCCCACGGAGACACTAGTAATATAGGGTCTCGGCAATGGGGCATTAGCTCAGTTGGTAGAGCACCTGCTTTGCAAGCAGGATGTCAGGAGTTCGATTCTCCTATGCTCCACAGTGTGGGATAACCCCCGCGCCGTCACAGACACGGTGCGGGGGTTATTGCGTTGCGTGCTTAGTTTGCGTGGGGAGCTGGTTTTCTGTGCTGATTTTAAGTTTTTTGCACGCATACCCCCTTTTCTGAGTGACTAATACGAAAATGTGGCACATATCACTCAAACATTTTTGGGTTTTTGTCAGGTTGAAAAGGCCAAGGTCAGCGCCTTTGTCGACTGGCTTAGGTCCGCCTGTGCGCGTTGTAATGCGGTTTTTCCGCACACCTTGGGGATGGTGGACTACTTTCCACGAAACGGTTGTGATTGAATGAAACTCTGTCAGTGTGTAGATCCGTGTTCAGGAGATCTCCAGGCTGCTTCGATTATCTCCGACAAGTTTTAAGGATTGGGCCGTTGCAAAACGCAAATCTAAAGAAGCGCATTATGTCTGCGCTCATTTCCACCGCTGTCGTCGCGAGCGGTGCAGTTGCTATCACCCCGGCTGCTCAGGCAGACGAGAAGGTGACGAAGGTGTACTCCCAGCTCGCGGGCGATGAGCTGCAGGACGCCGTGGACTTTAACATCAAGCAGCAGATCTCCAAGCACGTTGGTGAGTCTGCGCAGATGGTTTACGCCACCAATTACGGCCCGGGCTGGTGCATTGATATTGCGCAGCCGGCACCCCGTTACGATTCTCAGTACGAGGTGCGCAAGCTTGACGGTATGTCCGGCCTGGTGGGTTACAACAAGGTTGATGGCGGCACGCTGAAGATTGACCCGGACGTGCAGAAGGCTGCTGTCGCCGGTACCAAGCGGATGCTGACCGAGTACAACAACGGCAACTACGCAGAGGTCAAGCGCATCAACTACGCGCTGCAGGCCCTGCTGTCCAACCACAAGGAGACCCTTGACCTGGTCCGTGGCCAGATCCGCCGCGAGGTCGCGGGCTCCGGCATGCCGATGATCACGGCCGCCGAGTTCACCCAGTGGACCGGTTTTGAGATCAAGGCCAACTTTGGCAACCAGCTCGGCCAGTCCCGTTACTACCTGGCCAAGTCGGACTCTTTTGACAAGGTCACGTCCAACGTGGAGCAGGGTGAGTACGTCACCATCCTGATGCCGAAGAACTACAACCTCAGCGACAAGATCGGCGATGAGGGCACCACCCAGCGCATCATCACCATCGCGCAGCCGGGCCTGAAGGGTTTCAACCCGCGTCCGGGCGGCCCGAACGTCTCCGTGGAGACCGTGACGGTGACCAAGCCGGCGGAGGCGGTCACGACGGTGACGAGCACCATCCCGGGTAAGACCGTGACCAAGACGGTGCAGGCCGAGGGCCCGACCGAGACGGCACACGTGACCGAGCGCCCCGAGCGCACGGTGACCAAGTACGTGCAGCCGGTCCACGAGCGCACGGAGACCGTCCGCGCGACCCGCACCGACGTCAAGGACGTCACCCCGACGGTGACCAAGACCGTGGTCAAGCGCGACAGCACCGAGACGGTGACCTCGACCGTGACCGAGGCTCCGGAGACCATCGTGGTGGAGGAGCGCGAGCCGGATACCACCACCACGGTGTACAAGGGCGCCGAAGCCACCGTCACCGAGACGGATGCACCCGACACCGTCACCAGCACCAAGACTGCTGAGCCGAAGACGGTCACGCAGACCTCCACGCTCGCACCGAGCACCGTGGTGAAGACCGTGACCGCTGCGCCGGAGGCAACGGTGACCACCACGGTGGAGAACATCACGCACGAGACCATCGAGAGCACGCGCGTTGTTGAGCGCTACTTCCGCAAGTACGAGTACGCCTTCGACTTCTCCCAGAAGAAGGACGAGCGCCACATCGAGGTGGAGAAGCTCGGCGATTGGAAGATCGACTTCATCGACGACTCCAACGGCCTGGTCAAGGTCACCAAGTCCAAGGACGGCAAGGGTCTTGATATCAAGCCGATCAAGGAGGGTGAGGGCGACGTCCGCATCGTGATCGTGGATGGCGAGGGCAACCGCCACGAATACACCATCCACGTGATCAACAAGGCGCAGAAGGAGATCACGGAGAAGGACGTTGTGGTGAACAACCACTTCTTCAACATCACCGTCGCTGGCGCGTCCCAGGAGATCGAGATCCCGAAGGGCTGGACCTACGAGATCGAGGAGGGTGGCGCGTACATCACCACCGAGGAGAAGGACGGCAAGATCGTCGTCACTCCGAACGAGGGTGTCATCAGCGCTACCGCGAAGATCACGGTGCACGAGCCGGGCGAGCGTCCGCGCAACGAGAACAACTACATCTTCAACATTGCGCCGGACAGCAAGTTTGATAAGCACCGCGTGATTGGTAACTCCAACGCCTACAAGCTGGAGATCGAGGACGCGCAGGGCGAGCCGACCGTCATCCAGGGCGAGGACATCGTTGCGTCCCTGGAAAAGAATGAGCAGGGCGTGTGGGTCCTGACGCCGAAGTCGGACAAGACCGGCAAGGTCGTTGTCTCCATCAAGGATTCGCAAGGCAACACCCACCAGTTCACCCTCGACGTCCGCCAGGGCACCAACGTGCTCGTGGACGTGGTGACCAAGTCTGTGACCGTTGGCAGCGTGATCGGGATCGAAGCCGACGGTGGCTACGAGCTGGACTTCAAGCAGGGCGAGGAGATCGCCGACTGGAAGAAGGACAACGGCAAGTTCATCATCACGCCGACTGGCGAGGGCGTCATCGTGGCAAACCTCTTCCAGAAGGTTGACGGTGAGCGCGTCCTCGTAGGCACCTACACCATTATCGCTACTCCTGCGGGTGCGAAGGTGGAGACCCAGGAGGTCAGCCACGAGATCAAGAACCGCCAGACGGTCGACATCACCAAGGGCGAGGACGACCACAAGATTGTTGTCACCGAGGGCAAGGATAACGTCACGGTGGCTGAGGTGGAGAAGGACGGCAAGACCGTTACCCGCCTGATGCCGGACAAGGACTTCACCGGCACGATTGTCGTGGAGGAGCAGCGCGGCGACGATGTGGTCGTTCGCTACACCATCAACGTTGTCGAGAGCGAGGTTGACGAGACAACTCAGCCCGTTAACGAAGACTCCAAGGTGATCGTCAACCGCAACAACGACCTGCAGCGCCTTGTCGTTGTCGAGGGCGAGAACCTGCTCAAGAACGCCCCGAAGGACGACCAGAAGCAGTTCATTCCGGAGTTCGTCGACGGTGCCGAGGGCACAGTCGTCATCGAACTGCAGAACTCCCGTGATCTGCCGATCCAGCGCTGGATCCTGAACCTCACGCCGAAGAAGCCGTCCGAGTTCACCTACAAGATCACGGACCGCTCCGAGGTCAAGCTCACGGCTCCGGAGAACGCGTCCTACAAGATCGTTGAGGGCCAGGACCTGATCAAGGTCGAGCGCAACGGCAACGACATCGTTGTCAACCCGAACAAGGGTGCCAAGGGTACTGCTGTTGTCGAGGTCACCAACGGTGCGCAGAAGACCCGTTACGTGCTTGTCATCGACCCGATTGGTGGCGGCGCAAACGGCGACGGTACTACTGGCGAGAGCACCTTCAAGGTCTCCGAGCTGGGCAACTTCACCGTGACCGTGCGCAACGAGAACACCTACGAGGTAGTTAAGGGCAATGAGTACGTCACCGTCGTTGACAAGGACGGCAAGTGGATTCTCACCCCGAAGGAGGACACCTCCGGTAACTTCGTCACCGTCATTGAGAAGACCAAGACCGGTGTTGTGGTCAACCGCCACATCATTGAGATCACCGAGCAGGGGCGCAAGCTCAACTTCACCGAGGTGCGCAAGAAGGTCGAGCCGAAGATAGACAGCTGGGAGACCCCGGGTAAGGGCAACACCCTGCACATCGTGCGCGGCTACGACCTGATTGAGAACCCGGAGCCGGACGAGCACGGCAGGTTCAACCTCAAGCCGATCCCGGGTTCCACCGGCTCCATCGTTATCGAGGAGCGCGACAACAACGGCAACCCGATCCGCATCATCGAAGGGGAGATCCCAGAGACCTCCGGTGGTTCGTCCATCGAGCCGCCGAAGATCTCCTACGAGAAGAACAACGGCTCGATCACCATCATCGTTGATGGCAAGGGCGGCTTCGGCATCGAGGCCTGCCTTGACAAGAACCCGCCGAAGAACGCGAAGGATTGCAAGAACCTCAAGCCGATTGATGAGAAGTACATCAAGGACAACGGCAACGGGAGCTACACCATCGAAAACGGTGGCATCCCTGACGGCACCACCGCGCTGGTGATCACCCCGACCGGCAACGGCATTGTGGACAACAACAACCGTGTGATCGTGGACATCACCATCGACAATCAGGGCTCTGGTGCTGGCAATGTGAACGTTGGTTCGTCTGACCCGAAGTGCATTGCTTCGTTGGTTGGTCTGGCTTCGCCGTTGCTGCTGCTGATTCCGCTGGGCATTTTGTCCCAGGTGCATATCCCGGGTCTGGAGGGTGTGCGTGGTCAGCTCAATGCTGCGATCAAGGACGCTAATGACCGTATCCAGCAGGGTCTGGGTATCTACGATCATGATCGTGCTCAGCGTGCTGCAGGTGTGCAGGGTGCGTTCGCGATCGAGAATTCGCAGATGATTGGTATGGCTGCTGGTGCGCTTGGCGTGATCACTGCTGGCCTGCTGATTGGCGACGCGGTATTGCGTGCTTGCGGCCAGCAGGAGGCAACGTCCTCCTACCAGCTGGGCAAGGCTACCGATAACGAGACGTTGATGTACGGCTCGTCCGGTAAGCCTGCTGAGTCCGAGGCTGCGAAGCCG
This sequence comes from Corynebacterium sp. HMSC071B10, assembly GCF_001814825.1. Lineage (NCBI taxonomy): Bacteria > Bacillati > Actinomycetota > Actinomycetes > Mycobacteriales > Corynebacteriaceae > Corynebacterium > Corynebacterium sp. HMSC071B10. The sequence goes on along the minus strand of NZ_KV817978.1, from coordinate 13,752 downwards.
GAGGATGAGAAGGCTGCTGACGAGAAGTAGTCTCTAACGCCTTAAGAAAGCCGCTTGTGAGGGTCGAAAGCCCACACAAGCGGCTTTCCGCATGCGTGCGTACGATCTGAGGTTCAACAAATTTCTGTGCTGATTCTAAGTTTTTATGCGCCAAATCCCCTTTTCTAGGTGAAAAACGGAAAAATGTGGCACATATCACGATAAGATTTTTGGGTTTTTGTCAGGTTGTAAAAGGCAAGGTCAACGGGGTGGACCCGAAGCTTGTGAGCGCCTGTGCCCGTTGTAATGCGGTTTTTCCGCACACCTTGGGGATGGTGGACTACTTTCCACGAAACGGTTGTGATTGAATGAAACTCTGTCAGTGTGTAGATCCGTGTTCAGGAGATCTCCAGGCTGCTTCGATTATCTCCGACAAGTTTTAAGGATTGGGCCGTTGCAAAACGCAAATCTAAAGAAGCGCATTATGGCCGCGCTTATCTCCGGTGTCCTCGCTACCGGTACCACCGCTGTTATTGTCCCCGAGGCTTCTGCTGCAGACCAGATGATCGTAGAGGCCTACCAGCGCCTCGACGAGGCGTCGCTGCGCCAATTCGAGATTGAGCAGAGCAAGCTTGCAAAACGGTACCCGAAGTGGACTCAGCCAGTGCAGGTGCTGTCCACCAATCAGGGACCTGGCTGGTGCATCGACTGGGGTATTGATAGCTCGTGGAACAACCCTGACGGGTTCGAGGTGCGCAAGCTCACCGGTCAGTCTGGCCGTGTTGGTCAGGGCTATGCCATCGACGAGAACATCCGCATCGCTTCGATCACCTTGACTAAGCAGATGCTCACGGACTTCAAGCAGTGGGAGGAGACTTCTTCCTCCTCGCTGGAGAAAGACATCCAGACGAAGAACCGCTACCTTCAGGCACTGTTGGGTAACAACCCGAGTGAGCTGAACGGCGTCCGCGAGCTCATTCACGATCGCGATCTGATTAAGTTCCAAAACCTCACGGGCTTCAGCATCACGCGCGTGCAGAACCCGTCTGATGGCGTCAACTACCGCCTGGTCCCGAACCAGTCGAAGCTCGACGACATGAAGAAGAAGATCGGCCCGAACGAGTTTGTTACCGTTCTTGTTCCGAAGAACTACAACTGGAACATGAACAAGCGCAAGGAATGGACCTTCCAGCGCTTGATCACGATTTACCAGCCTGGCTTGGATCTGTCGTGGCAGCCGAAGCCAGATTACGATTTCAGCACCACCGTCACGGAGACCCCGAAAGAGACCCTCACTGAGGTCACCACGATGCCGGAGCACGTCACCACGGTGACTGAGCCGGGCAAGCCGACGACCAAGACGATCGTGACTGAGGAGCCGACAACGGTCACGCGTACCAGCACGCTGCCGGCTTTCACGACCGTTACCACGGTTACCGAGCCGGATGAGGTCGTCACCACCACTAAGACGCACCCGGCGAAGACCACCGAGGTTGTGCGGACCGAGAACGGTACCCCGGTTACTGAGACGAAGACCATTACGCCTGAACCGGAGATCGTCACGGAGACGAAGAAGGGTGGCGTCAAGACGGTCACCTCGACGGTTGCCGATACGACCGTCACAGAGACTGTCCCTGGTGAGAAGAAGACTGTTACCCAGGTCGAGACCCCGGAGGTCACCACAACCCGCACCGTTCCTGCTGGCGAAACCACCGTCACCAAGACCGTTGCAGGCGAGCCGACGACCGTCACGGTGAACAAGGACTCCAAGTACTACACCGAGAAGGTCTACGAGTCCATCAAGGAAGTCTACGAGTACTACCAGTTCGCTGGCTTCACCAAGGAAGAAAAGTCCAAGGTCATTGAGCTGGACAAGCGCATCAGCGGTTCATGGAGCTTCCGAATCACTGAGGGTTCTGAGTACGTCATCGTCGAGCGTGGCGAGAAGGACGGCCAGCTGATCGTTACCCCGCGCCCGGGCATTGATGGCGAGCACAAGGTCACCATCGTGGTCACCGATGACCAGGGTCGTGAGCACGTCTACCGCCTGACCATCAACAACACGGTCAACATTGATGAGTCCATCAATGTGAAGGTGAACAACTTCTTCTACAACATCAACACCGGCGGCGAGGGTGACCGCTTCAAGGTGCTGAAGTACAACGAGGGTGAGACCTGGAAGAAGGTCAAGGGCGGCGAGCTTGTCGAGGTTAAGGATGACGGCAAGGGCAGCCTGACCGTCACCCCGAAGGATGGCGTGACTTCCGGCGAAGTGATTGTGACGATCACCGATAAGCAGGGCAACGAGCGTGAGAACATCATCACGATCGAGAATAAGGAGTCGAAGTACGACGTCACCCGTACGATCCTGAACACCTCGGTCGGTTTCGTTGAGTACCGCGGCGGCGACTTTAAGATCATCGAGGGCGAGGACGTTCTCGATATTAAGCAGGTCGAGGTCAATGGCGAGAAGGTTTGGAAGATCGTTCCGAAGGTCGAAGAGGGCAGCGCGCGCGTCGTCTTCACCGACAAGGACGGCGTTGAGTACACCTTCACCTTCGAGGTAGTTAAGGACCCGAACGGTGGCCCAAAGGTCGTCCAGCACAACATCAACTACACCGGCAACGTTGAGATTGAGCGTCGTGAGGATTACCGCTATGAGGTAGTGAAGGGCGATCACCTGCTGAATGAAGAGCAGCTCAACATCGAGGAGACGACCCGTGAAACCGACGGGAAGAAGGTCTGGCAGATCACTCCGAACAAGGATGATCTTAAGCTGAAGGAAGAAGGCGGCACTGCCGTCATCAATATCAAGGACAGCGAGGATCGCCTTGTTGGGATCTTCACCGTCAACATCGAGCGTGACGTCACCGGCGATGTCGAGAAGGTGACGCGCGAACGCGAGGTCGCGGACCGCTCCACAGTTAATGTCTTCCTTGGCGACAACGAAAACAACTACTTTGCTGTTGAGCCACTCGATGGCACCAACCTGGGCGATTTCTTCAAAGAGCCGGAAAAGTACGCAGGAAAGGAGATCAAGGATAACCTCCAGCTGAAGTTCAAGCCAGGCGCTGAGGGTAAGTTCAAGGTCACCGAGTACATTTGGCGAGTTGGCGAAGATAAGATTGTCCGGGATGAAAAGGGCAACGTTGTCGAACACATTAAGGGCAAGAAAGAGCCCGTCCCGATCACCGAGTACGTCTACACCGTTAAGCCGTTCCAGCCGAGTGAGTCTACCTACACCATCACGGCGGACAACGAGGTCGACCTGCAGGGCAAGAAGCTCTACGTCACCGAGGGGCAGAAGCTGCTCGAATCCATTCCGACTGATGGCGAGTCCAAGTTCAAGCTTGTTCCGAAGGCTGACGCTAACGGCAAGGTTGTGATTGAGAACCGCACCGATGACGGCTTCGTCTTCGAGCGCTACATCCTCAATATCACCCCGGGCCGCGCAGCCTCCAAGGACAATGTCATCGAGAAGACGATGACCTGGAGCGGGGTTGCACGCATCAATAAGGAAGAGGGCCATACTTACAAGTTTGTCTCCGCTAAGGATGCGAAGGGCAACGACGTCGACGGCAACGATCTCGTCCGCGTCAAGGAAGAGAATGGTGAGTTCGTCGTCAGCGGCCGCGCTGGCAAGACCGGTACCGTTACCATTGCGGTAAGCGACAACCGTGGTGTGTACGCGACCTACAAGCTCACCATCAACGAGGCTGAGGGCGCACGCGTCTACGACTACCAGATCTCCACTAATGCAGAGTTCCGCGCAACCCTGGTGGAGAAGTCCAACCAGTTTGTCGTCATCGACGGTGGCGAGTACCTCGAGACTCCGAACAACGATGGCAACCAGTGGACCGTGAAGCCGAAGCAGAGCGGCGTGGGCAAGACCGCGACGGTTGAGGAGTGGGATCAGGACGGCAACGTTCTGAACACCTACAACCTGAAGATCGTCCAGGGCGCAACCAGCGGTTCCCGCCACCTGCGTGACTACCTGATCGTTGGCCAGGCGAAGGCCTACGAGCCGATCTCTGAGGGCAACACCTTCAAGGTTGTGCAGGGTGCCGACCACGTCAACACGGGCAAGGATGACAAGGGCAACTTCACGCTGACCCCGAAGTCCGGCACCGACAACAAGACGGTTGTAACCGAGGAGTACGACAAGGATGGCATCCTGGTCCGCACGATCACTTCGCTGATCATCCCGGAGAGCCTCACCTCCAACGGTGCGTTCCTGGGCGACAACCGCGATGTTGCCAAGATCATCCGTGATGAGAAGACCGGCCAGATCACCGTTGTCTTCGACAAGGAAGGCGGCGACGTCGCGATCGCTGAGGGCTCCGAGCTCGTCGACCAGAGCCGCGACGGTAACAACATCATCCTCACCCCGAAGCAGGGCGCAAACGGCACGGTCATCTTCATCCCGGTGCTTGAAGGTTCCCAGAACAAGTCGGCTTCCGAAGTAAAGGTGCGAGTCAACACCAGCAACAACCAGGGCGGTGGCAACGTCAACGTTGGCTCCTCCGACCCGAAGTGCATTGCTTCGCTGGTTGGTTTGGCTTCGCCGCTGCTGCTGCTGATCCCGCTGGGCATCCTGTCCCAGGTGCACATCCCGGGTCTGGAGGGTGTGCGTGGTCAGCTCAACGCTGCGATCAAGCAGGCGAATGATCGTATCCAGCAGGGTTTGGGTATCTACGACCGTGATCGCGCGCAGCGTGCTGCAGGTGTCCAGGGCGCGTTTGCGATTGAGAATTCGCAGATGATCGGTATCGCTGCTGGCGGTCTCGGCTTGATTACCGCTGGCCTGCTGATTGGCGACGCGGTATTGCGTGCTTGCGGCCAGCAGGAGGCAACGTCCTCCTACCAGCTGGGCAAGGCTACCGATAACGAGACGTTGATGTACGGCTCGTCCGGTAAGCCTGCTGAGTCCGAGGCTGCGAAGCCGGAGGATGAGAAGGCTGCTGACGAGAAGTAGTCTCTAACGCCTTAAGAAAGCCGCTTGTGTGGAAACCCCACGCAAGCGGCTTTCCGCTTCTTACCCACATGAGATTCTCCATAACACAAAGACGTATTGAAGTCTGCGGCGAGGCGTCCGTCGGTGTGACAGAATAGATACTGTCATTACCCACCTTATTTCCAGGACAGTCCAACCTCGCGTTGTGCTTTCTCGGAAAGTTCGAAGGATTCCCGTTGCAACCCTCCCTCAAGAAGCGCGCCATAGCCGCACTTATTTCCAGCGTCCTCGCTACTAGCGCCACTGCCGTCATCACTCCTAATGCTTTCGCTGAAGACAAGATGTCCGCAGACAAGGTCGCCGAAGCAGCATTCCAGCCTGTCGCGCCCGGCACACTCCGCCAGTTCAAGGCTCTCCAGCCAAAGTTTGCCCAGCAAGCGAAAGGTTTTGATGGGGCGGTCGCACCGCTTCGCACTGACCTCGGACCAGCCTGGAGCATCGATGACGCGGCAAACAACCTCGATGACGTTCGGGTTCGCAAGCTGACCGGCCAGTCTGGTCGCGTGGGCGAAGGCGAGAGCCTGGATACCCAGGTTCGTGTCGCCGCGATCAATCTGGTCAAAGCGCTTCAGAAGGATCTCCAGGAGTACGAATCCGCGCCTTCAACCACGCTGAAGCAGCAGCTTGAGCAGAAACTGCTCTTTACGCGGGCCCTGCTTGGCAACGACGTTGCAACCCTGAACACGGCACGTACCGACGTCCTCAACAACCACGCGAACGCTTTCTACGAGCTCACCGGCTTCAAAGTCGCGCAGAGGACCCAGCCGGGCTCTGCGAACGAGACCCTGAACTACGTCCTCGTCCCGGATACGCAGAAGATCGAGGAGCTCACTGCGGGCGAGGATGAGTACATCACCGTGCTTCTCGGCGGGGAGGGCGAGCGTCTGCTCTCCCTCTACCAGCCAGGGCTCGACCTGCCTGACAACGCCGAGGCGACTGAGAGCACCTCAACGGAGTACTTCCTGTTTGCAGGGTTTACCGCCGATGAGAAGTCCAAGACCATTGACCTGGACCTGCGTATCAAGGGCCACTGGACCTTTGACGTTACCGAGGGCGCGAAGTACGTCCAGGTCACCCGCGGCGAGCGTGACCACGAGCTCGTGCTTGCACCGCGCCCGGGCTTCGAGGGCGACGCTACCGCCACGGTCGTCATCACCGATGAGCAAGCGAACGAGCACATCTACCACCTGCAGCTCAACAACACCATCAACTCGGAGGCCCCGGCGAAGGAGCCGGAGCAGATTATCGACGCCCCGCCACGCGCTCCCGAGGAAACCGTGTACCGCCAGCTGCCCACCAGCACAGTTGCCTACATTGCCAGGAACGGCGGCACCGCAAAGGTCACGACGGGTCAGAACTTGCTGTCGGTGTCTGCGACCGAGATCAACGGCACACCGGTGTGGAAGGTGATCCCTTCGACCAAGGGCGACGAAGGCACGGCCCACGTAGTGGTCACTGACGCCGACGGCACCGAGCGTCCCCACGACTTCGATGTGGTGAATCGGAAGTACGCGACGAAGAGTATCGTCCACGAGTCCCTCCCGTATATGGGAAGCACGAAGCTGCCACGCCCTGCTGGAGGGAAGTACGACGTTATCCAGGGCGAAGAGCTTGTAAACATCACTGCGGCAGAGAATGGTTGGATCGTCACTCCGAATGAGGACGACGCTGAGCTGAAGAAGAACGGTGGCACCGCCGTCATCAACATCAAGGACCGCGAAGGTCGTCTCGTTCAAAACGTAACCGTCTACATTGCGGCCAAGCGACCAGACTCCACACCGGTACACGAAGTTGTTGATCTCTCGATGGTCAAGCTCCGATCGCACAACTACGAGGACAATCACTTCACAGTCGAACCGCTGGATGGCGCAAGTCTCGATGACTTCTTCGAGAACCCAGAGGCCTATGAGGGCAAGGATCTCCAAGACGACCTGCAGCTGAGGTTTAAGCCGGGCGCGGAGGGCAAGTTCAAGGTCACCGAGTTTGTTCGGAAGGTCAACCAGGAAGTCGTCATGGACGAGATCGGTAACGTCCTCGAACAAAAGGACAACGGCTACGAGAACACCCCAGTCGCCGAGCACATCTACTCGGTCACCCCGTTTGAGCCGATCGAGTCCGTGTACACGATCACGCCTTACAACGAGTTGGGGCTGACTGGCACCAGTCTCTACGTCACCGAAGGCGAGGATCTGCTCCAGAGCGTCCCGACCCTGGGCGAGTCCAAGATCGAGGTCACCCCGAACCGCAGCGCAGGCGGCAAGGTCGTCATTGAGAACCGTACCGAGGATGGCCACGTCTTTGAGCGCTCCATCGTCAACATCACGCCTGCTGAGCGGGATACGGTCGTCGAGAAGGAGATGACCTGGGCTGCCACCGCGCGTATCAACCAGGAGGAGGGCGACACCTACAAGTTCGTCTCCGCCACGGATTCGGAGGGCAACGACATTGACGGCATCGATTTGGTCCGCGTGCGCGAGGACAGCGGCGCTTTCGTCATCAACGGCCGCGCTGGAAAGATCGGTACCGTCACCATCGCGCTGAGTGACAGATTCGGCGTCTTCGCGACCTACAAGCTCACGATCACGGAGCCCGAAGACGCTCGTGTCTACAACTTCGACATTTCCACCAACGGCGAATTCCGCGCATCCGTGGTGGACAAGTCCAACAAGTTCGTCGTCATCGACGGCGAGGAGCACCTCGAAACCGTGCGTACCGATGGCAACCAGTGGTCGGCCAAACCGAAGGCAGACGCTGCGGGCAAGACCGTGGTGATTGAGGAGCAGGACGAGGACGGCAACGTCATCAGCACCTACAACCTGGGGATCGTCCAGGGCAAGACCACGTCGCTGACCTTCCCCGGCACCACCCCGACCGACAACGAGTTCAACGCACGCAACAAGGACATCGCCAGCACCAAGCGCGACGCGGACACCGGCGCGATCACCGTTACCTTCGACAAGGCAGGCGGCGACATCGGCATTGCCGAGGGTACCGACCTCGTCGACATCACCCGCGAGGGCAACACCATGGTGCTTACCCCGAAGCAGGGCGTGCGTGGCACGCTGTCGTTCGTCCCGGTGATCGACAACGTCCAGAACACCACCGGCTACAGCTTCGACATCAACACGAAGTCCAGCAATAACGGCAACACCCCGAAGGACGGTTCCGCGGACCCGAAGACTGTCGCCTCTTCCGTGGGTATCGCGACTCCGTTGGTGCTGCTGCTCGCGCTGATCGCCGTGTCCCAGCTGCCGATCCCGGGGCTGGAGGGCGTACGCGCGCAGATTAACGCCGCCATCGACAACGCGACGAAGGCGTTCAAGTAGCTCACCGCTCCCGCAGCACCCCGCGGACCACGTCGTCGAGCCAGTCGAGCACGTAGTCGTAGCCGCGCTGACCGTCGATGTTGAAGCCGCCGGGGCTGTCGGTGTAGCCCAGCTTGTAGTAGGACATGTGGCGCGGCCCGAAGTCGCCGGCCTGCGCCGCTGACGCCAACAGGTTCGCGTTGGCCGGGTTGCGCATCGCGGCGTCCAGTCCCGCAGCACCAGCCACCTGGTCCATCAGCGCGCTCACCGCGGCGTGCGTCGCGGCCTGGCGTTGCTCGGTGGGAGTGGGCACGCGCGGCACCACGCCCGCGCCAGCCAGCTGCAGGTAGAAGCGTTCGGTGGCCTGGGTCGCCCGCATCGCCTCCAGCGCGACGTCGTACCAGCCTGCCGCCTCGCTGTCCTCAGGCATCGCCCCACGCAGCCCCTCCAGCGCGGGTAGCAAATACGTCCAGGTCACGCCCTCTTTCGCCAGGTTCGGCAGCGCGGACATTAAGGTGACGGCCGCGAGCTGCTCCGCTGGGGTCGCCGCCTGCTCGGCGCTGGTGGCGCGGTCGGCGGCCTGGGCGAAGAGGCCGATTTCGCCGATGATGAGGGCGGCGGTGGTGGCGTCGAGAAGCGAAAGCCCCGAGACGCGCACCGCCTGCTGCAGGGGAACACCGGCGTCCAGCTGCCGCGAAAACTCCAGCACATGCATGCCGGTCGCCGCGTTCGGCGGGCCCACGACCTCCTCGCGCATCGCCACATTCGCCAAATCGCGCAGCGCCGACGCCGGATCCGTCGAACACGCCATGTCCGCCGCATTACACAGCGACAGCACCTTGCCCTCCAGCCCGGCAAAACTCAGCGCCCGCTCGCCGGCCAACCCCACACGACCAGGCACAACGCCCGATCCGCCGCCGTTGACCAGCTCGCCGCCGCGTGCCAGCTGCCCCTTCGGCGCAGGCGCGTACAGCTTCGCGTCGCCTAAGGGCCTTTGCTTCACGACGCCCGAACGCCCCGGATCCGCAAACAACACCACCGCAGCCACCTGATCCGGCCCCACGCCCGCCACCTTGCCATGGCCGATTGCCGCCGCGACATCGCCAATCAAGTGCGCGCCCTGCGAGTAGCCGATCAGGATAAACCTGGTGCGCGGGCAGTTGCGGGCGACGGTGCGGATCTCGCGGGCGGCGTCGTCGGTGCCGAGGGTGACGGACTCGCCATAAGTAGCGGTTTCGGTGCCCTCGATGCCGCCGCTGGCGCTGCCGAGCGCGCTGAAGCGGCCGAGCGAGGCGGGGTAGCGGACCTGGTAGGTGCGCACGGTGCGGGCGCCGAAGTGTTCGGTGAGGTCGGCGGCGGGGGAGGAGTTGTCGTCGAAAAGCGACTCGCGCGCGGATGGGTCCCAGGAATGCGAAAACCCGGACCCCGCCGCTTGCACGACGTGGACCGGGGTACAGCTCGGCGCCACCAGGTCCCACGGCTGCGCTTGTGCAACCGGGGTGGCCGGGGCGAGAGCTGTAATAAGCGTGAGGGCGGCGAGACGTTTCACGCGAAACATTTTAGTCGCGCCGCGGCTTGCTTACTTGCGCGGCAGTGCCATGAGCGCGGCACCGATGGCCACGAGCCAGGAGTCTTTCGACAGCGCGGTGCCCTCCTGGGACGGGCGGATGCCGTCGTCCTCGGTCATGGCGTCGTTGCCGAAGTACATAGTGAGAAGGCCCGCGCCGAAGCTGGCAAGTGCTGCGCCCGCCAGGCGGTTGGACACGAAGGGGGCGAGCAGGGCCGCGCCGATGCCGGTCTCGGAGTAGGCGACGAACTTGGCAAAGGTCTTCGGGTCCACATCCTTCAGCGCCGGGATGCCGGTCTGTGCCATGCCGTGGAGGAACTGGGCGGTGCCCTCGTCGGCGCCGAGCTTGCCCGCGCCGGAGTTCAGGATAAACAGGCCGGTGGGCACGCGCAGCAGGGCAGCGGCCAGGCGGGTGCTAGGGTTCTTCTTCTCGTTGCGGAACATGGTGTCTCCTTTGTAGGTGGGGTCCATTACAAAGTTGATGATACGTCTACAATTTGTTCCTGGCAACCGTTACACCGACAGCTCCGGGTGCAGATCCTTCTCCGGGATCTGACGCAGGTGCTTCAGCCCCAGGCAGGACACGATCCAGGAGGCAATCGCGATGCCGATGAGCACCAGCGTCGCCCGAATCATGCGGGGATCGCCGCCGTTGGTGCCAAAGAGCGCGTAGCGCATCAGGTCCACCGAGTACCGCATCGGGTCCCAGCTGTGTACCCACTGGATGAACTTCGGCTGCACCTCCGGCGGGTACAGGCCGTTCGACGCCACCAGCTGCAGCGACATCAGCGCCATGGTGAGCAGGCGGGCGATCGCCTTCCCGAAAATGCAGTTGAGCATATAGATGAACGAGATGAACGCCCACGACACGCCCACCAGCACCAGCAGGAGTGTGCCCGTGTACGTCGGGTCGATGTCCAGCAGGAAGACCTGCACGGCCCACAGGAAGAAGGCCTGCACCGCGCCGACGAGGAAGGAAGGCACCAGCGTATCCAGCATGACGCGGTAGACCGGCGTGCCCGAGTCGATCGCGCGGCGGTTGATCGGATTCATGATCATGTACAGGATCAGGCCGCCGAACCACAGCGACAGCGAGAGGAAGAACGGCGACAGGCCCTTGCCGAAGTAGGCCAGGTCATCGCCCGTGTCGTTGAGCACCACCGGTTGCGACGCCGTCTCGACCGCCTTGTCCAGACGATCGCCGCGCCACGTCGGGGCCTCCTCCTGCGCGTCGTGGAGCTTGACGCTGAGCTCGCCGGTGCCGCTGTCCAGCTGCACCAGGCCGTCGTTGAGCGCGCCCAGGCCCACGACCAACTGGTTGGAGCCGTCCGCCAGACGCGAGGACGCGTCCGAGGCAGTATTCGCCGCCACGACCAGCTGCGAGGTGCCGTCTTTGAGCTGCGCCACACCGGCGACCAGCGTGCCGGAGCCGTCCTGCAGCTTCGCCAGACCGGCCGCCAGCTGCTGCGAGGCGTCCGTCGCACGGTTGACGCCGCCGCGGTACTGCGCATTCGGGTCGTTCAGCTCAGTCGCGATCTGGTGCGCGCCGTTCTGCAGCAGCTGCAGCTGGCCCACCAGGCTCGAATCCATCGCCGACGACAGCGCACCGTTGTGCAGCTTCGCCTGCGTAGCACGGGCCTGCGCCGCGAGCTCCGCGGTGCCCGGGATCGGGGAGGCGTCCAGGTCGCGGATGACCTGACTCAGCGAAGCGTCGATGTCCGCGAACGCGGCCTGCGCCGCGCCCAGCTGGCCCGCCACGCCCGCGATCTTGTCCACACCGCCGGCGACCTGCGATGCGCCCGCGCCGAGCTTGTCGGTGCCGGACTGCAGCGTCACCATGCCCTCGGAGAGCTGGTTGGCGCCGTCAGCGGCGGTGCCGATGCCGGTGTTGAGCTGGTTCGCGCCGTCGGCAAGCCGCCCGACGCCGTCGTCAAGCTTGTGCGCCGCGCCCGGCAGCTCTTGCAGCTTCGAGTTAAATTCCTGCATGCCGTCGTCGAGCTTGGTCGCGCCGTCGTCAAGCTTCTGCCCGCCCTCGCCGGCCTTCTTCGCGCCCTCGTTGAGCTTGCCGGCGCCCTCGGCGGCCTGGCCCATGCCGTCGTTGATGGTGTTGAAGCCCACGAAGAGCTGCTCCACCACCTTCGAGCCGACCGTCACCGACACCGCATCAGTAATCATGCGGGTCGCCTGGCTGCCCAGCATGGTGGGGATAAACCCGTTGGTCTCGTTCAGCGTGACGTTGATCTTCGCCTGGTGCGGGTCGTCCTCTTTGACACTCTTCGCGGCCTCGGTGAAGTCGCGCGGAATCTCCATACCTAAGTAGTAGGTACCGTCGGCGATACCTTCGCGCGCCTCCTCGGCGCTGACCACCCGAAAGTCCATCGGGTCTTCTTCGAGCAGCTTATCGACGACCTGTTGCCCCGCCTCGCCCTCATCCGAGTTCACCAACGCCACCGGCACCTTGTTCAGGTTGCCCAGCGGGTCGAAGTAGCTCCACACGAACAGGCCGCCGAACAACAGCGGGAGCACCATGATCGCAAGCATGGCCAGAGGCGGCAGCTTGCCGTGCAGAAACTTGCGGAAGTTCGAGCCAATATGCAGTCCGCTCATCGGTCCTCCTCGTTTGCGCTGATGACCAGGACGGCAACGTCCTCGGCCACGGCGTGCAGGTTTTCTAGCAGTTCGGCGCGCAGCGACATGTCGCGGATCTGGTCCACGTCGTCCACGATCAAAAGCTCCGCCTCCGGGCGCGACACCAGCGCGAGCAGGATACGCAGACGGAAGCGGTTGAGCACGTGCAGCTCGCCGACCTTCGTCTTCTCGTCCAAGTCCTCCAGCCCGAGTGGTTCCAGCCAGCGCTCGACGGTGTCGTGCTCCAGCGGGCGCCGCGGGGTGGGCTTGAAGAAGGGCTGCGACCACGCGATCTGCTCGCGCAGCAAGTCGCGCACGGGGATCTGGCGGTCGAGGGAGTCAATCAGGTGCACGCCCGCGAGCGCGGTGCGCTTGAACCCCGGCCCGTCGACGTCGCCCGAGTGCTGTTTGTAGCGCCCGGCCAGCGTCATGGCCAGCGTCGTGGCGCTGGACTCGCGCCCGACGTGCAGGAAGTTGAACCCCTCTTCGGCGTCGACGCTCACCGGCGTGTCGCCTTTGCGCAGCACAAGGTCTGTGGCGCTGAGAATTGTTGTCATTTTCAAAACTCCAAGTGGAGGGTTAGCTATCACTTAAAACTCCTGCTATGGTGCTCCGCAGATTCGGCGATGTCAAGACGAAAGAGTATCGCGCCCGAGGAGACACCCATGCGATCAGACGCGCGCGCAAAGCGCGACCAAATCATCACAGCTGCCACCGAGCAGTTCCGGACCCGCCCAAACTCCGCAGTCACCCTGGAGGCCGTAGCCAAAGACGCAGGTGTTGGTATCGCTACACTCTACCGCCACTTCCCCTCCCGCGCCGCGCTGCGACAGGCGTGCGCGCTGCGATTTATCGACGAACTCGACGTCCTCCTCGGCAAAACACTCACCGACTTCTCCGCCGACCCAGAAGGCAATTGGGAGCGCTTCATCTGGCAACTTGTCGACGCCGGCGTGGGCATCCTCGTCGGCGCCCTCGCCCCCGAGCACCCCGCCAGCTCCGAGCGCCTCGACGAGTTCTTCCGCCACGTCCAAGTCCTCCTCGACACGGCCGCGCCGCACGGGTTGGTTAGTCCTGACGCCACGCCCATCGAGCTTGCCTCCGAACTCATCGTGGTGACCCGCCCCATGGACGAGACGCTGACCGCGCTGTTTCCCGACGTCCGCGAACGCCTCGTCCGCCACCTCCTCACCGCCTGGCGAGTTTCAGCCCAACCCTAGTTAGACGTTCGTTTTGGGTCGTTGGTTCCGTTTCGGGCC
>NZ_KV817977.1:39270-108257 GCF_001814825.1 Corynebacterium sp. HMSC071B10 | reverse complement strand
ACCCACACACCAACACAAATCCCCAGCACAGAGGACATATTTCGCGCTTGTTAACACGCGCTATTGAGCCCGCTTCACGTTCACTGCGCCGAACAGGTACGGAACGATTATGCACCCCGCGACGGCCAGCAGGATTCCGCTTAGTCCATAGACCACTACCGCACTTGCGGGGTCAAAGGTTCGCGGGTTTAACATCTCCCGCCCGGACATCCATGCAATGAGCACCGGGAAGAAGCTGGTGTTGGGCAACCACAGCTCCATTGCCTTTGCTGCGAGTAGGGCTGCTACTCCGGCGACCGAAAAGAGGACGAACGGGGTACGCGGAAGCGTGGCGTCGATAAGCAGCGCTGCGAGTGCACCAGACATAGCAATCAGCGCCTGGGTGATGACCACCTTGGCCGTCGTGTCGCCCGCCCACCGCTTGCGCGTGCGCCCATAAGCCTGGGCGACAGCAGCTGAAGCAAATCCATCACCCGCGGCCCACGCCCAGTACACAAGCAGCGGCATTGCTGGCACGATTGCCGCCACCCACTCGGGCCCAAATGTCGTACACAGCCCATAGAGCGCCCCGGCGATCGCTCCGGTCAGCACAGCAAAGATCTCGAGCTTCCCGGGAAGAGAGAGCCGCCCAATAGTCTCGCGGCTCACACTTTCCCCGCCCGACAGGTGGCTGGCAAGGAAGACCACGGCCCCCAGAAGCGCGCCCACAAACGAGCTCAGCGGCGATGCCACCCCCACAAATGTGCCAGCGACCAGCAGTGTGACCGGCACGAGCACGAACAGCACTTGTTGGCATGCCCTGGAACGGTTCATGCCGTAGGCGCGGAACGCCTTCGGCTCGGGAATGAGCAGAGAAGCGACAGTCACGGTACACAGAAGTGAGCCGAGCCACGCCCATCCGCCGGCAAATGCGAAGACGAGATAAAACAGCGGGATCAGCGGAAGCTGGAGAAACCGCAGGGGCGGGCCAGCCTTAAATTGGAACCACAGGAAATCGCGGTCGAGGTGCGTCATCGGGTTCACTGCTGCACCTCCAGCACTGCCTCGAGGACGTCGCCGAGGTCCGCGGCCTGGGTGCGTAGGCCCATTTCGGCGGCGGTTTCTGCGGGGATGATGGCACGGGCACCGGTGGCGGAGCGTCGATAAGCAAGGGCCCCGGCGGGTTCGTCGAAGTTGCCGGTGGCGATGACGTAGCCGTCGGCATCCTCTGCGCGCAGATGCTTGTCGACGCTCCCCTGCCGCCCCAGCACGAGCGCCGAGTCCAGGATCTTGGCGGCGTCGTCGATGTGGTGGGTGGCCATGATGAAGCATCGCTCGGACTCGGCGTGTTCGAGGAGGTGCCGGTAGAAGACGGAGGTGTTGTGGACGTCGAGGCCGACGTAGGGCTCGTCGAGAAGCGTGAGTTCTGCGCCGGAGGCAAGCCCGATGACGATGCCGACCATTGCCCGCTGGCCGCGGGAGGCCTTGCCATAAGCAGTCCTCGCCTGCGCGTCCAGTCCGAAGTCACGCATGAGTACGTCCGCCGTGTCCTGCGACCAGTTGGGGTAACGCTTCGCGGCCGCGGCGACCACATCAACGAGTGCCCACGAGGCGGGGTACGGGGTGTCCACGCCCGTGAAGCAGACGCGGTCCATCACGCTTGCGCGGTCGAAGGGCTGCTCGCCGAAGACGGTGAGCTCGCCGCCGGAGGGTTTGAGCTGGCCTGCGATGAGCGCGAGCAACGTGGATTTACCGACGCCGTTGCGGCCGAGGAGGGCGTGGATGCCAGAACCGGGGAGCTCGAAAGAGATGTCAGTGAGGACTTTGTGTGACCCAAAGTCCTTTTCCAGGTGATGCGCGTGAATCATTGGTACATTCCTCTGCTTTCTGCGACGCGGTCGATAAGGGTGTGCAGGGTGTCACGGTCGTAGCCGAGGCGAACAGCCTCGTCGATCGCGGGTGCGAGGTAGTCGCCGGCGTAGCGCTCGCGGCGAGCCTTCATTGCCCGCTCGCGCGCCTCGGGGGTGACGAACATGCCGAGGCCGCGGCGCTTTTCCAAGATGCCAGCATCCACGAGGATCCCCAGGCCCTTGCGCGCGGTGGCTGGGTTGATCTCGTGGAAGGCGGCGAGCTCGTTGGTTGAAGGTGCGCGCTCGCCGGGGGCAAGCGTGCCGTCGACCACCAAGTCCTCCACCAGGCGGGCCACCTGCACGAAGAGTGGCTCTGTATCGGCATTCATGGCGTTATCCCTGCATACTCATGTGGGTTGGTTAGTTACTCGAGTAACTAACACGCTAACTGCGTTATGGCGTGAGCGCAAGGTTCGCTGAAAGAGGTAGACCTCGCACGCTGATTCAGGCACACTGGGGAGGTAAACAACCTTTAGCAACGAAAGAATCGGAATTTAGGAGCCATGCTTGAACGCACTTTGGTGTTCGTCGACACGTCTTACCTACTCGCGAGCTTTTACAACTCGTGGGAAATCGGCGCTCGATCCCAGTTAGAAATCGATTTGCCCGAGGTCGTGGCAAGCCTCGGCACCATGATCTGCCAACAACTCAGCCAACCTATCCACCGCCAGTTCTGGTACGACGGCATCCCGGACTCGGGCCCGCACCGCTACCAGCGCGCGCTACGCACCTGCGACGGCGTGCAACTGCGCACCGGCCAACTCATCGAGTGGGGCGACCGCCGCACGCAGAAGGGCGTGGATACTCGCCTCGTCGCGGACCTGGTGGTCAACGCCACCCGCGGCCAGTTCACTGATTTCGTGCTCGTCTCCGGCGACGCGGACATGATCCCGGGCGTGGAGGAGGCCACCGCCAGCGGCGTGCGCGTTCACCTCTACGGCTTCGGCTGGGATTCCATGTCCTCGGCGCTGCGCCACGCGTGCGACACCACCACGATCCTGGACCCGCGCGAGGACTTCGCCGACGCCATGCAGCTCCAGGTCCTCGAGGGCCCGCTGCCCCCGTCGATTAGGGAGCGCCCGCTTGCCGACGCCGCGCCGCTCGACGAAGCCGAAGGCCCCTCCCCCGTCCCGCTCGGCCCGGATCCGCTGGCACCAGAGGAGCCAGAGGAGGAAGCGGAGCCTCCAGCGAAAACCGAGGAAGCTCCAGAGCCTGTCGAGCCAGCAGAGCCCGAAAAGCCTGCTGAGCCAGAGAAACCCATCGAAGCCCCCGCCGATGCCCCCGAAACCCCGAAGCCCGCGCCGAAGCCGTCCATGATGGCCCCACGCCGGAAGCTGCGTTCTCGCTACGTGCCGCTGCCGGAAGAGGTATGGACCTCAGCCGGGTTCCAGACCCCCTACGACGTGGGCCAGCAGTACGCGGCGTGGTGGTACGACAACGCCGCCTCCTCGGAGCAGCGCGACAAGGCACACATGCTGTCCGGGGGCGGGCTACCGCCGGAGATCGACCGCCCGCTTCTGCAGTTCGCCTGCGAAACACTGCACGAATACACGCTGAGTGAAACCCAGCGCGTCAATCTTCGCGATGGGTTCCACTCAGGGATTCGTGGCGTGCTGATTAATATCAGCCGCGACTAATCCTCTTCCGGGGCCTCGATGGCCTTCTCTGCAGAATTCATCGAAGCGCGGATCTCGTCGAGCTTGCTGGCGGCCTTGATGTCGGTGCCAGCGGTCTCGATTTCCGCCATCCGGTCCCCCAGGGAGTCCCTGGCCAGCTCCTGCGCGCCAAGGGCGGTGGCGTAACGCTTCTCGATCTTGTCGCGCACGCCGTCCAAGGTCGGCACGTTGTCGTTCGCGCCGAAATGGTTGATGGTGTCCATCGTCTGCGCGGTCTGCTCCTGCATTTTCGCCTGGTCGATCTGCGACTCAAGCTGCTGGGCCTGCTGCGTCTGCTCGCTCAGGCGCACCTCGGACTGCTGCAGCTGGGCCTGCGCCTCACGCGCGGCCTGCTCAGCCCCGGCGTGCGCCTGCTTGGTCTGCTCCAGGTCCTGCTCCACGGCCACGAGCTGGGAGGCCAGCACCTCGGCGGTGTTGTTGTACTCCTGCGCCTTGGCCGCATCCCCCTCCGCGTTCGCCTTGTCGGCGGCCTGGAGCGCGATCCGCGTCTTCTCCTGGAGTTCTTCCTGGGATTTGATCAGGCGCTCGAGCTTCATCTCGAGCTGGTTGCGGTTGCCGACGATCGCAGCCGCGTGCTCGGCGATCTCCCGGTGGTTCTTCTGCGCCTGCTCCATCGCCTGCTGAAGTTGAACCTTCGGGTCAGCGTTCTCGTCGATCTTCGAGTCGAACGACTGCATGAGGTACTTCCAGCCCTTGGAAAATGGGTTCGCCATGGTGGTGTCCTTTCGGTCTACTCGCCCTGCTGCTGCGCGATTTGGGCGCGCACCTCGTCCATATTCAGCGCCTTGACCTGACCAATGAGGTCGTCGAAAGCGGCCGGCGGCAGGGCACCCGCCTGACGGAAGACCAGGATACCGTCGCGGAAGGCCATGAGCGTGGGGATGGAGGAAATCTCCAGCGCGACGGCGAGCTGCTGGTTCTCTTCGGTGTCTAGCTTGGCGAAGGTCACGTCCGGGTGCGCCTCGGAAGCCTTCTCATAGGTCGGCGCAAACTGGCGGCAGGGCCCGCACCATGCGGCCCACGCGTCGACGAAGACGATGCCGTCCGCGCTGACTGTGGATTCGAAGGTGTCCTCAGTGACGTCAATGGTGCTCATAGTTCTACTCCTTAGAGTGGTTTGTTAACGTTGCTCCAGTTCCAACACTAACAATGGCGATTGTATTCACGAGGTACATCGAGGGCATGACGAAGAATTACAAAATTTCCGGCGAGGCTAGCGAAGTCGCGGTGGATTCGCTTATCGACGAGGTGCGGATGGTCGACGGCACCTTCGACGTTGAAATCGACGTTGCAGAGGGCCGCATGACGGTGACGGGGGAGAACTTCAGCGACGCCGATATCGAAAAGGCTGCGCAGGAGGCGGGCTTTAGTATACTTTCGCCAGATACCCCCTAGGGGTATAGTCGCGGGTGTACGTGACACTCCAAAAAGAAAGGACACTCACTATGGATACCCGCGAATTCACCGTTGAAGGCATGACCTGCGGCCACTGCGAGCTCAGCGTGAAAGAGGAAATCGGCGAGATCGTCGGCGTCACCGAAGTCACGGCCGACCACACCACTGGTGCCGTGACCGTGACCGGCGAAGGCTTTGCCGACGCTGACGTAGCCAAGGCGGTTGCCGAGGCCGGCTACACCCTGAAGTAGCCATGACAAGCCAGATCGAGCTGGGCGTGACGGGCATGACCTGCACGTCGTGCTCCTCACGCGTCCAGCGCAAGTTGAACAAGCTCGACGACGTCACCGCCGCGGTCAACTATTCCACCGAGACCGCCACCGTCGACTACGACCCGGCGACCACCACGCCCGAGCAGCTTATCGACGTCATCCGCACCGCCGGGTACGACGCTTTCGTGATGGGAGATGAGACCGACGAGGCAGCGTCGATAAGCGAAGCGCGCGACGAAGAGGCAGACAGCCTGAAGCACACGACCATCTGGGCGGCGCTGCTCAGCCTGCCGGTGATGGTGCTGTCGATGGCGCCTGCGCTGCAGTTTCCCAACTGGGAGTGGGCCGCGTTTGCCGCGACCACCCTGGTCTACTTCGCCGCGGGGTCGGTGTTCCACCGTGCGACGCTGGTGAACCTGCGCCACGGCGCGACCACGATGGACACGCTGATTACGCTGGGCACGACCGCGGCGTACGTGTGGTCGATCGTCGCGCTGTTCGTGTGGGAAGACGTGGCGGACATTTATCTGGAGACGGTCTGCGTCGTCATCACCTTCCTGCTGCTCGGGCGCTGGTTTGAGACCCGCGCGAAGGGGCAGAGCTCGGAAGCGTTGCGAGAACTGCTCCAGATGGGCGCGAAAGACGCGAGCGTGCTTCGCGACGGCCAAGAGGTCCGCGTCCCCATCGCCGAGGTGCAGGTTGGCGACACGTTCGTGGTCCGGCCCGGCGAGAAGATCGCCACGGACGGGCGCGTCGTCACCGGCCACTCGGCTATCGACGCCTCCATGCTCACCGGCGAATCCGTCCCCGTCGAGGTCGGCGAGGGCGATCAAGTCACCGGCGCGACGCTGAATACCTCCGGGCGGCTCGTCGTGGAGGCGACCCGTGTCGGCGAGGAAACCACGCTGGCGCAGATGGGCGCGCTGGTCAAGGACGCGCAGTCCGGCAAGGCACCGGTGGAGCGCCTGGTGGATCGGATCTCGCGGGTGTTTGTGCCCACCGTCATCGCGGTCGCTGTTGTGGCGCTGGTCGGCCACTTGCTCTTTGGCGACGGACTGAGCGACGCCTTCCGCGCCGCAGTCGCCGTGCTGATCATCGCGTGCCCCTGCGCGCTCGGTCTGGCCACCCCCACCGCGATCCTGGTGGGCACCGGCCGCGGCGCGCAGCTCGGCCTGTTGATTAAGGGCCCGGAGGTGCTCGAGTCGACGCGGCAGGTGGACACCGTGGTGATGGACAAGACCGGCACGGTCACCAGCGGCGAGATGGAAGTCGTCGACGCCTCTGATAGTGAAACGCTGCGGCTCGCCGCCGCGGTCGAGGCTGGCTCCGAGCACCCGATTGCGCGCGCCATCGTGCGTGCCGTGACTGGCGAGCTGCCAGAGGCCACCGACTTTGTCAACGAGCCTGGCCTGGGCGTCTCCGCCACTGTTGAGGGCAAACGGGTCAGAGTCGGGCGGCCAACGCAAGCGAATGAAGAATTCCGCACTGCGGAGGAGTCAGGCGCTACTGCGGTTGCCGTCGAGGTTGATGAAAAATATGTCGGCATGGTCGCCGTGCGCGATACGGTGAAGCCAGATTCGGCGCGTGCCGTCGCAAAGCTGCGCGAGCTTGGGCTGACCCCGCACCTGCTCACCGGCGATAACGCCGGGGCTGCCCGTGCGGTGGCAAAAGAGGTTGGCATCGACCCGGAGCACGTGACGGCAGGCGTGTTGCCGGAGGACAAGGTGAACGTGGTCCGCCAGCTCCAGGAGCAGGGCCACCACGTGGCGATGGTGGGCGACGGCGTGAACGACGCTGCCGCGCTCGCCCAGGCAGACCTCGGCCTGGCGATGGGTGCGGGCACCGACGTGGCCATCGAGGCCTCCGACATCACGCTGATGCACAACTCGCTGATGTCCGCCGCGGACGCCATCCGCCTCTCGCGGCGCACGCTGCGCACCATCAAGGGCAACCTGTTCTGGGCTTTTGCCTACAACGTGGTGCTCGTACCCGTGGCGGCGCTGGGGTTGCTCAACCCGATGCTGGCTGGCATCGCGATGGCGTTTTCCTCCGTGTTCGTGGTGAGCAACTCGCTGCGCCTGCGCGGGTTTAGCGCCGCGCGCGGTTAAAGATGCGCCCGAGCAGGCCGCGAATGGTCTGCTCCTCCGTGGCCTGGTCGATGGCGTCGATGCTGCGCGGCAGGTTGTACAGCCGGGTGGCGTCCCCCGACTTGGCCACGGTGATGGAGGGGTCAAGCTTGGCCATGGTGCCTGCACAGGCCCCATCGGCGTGGATGGATCGAATAGTCATGGCGCTTCCCTTTCCTTTCAGTACCGTAGGTTTGCGCTAGTACTTCAAGGATCGTAGCCACAAAACCGCAGGCTGTCACCGTTGGAAAGGCAAACCTTACCCGTGCGCCATGTTGACGAAGCGGGAGTAGTGCAGCTGGTGCGCCACCGGAATCGTGTCGATTGGGCCGCCGCGGTGCTTCGCCACGATGATGTCCGCCTCGCCTGCGCGCTCGTCGTCGCGATCCTGCGAGTCCGGGCGGTACAGCAGGAAGACCATGTCGGCGTCCTGCTCCAGCGAGCCGGATTCACGCAGGTCAGCGAGCTGCGGCTTCTTGTCAGTACGCGCCTCGGGGCCACGGTTGAGCTGCGAGATGGCAATCACGGGAACCTCGAGCTCCTTGGCCAGTAGCTTGAGGTGGCGGGAGAACTCGGAGACCTCCTGCTGGCGGGACTCGACCTTCTTGCCAGAGCTCATCAGCTGCAGGTAGTCCAGCACCACCAGGTCCAGGCCGTGCTGCTGCTTGAGCTTGCGCGCCTTGGAGCGGATTTCCATCATGGTGAGGTTCGGCGAGTCGTCGATAAACAGCGGGGCATCCTGGATTTCGCTGAGGCGCTGGGTGAGCTTCTCCCAATCACGCTCCTCCATGTTGCCTGAGCGCATGGAGGAGAGCTTGATCTCCGTTTCCGCTGAGAGCATGCGCATGATGATCTCGGAGGCGCTCATCTCCAGCGAAAAGATCACCGAGGTCTTGCCGTGCTGGATGGAGCAGGAGCGCATGAAGTCGAGCGCGAGCGTGGACTTACCCACGCCCGGTCGCGCCGCGATGATGACCATCTGGCCTGCGTGCAGGCCGTTCGTGAGGTTGTCCAGGTCGGTAAATCCGGTGGGCACGCCCTGCTCGAGGCCGCCGCCAGAAGCGATCTGCGTGAGCTCGTCGATAGTCGGCTTGAGCAGGTCGGAGAGCACCTTGTAGTCCTCGCCGCCGCCGCTGCGCGCGATATTGAAGACTTCCTGCTGCGCGCGGTCGACCAGTGCCTCGACCTCCATGCCCTCGGCCCCCTCGTAGCCGTACTGCACGACGCGGGTACCGGCGTTGACGAGCTGCCGTAGGAGAGACTTTTCCTCCACAATTTCCGCGTAGTAGCGGGCGTTTGCTGACGTCGGCACCTCCGAAATCAGCGTATGCAGATACGACGCACCGCCCACCCGCTCCAGCTGGTTGAGCCTGTCCAGGCGCCCGGCGACGATGAGGACGTCGATCTGGCTGCCGTCCGCAAAGAGATCGAGCACCGCCTGGTAGATCAGCTGGTGGGAAGGGAAGTAGAAGTCTTCCTGCTGAAGGCTCTCCACCACGTCAAGGACGACCTCCTGGTTCAGCAGCATCGCGCCGAGTACGGAGCGCTCCGCTCGCTCGTCGTGCGGGGGCTGCCGGTACTCCTGCAGGTCGCCCCGCGCTTGACTGAAGTTGGACTTGGCTGGCTTCCGCGTGTTGGCGGCATAGTCCCCAAAGTCGTCGAAGTCGTCCCGCGGCTCGGGCGGCAGGACGTAGTCGTCGTCAAAACCGTCGAGTGCATCTCCAGCCATGTGTTTCCCCTTAGATGTCGTTCCGGACATTTAGCGTACCCCGCGACACCTCTCCCCGGAAGTTATCCACAACCCCCTGTGGACAACTTTGCGGTATTCCCAGGGGTTCGCCACACGGGTGTGGATAGGTTGTGGATAACCATGTTTTCCGTCCTGCACAAACACCTTATACGTACAGCTCAGCCCTGTTATATTCATTCTCAATCCGTGGTTGAGAGTTGGGGAAAATGGCGCTCACCACCAGGTTTGACACCGGCGTGTTAACCGACTAGTAACCTGAAATTCGCCCGTGAGCAGGCATCTTTCCCCCACTTATCCACAGCAGCCAGGGGCGTGTTCGGGTGGTGCTATAGCGTGTGTGCCATGAACGCTACCCGTGAATCCGCAAACCACCTTCTCCAGGGAATCGCTGGCCCCAACGCACAGTTGCGCGACGACCAGTGGTCCGCCATCGATGCACTTGTAAACCACCGCCGCCGCATGCTGGTCGTGCAGCGCACCGGCTGGGGCAAGTCCGCCGTCTATTTCATCGCGGCGAAGCTGTTACGCGAAGCCGGCACAGGGCCGTCGATTATCGTCTCTCCCCTGCTCGCGCTCATGCGCAACCAAGTCGCGGCCGCCGAGCGCGCCGGCATTCGCGCAGCCACGATCCACTCCGCCAACGTCGCCGAGTGGGCGCAGATCGAGGCAAACCTCCATTCCCTGGACGTCCTCCTGATTAGCCCCGAGCGCCTGAACTCCCCTGGCTTCCGCGAAGAGGTGCTGCCGAACCTTCACGCGCACGTAGGCATGCTCGTGGTGGACGAGGCCCACTGCATCTCGGATTGGGGTCACGACTTCCGCCCCGATTACCGCCGCATCGCCCGCCTGATCGACGACCTCCCCACAGACACGCCCGTGCTGGCCACCACCGCGACGGCGAACAACCGTGTCGTCGAGGACATCCTCGGCCAGCTCGGCGAGCACACGGGAGTGCTGCGCGGTGGCCTCGATCGCTCTTCGCTTGCACTCGGCGTCTGCCAGCTTGACGACGCCACGCAGCGCCCCGCCTGGATCGCCGAATACCTCAGGCGCACCGACGGCTCTGGCATCATCTACTGCCTCACCGTCGCCGCCACGCACGACCTAGCCGAGGCGCTGCACACTGCCGGATTCGCGGTGGCCGCCTACAGCGGGCGCACCGAAGCAGAGGAGCGCGAAAGACTGGAGCAGGCGCTGCTTACCAACGAGCTCAAGGCCCTGGTTGCCACGAGCGCGCTTGGCATGGGCTTTGACAAGCCAGATCTTGCCTTCGTGGTGCACATGGGCGCACCCAGCTCACCGGTCTCCTACTACCAGCAGATCGGCCGCGCGGGCCGCGCCACCGACCACGCCGAGGTCGTCCTCCTCCCCGGCCCAGAGGACGAGCGGATCTGGCAGTACTTCGCCTCCGTGTCCATGCCTGGGGAACACACTGTCCGCCAGCTGCTCGCCGGACTCGGCAGCGAGCCGATCTCCACGCAGCGGCTGGAAAACGTCGTCGATCTGTCCCGCTCGCGCATCGACCAAGCTCTCAAGGTGCTCGACGTCGAGGGCGCGGTCCGCCGCGTCAAAGGCGGCTGGGTGGCAACCGGCGCGCCGTGGAGCTACGACCACGCCCGCTACGACGGACTCGCACAGGCCCGCGAGCGGGAACAGGCGCTCATGCTGGACTACGAGCACACGCAAGACTGCCGCATGGCGTTTCTGCGGCGCGAGCTCGACGACCCAACGCTCGACGGCACCCCCTGCGGGCGCTGCGACAACTGCACCGGGAAGGCGCTGCCGACGCGGGTGGATGGGGAGCTCGTGGCGTCGATAAGCGCCCAGCTCAGCGCGCCCGGAGTCGCGTTGCCCGCGCGCAAGATGTGGCCGACTGGCTCCGCGCGGCGAGGAAAGATCAAAGGTCTGCTGCCCGGCAAGGCGCTGGGCAGGCTTAACGACGTCACACGCGGCCCCGCCCTCACCACACTGGTCCGCGACAACACCTACCGCCCGCTGCCCGCGCCGCGGTGGCGCGAGGACGAGTGGGTGCGGCAGGTCGTGGAGGTGCTGGCGGCGTGGGAGTGGAGTGAGCGGCCCAGATGCATTGTGGTGCTCGGCGACGCAGATGCGGCGCGAACCGAGATGCTTAGCGCGCTTGGAAAGACGGTTGCGGAAGTTGGGCGGATGGCTTTCGGCGGGACGATTGCGTTCACTGGGCCCGAAGTCACTGCGAAGAACTCGGCGTTTCGGGTCAACGCGCTCGATCAACATTTCGACTTCCGCGGCGTTGAGGTGCGCGAGGGGCCGGTCTTACTTCTGGCCGGAGTGGTGGACTCCGGCTGGTCGGTGACGGTGGCTGGGACGGACTTGGCTACTACTGGCGGTTTTGAGGTGCTGCCTTTTGCTCTCGCAAGTACGGGCTAAATCACTCTGTAACAATCTGGTTACAGGTGTAGATATCGTTTGTGTGTTCGGTATAATTGTCGGCAACGGAAAGTTTAGAAAGGAGGAAGCCCCATGTCCCGCACCACCACACAGACAAGCACAGAGACGCACACACCGGCGGCGCTGCACAAGCATTTCCGCTGCCAGAACGCGAATGATCCGCGCGCGAAGCTTTCGCAGCAGATGCGGGACACGGAGTTCGCCCTCTACAGCCCTTACACCGAGATGCCGCTACAGGACTTTGACCTGGAGGTGGAAGAGCTCGCCTCCATCACCGATCGCCCCAAGCACGAGATCAGCGCGGCGATCTTCGCGTATAACCGGCTTCGCCTCCTTCCCCTCCTGCGCAAGATGCAGGAAGAGACTCGGCTCCTGTCCGTCCACACTCTCGTCGGCATTGATTCCGCACTAATGAAAGTGGGCGCTGAGGCGGACGAGGAGACTTGGGCCGCTTTCGACGAGATGCTGGTCAAGCTCTTCCGTCCCAAGCGCGCCAACCAGCCCCTACCCAGCCGCGCGACCATTGTGCGCCGGATCCGCACGCTGATTGCCAAGCTGGACGTCGGCCTGAACTACGACCCAATCAAGCGGAAGAAGCGGGAGGACGCGCACAACCACCGCTCGCGTGCCGTCGAGTTCAGCGATTTTGAACGCAATGGCGTCGACCTCGGCTCGCTCCAGCTCACCACCGACAACACCACCATGGCCGTCGTTCGCGCCAGCCTGAAGGCCACCGCCCGCGAGCACAAGCTCTCCCTGGCCGATACCGCGATCAAGCTGCTTACCGGCGACATCGAGCCGACCGCGAAGGTGCACCTCCACGTCTACGCGCCCGCGGGCAAGGACGGCGCGCGGGAGGAAGGCACGCCCGTCTTCATCCCCGGCATCGGCTGGACGAACGCACTGGACACCAAGGAGTTCGAGGACCTGTGCGACACGAGTCCGCCCACGGTGCACAACCTGGACGAAGTAGCCAACACCGTGACGGACAGCTACACCCCAACACAGGAGATGAAGCACTACGCGCACGCCAGGGACGGGCACTGTATCTTCCCGGGGTGCACGCGGCCCGCTGCGGCCTGCCAACTCGACCACCGAATCCCCTTCGATCGCGGCGGGAAAACCACACCCCACAACCTTTTCTGCCTTTGTGCCCATCACCACAACATCAAGACCGACAAGCGTGCGTTCTACATCTCCGACCCCGTCACCGGCGACATCGTCTGGCTGCTGGACAACGGCACGTACCTGCTGTCGCGCCACGAAGGCCCGCTTTTCGACGAAATCACGCCCACCACGCCCCGCTGGCGCAGCTCCCTCGAAGCAGCAGCCAAGAACCGGGACACGGTCGCCGAGTTCAACGCCCGCATCCACCGCCTCCTCGACGAGTACGACACCCACGGGGACTACTACCGCTGCCTCGCCGAGATCCAAGTCCTCGAGCGCCGCTTCAAACTGGATTCCGACTTCGCGCCCGAGCCGCCAGACGTCGAACCGGTGCACATCCCCGAAGAACCAGACCCGGACCCTTTCCCCGACCCGGAACCGCTGGCCAAACACAACCCCTTTCCCCCAACCGAATAGCAAAAAGCACGGACCCCCTCCTCACAAGGGGATCCGCGCTTGAAGTGCTGTTGTCGCTCGTCGAAAAGCGTAAAGCGTTTACGCTGCGACGACCTCGAAGTTAATCTTGCCTTCCACATCGTCGTGGAGGTTGACCTTGACCTGGTAGCCGCCGGTCTTCTTCACAAGACCCTTCGGCACGTTGATGCGACGCTTATCCAGGGACGGGCCGCCAGCCGCCTTCACGGCGGAAGCGATCTCCGCCGCGGTGACAGAACCGAACAGCTTGCCGCTGTCGGAAGTGCGCACGGCAACCTTCACACCAGTGAGCTGGTCGAGCTGATCGCGCAGCTCCTTCGCGTGGTCCAGATCGCGGACCTCGCGGTCAGCCTGCACGCGCTTAATGTCTTCAATCTGCTTCTCTGCGCCACGGGTAGCCGGGATAGCCAGGCCGCGCGGGAGCAGGAAGTTACGTCCGTAGCCGTCCTTGACCTCGACGATTTCGCCGGGCTCGCCAAGTTTCTCAACGGCAGCGGTGAGGATCAGCTTCATGAATCCTAACCTTCCTTATGATGAAAAATGATTGTGTGGGTTAAAACAACGTTTTAGAACGGGGGCTCATCATCCATCCCGCCGAAACCACCAGCTGGTGGGGCGGAGTTCCACGGATCATTCGCCGGCTGCGATTGCTGCTGAGGTGCCTGTTGCTGCTGCGGCGGTGCCGACTGCTGCTGTTGGAAGCCTTGCGACGGACGCGGCTGCCCACCACCCTCACGTGGCGTGCGGCTCACATTCGCCGTGGCAAACTTCAGCGAAGGCCCGACCTCATCAACTTCAACCTCAAAAACCGTGCGGTTTTCCCCCTCGCGGGTCTGGTAAGAACGCTGCCGCAGGCGACCTTGCACGATCACGCGCATGCCCTTCGTCAGGGACTCCGCGACGTTCTCGGCCATCTGCCGCCAGCAGTTGCACGTCAGGAACAACGCCTCGCCGTCCTCGAACTGGTTGGTCTCCCGGTTGTACGAACGGGGCGTCGACGCAATGCGGAAGTTCGCCACTGCGGCGCCACTCGGGATGAAACGCAGCTCTGGGTCAGCAACGAGGTTGCCAACGACGGTGATCGGTGTTTCGTTCTGTGCCATGCTCTTCTCCTACCAGGTGGAATACGTTCGGCTTGAGCCTACCGGTTCCTACTTGTCGGTGCGCAGCACCTTGGTACGCACAACGTTGTCGTTCAGGTTCAGCACGCGGTCGAGCTCCTTGACCGTGTCAGCCTCGCACTCGAGGTTGATAACGGCGTAGATGCCCTCTTCCTTCTTGTTGATCGGGTATGCAAGGCGCTTCTTGCCCCACACATCAACCTTTTCCACCTTGCCGTTTTCCTTACGGACAATTTCCAGGTACTTGTCCAGGGACGGGGCAACGGTGCGCTCATCCTGCTTGGAATCCAGAATGATCATTACTTCGTAGTGACGCACGGACCTCATCACCTCCTATGGTCTAGTAATTTCAATTTCGGCCGCCACGCTCTTCGCGGCGGCAGGAGGGTCGTTGCGTCAAGCAACTTGTCCAGGGTACCCCACCCAATCCCGCAGGCCAAATGGCTAGCGGTCGGCCTCGAGGACCATCCCATCAGGCGTGATGTCAACGTCGATGTCTTCAAACTCAAGCTCGAAGTGCCCGTCGTCAAACTCGACCTCGGCGCGGCCATCGTGTGCCGCGTCGAGCACACCCTGAATGTCAGCCTCGGAGAGGTTGTCCTCTGCCATGTCAGACTTCGCCTCGTCGCTGTAGCCGCTTATCGACGCCGGCAGCTCGGCAGAGCTTTCTGTCGGCTCCACAGTCACCGTGTCAGCGCGACGGTCGTGGTCAGGATGGTGAGTTTTTGCATGGGCCCCACCGTACCTAGCTCGGTCCCGGTGCCGCCACGAATACTGCAAGAAAAACCGGGATAATTGTGATGAAGACAAACGCCGCGATGCCGAAGCCTAGGGAGAGCATCGGGCGCTGCATTTTCGCCATCGCCCAGAACGCAGCGGCGATTAGGCAGAAGCCGATTGCAATTGAGCCGATGCCGACGACTGTTGCTGTGCCCACTGGGCGTCCTCCTCTTTCCACTGCTCGGGTGTGGTCAACAGCGGGTCGTGGCCGTTGTGGGCCTCCGCGACCTTGTCGCGTCGCTTGCCGAACATCTGCTGGACCACCAGCACCATGATGGTGATGATGAAGGCGTCGCGGGTGATGATGGTGACGTCGAGAAGCCAGCCCGGCGCGCCCAAGTTATCCTCCCCCATCATGTGCCACATCAGTATTGGCCACACCATCATGTCGACGGTCATCCAGCTCAGCAGCAGGCGCCAGTACGGCAGCGCGAGCACAGCCGGGACGATCAGCCAGATGGAGTACTGGGGGCTCCACACCTTGTTGAAGAGGAGGAAGAACCCGATGATCAGGGTGAGCAGCTCCGCGATACGCGGCGTGCGCGGGGCCTTCAGCCCCATGACCAGGACCGCGGCGCAGCCGGCGAGGAAGAGGATGAGCGTGACGGCATTGAGGATCACCGGCGCGCCCTCACCGGAATCGAAGCCGCCCCAGCCGGTCACGCGGGAGAAAACGGCGTAGATGGTCGTCCACTCCCAGCCGCGGTCGGTGTTCAGTCGGCGGAACTCGCCCCACGCCTCCGGGTTGCGCAGGTAGATGGGCAGGTTCACCACGACCCAGCTGACTATCGACGCCGCGAGCATCTTCAAAAACGGCACCAGGTCACGCTTGCGCAGCGCGACGACCAGGTACGCGCCGAGAGCGAAGATCGGCCACATCTTAAACGCGGTGCCCAGCCCGATCATCACGCCGGCCAGGGTGAACTTGCCGTTGCGGGCGGCGAGCAGCGCCGCGACCGCGAAGAAGATGGAGGGGATGTCCCAGTTGGTAAACGCGTGCATGATCAGAAGCGGCGAGCCGACGACCAGCAGCGTGTCCCACACGCGGTTGCCGGCGAGCTCGGCGACCATGCGAGCGGTGGCGACCCAAATGATCGCCAGGAAGAAGACCGTGACGTAGAAGTACCAGCCCACCTCCGGCAGGAAGCGCTGCGCCACGAAGTAGGTGTTGCGCGAGATGAACGAGGTGAACCCCTGGAACAAGCCCGCGAGTACCGGGTACTCCATGTACCGAGTCAGGCCCTCTTCTACCCACGAGTAGTCGTAGACAAAGCCCGGCTGGTCCAGGCCGCGCGCGCCGTAGAGCGGCACGATGTCGTTGTAGCAAAACGAGGTGAACTGGCGGTTGCCATCCCAGTTCAGCTGGAGCACGCCGTTGTCGTCCGGCTTGCCGAGCGCGCAGTTCGACTTCGACAGCGCGCCCATGAAGAGGAAGACGTAGGCCACCGCAAAAATGGTGCGCAGCGGTGTCCAAAACTTCGCCCGCCCGATCTGCGCGTACTTGCCCATCGGGCCGCCGAGGAACTCGGTCCACCCACGGGCGATCGGTTCCGTGCGGCTCGGCTGCACGCGGTCTGCCGGATCCGGCCACGTTGTGCTCTGCTTGGACATCGCTTCTTTATTCTCCACCTTTATCGCAACGCGCCTTCAATACCGTCAAAGAAATCATTTACCGCATCATTGAGCCCGAGGTCCGGCGCTGCCGGGGCCGGAGCCGGGGCGGGCGCAGGCGCGGGTGCCGGAGCAGGAGCCTGCTGCTGCGGTGCCGAAGGTGCGCCCGGAGCATCAGAGGACTCGCGCTCCTCCGACGGCTGCTCTTCCGCAGGCTGCTCGCTCTGCTGCGTGGCCTGCTGCTGGTTGTAGTAGCTCCAGGAGTTACCGCCCAGGTTCGCGCCGCCGGAATACGGGTTGACGCCCCAGTAGACCGGGCTCGCGTCGTGGAAGTTCTGCACTTCCTGGCCCTCCAGGACCGTGTCCAGCACGCCCTTCCAAATCCGGGTCGGCGTCTGCGCGCCCCACATCATGCCGCCGCCCTCGTTGTAGATCGGGGAGGTGTTATCCGCGGTACCCACCCACACCGCGACGGAGAGCTGCGGGGTGGAGCCGACCATCCAGGCATCCTTGTTCATGCCCGTGTCGCCCAGCTGGGCGGTACCGGTCTTGCCCGCGGCGGGGCGGCCGCCGGCGAGATTGGCGTAGGAGTACGGGATCACCGTCTGCATCGCCTGAATGACGTTGTCCGCCACCTGGGCGGACACGCGGCGCTCCGCGTAGTCGTTGTCGTTTTCGTAGAGCACCTCGCCGCGCGCGTCCTCGACACGCTCGACAAAGTGGGTCGGGTGGTACACGCCACGGTTTGTCAGAGTGGCCACGCCAACAGCCATGTCGAGGACGCGGGACTGGTACTGCCCCAGCACGATACCCTCGTAGGGCTGCCCACCGTTTTCGCGCAGGGTGACCGGGATGCCCGGGATGGAGCGCGCCACGCCGAGCGCGTGCGCCATGTCGGCGGTGTCCTGCGTCGTGTTGTCCAGGTCGTCCTGGATACGCATGTACGCGGTATTCGACGACACGCGCGTGGCCTCTGTCATGTTGATCATGCCGCCGCCACCGCCGTCGGCGTTGGTCACCACCGCGCCGTTCGGCAGCGTGACCGGGGAGGCGTCGAAGTTGGCGTTGAGCGGGATGCCCTGTTGCAGCGCCGCCGCAAGGGTGAAGATCTTAAACGTCGAGCCCGTCTGCAGGCCCGCGTTGGCGTAGTCCCAGCCGGAGGCGTCGTTGCCGCCGTAGTAGGCGCGCACGGCACCCGTGCCCGGCTCCACAGCGACCACGCCGGTACGTGCATCGTCTTGCAGGTTGGCGAGGTTCTCCTCAGAGATGCGGACCGTGTCGTCCTGCGCCTTCTTATCAATCGTGGTGGTGATCTGCAGGCCGCGGTTGGTCAGGTCGTCCTCGGAAATACCGATGGCCGCCAGCTCCGTCATAACCTGGTTCTTGATCAGCCCGTTCGGGCCGGTCGCCTCGGTGTAGGCAGAGTAGGTCGCCGGGTCACGCGTCTCTGGGAACTGCGCCTGGGCACGGACGCTCTGGTCAATGGCCCCCATCTCCACAAGGCCGTCCATCACGTAGTTCCAGCGATCCTCCGCACCCTCCGGGTTCGTCCACGGGTCGAGCTGGCTCGGGCGCTGGATGGACGCGGCGAGCACCGCACCCTCCTCCACCGTCAGCTCGCTGGCGGGCTTGGAGAAGTATGCGTGCGCGGCCGCCTCGATGCCGTAGGCATTGCGCCCGAAGTAGACGGTATTTAGGTAGGCGCTGAGCACCTCTTCCTTCGACCAGGAGTTAGCCATCTTAATCGAGTACACCAGCTCCTTGGCCTTGCGCTGGTACGAGTGCTCATTGCCGACGATCGCGTTCTTCACGTACTGCTGCGTAATAGTAGAGCCACCACCGGCAGAAGGGTTGCCGGTGAGCTGGCCGATCACCGCGCGGCCAAAGCCGGTAAAGGAGAACCCGGAGTTCTCCCAGAAGTCACGATCCTCGGCCGCCAGCACCGCGTTCTGCACCTCAACCGGCACCTTGTCCAGCGGGATCTGCTCGCGGTTACCCTCCGGCGGGACCACGCGGGCGAGTTCAGTCTTTGCGTCGCTGAAGTAGATGTTGGAGATCTGCGCCGCTTCGATCTCGTTCGGCTCCGGCAGGTTCGCCCGGCTGTAGTTCCACGCGAACCACAGCGCGGGGATGGAGGCGATGAGCACCAACAGCAGCAACAGCGCCAGGAGCCACTGCCCGATGCGGGGGGGCTTCTTCTTTGCCACGGTGCTCCCGCTCTCGGGGGCTTTCTCGTTGTTTGTCACGCGTTTTCCCTTGCAACGTCGACGACGACAGCAGTCACAATGCTCTCAATACTTACAGGACACACTACCCGCCCACCGCGAAATCACCCTACTGGGCAAGCAGTAAAAGCCTTGCACAAATAATTCCACTTGCACTCCGGGCACACCTCGACGAAATGCACCGTGATCGGGCCCACCTCAGCAACGAGCCGGTCGATCTCGTCCTCGCTGCGCGCGGTGTTCGCGCGGCGGCCCAGGGCGTCCCCGTAGACCCACTTCACGTCTCGCATTTCCCCACCACAGATGGGGCAGGGGCGCTCGGCGGGCGTACCGTGAAATTCGCTGGCGGTGCGGAGGAGAAAATCGGCGTCGCAGACGTCGCTAAGCAGCAGGCGTCCAGCGTGGAAATCCCGCAGGGTTTGGCGGCGGGCCCACTCGTGGGAGATCTCGTACCGGTAAGCAAACACCCCGACTAGTATAGTCATCACAAAGCTGGTACTATTTAGTCGCCTAAAAGCGTCGACGAGTTGGAGAAGATCGTGTCACAGGAGCCCCAGGAACAACCAGACCCATACGAGATTGCACAACGCATCCGTCCCGCGATGACCTCGTTGTACGTCACCTACTTCCGCACCGCCGAACACTCGGACCTCACTGGCCCCCAGCTGTCCATCCTGCGCAGGCTCGCAGAGGAGGGCCCGACCCGTATCAGCCGGATCGCCGAAGCGGAGGGCGTGCGCATGCCGACCGCTTCCAACACCGTCAACCAGCTGGAAAAGCGCGGGCTGGTACAGCGCATCCGCTCCGAGCACGACCGCCGCGGCGTGAGCGTGGAGACCACCAAGCTGGGCCGCGATGAGCTCCACCGCGTGGGCGATGAGCGCACCCGCTACCTCGGCGAGATGCTCGGGACCCTTGACCAGGAGTCGCTGCGCAAGCTCGACAGCGTCACCGACATCATCAACCTGCTCGCTGAGGCCTACGTGAATAAAGAACACCCCACCACGTAGAATCGGGGGTGTGACGGCACGTTCTTTCTCCAGCGATCTGGCGCAGCTGCCCCGCAACGAGGGGGAGCTGCGCATCGTCGTTGGCTGGGACTCGAGCAACTCCAACAACAAAGAAGCCCTCGAGTACGCGGCCTGGCTCGGCCGCTCCCTGCCGGTCAAAGTGCAAGTGATGGCCACCACGAAAAAGTCGTGGACGACCTCCATGTCCGGCAAGAAGTACAAAAAGTGGCTCAAGCGCTCGCAGGAAAGCTTTCACAAGCAGGTGGAAAAGGCCCTCGACGGGGTCCTGCCTGCCTCGCAGCGCGCCTCCAACGTCGCCCGTCTGGTCGAGCGCACGAGCGGCACCGAGCCGCTTTACGACGTCGCGCGGACCTTCAACGCCGACATGATCATCCTCGGCTCCCGCGCCAAAACCGCAAAGAGCCGCTTCCGCCCCACCAGCGAGGCGGACCAGCTCATGCACTCCTCCACCCTGCCACTGGGACTGGCACCGAAGCACCTCACGCTCTCAAAGAAGGGCGTCACCCGGGTCACCTACGCGCTGATCGACTCCGACGAGGTCACCGGCGACGGCAACCGGGAGCGCTTCCCCGGCCTGGCCTACGCCGCGACAATGGCCTGCATTGTTGGCGTGCCCTTACGCATCGTCGCGTTTTCCCCTGATGAGCGCGCGGGTGAATTCTCCCACGAGCTTGCGGCCTGGAACGAAACCACGCTCGGCCTCCTCGACCGGGTGCGTGACCAGGCCTTTAGCGTGTGTAACCGGGTCGAGGGCTGCGAGGGGCTCGACGTGGAGACACTGCTCGCCTCTGGCAAGGGGTGGAAGCGCGCGATAGATAGCGTGAAGTGGAAGAAGGGCGACCTGCTGTGCCTCGGCTCGCAGCCCTCCGGGCAGCTCAAGCGCGTGTTCGTGGGCACCCGCGAAGGCGAGTTCATCCGCTTTGCCCCCGTGCCGGTGCTGATCTACCCGCGCTCGGAGGCCGAACACTAGATAAGGGTGGTACAGATGGGAAATATGCGCGAACACCCAGAAAACGACCTCTCGTACCCGGCGGACCGCTTCAGCCGGGTACGGCCCGAGCCGCAGGACTTTGACGCGTTGGCGGATGAACCCGACCCAGCCGAGGTGGCGGAGCGCAACAAGCGCTCCACGCGGCAGGCCATCACCTTCGCTGCCTGCTCCGTCGTGATCACGCTGCTCGTGGGCTTCGTACTCAAGGCGATCCCCGGAATCAGCGAGAACACCTGGGCCGTGCTCACCTCAATCCCGCCCGTGGTCGCGCTTTTAGCCTGCGCCGTGATCATGGTGCGCAAGCTCAACCGCTACGAGCGGTGGGTGCCGTGGATGGGCGTGTTCTGGCTGCCGATGGTGCCGTTTACCATGGTGGTGCTCATCATCACCATCGGCAAGCTGGCCACCTAACCCTGTGAGCACTCCCCACAGTACGGGTTACGCTCACGGCACTCGGGGCAGCTGAGGTACTGCACACGGCATTCCGGCTCGTTCGCGCAGTTGTAGAAGCGGTTGGTCGCCTCCCCGCAGTGCACGCAGTGGCCCAGCTGCACGTAGTTGGGGTCTTCTGCCCCACCGCCGAACTCGGTGTGCATGCGCTTGTCAAAGACGTAGAGGGAGCCCTCCCACAACCCGGAGTTGCCGTACTTCTCGCCGTAGCGCACGATCCCGCCGTCGATCTGGTAGACGTCTTCAAACCCGCGGTTGATCATCAAGCTGGAAAGGACCTCGCAGCGGATGCCGCCGGTGCAGTAGGAGATGACCGGCTTGTCCTTCATCCAGTCGTACTTGCCGCTGTCCAGCTCCCGGATGAAGTCGTGGGTGGTCTCCACGTCCGGCACGACCGCGTTCTTGAACTTGCCGATCTCGGCCTCGCGTGCGTTGCGCCCGTCGAAGAAGACGACGTCCGGGTTGTTCTCCACCAGCTCGTTGACTTCTTCGGGGCTTAAGTGCTTCCCACCGCCGACGACGCCGTGCTCGTCTACCTTGAGCTCGCCAGGCGCGCCAAAGGACACGATCTCCTCGCGTGCCTTCACCGACAGCTTGGGGAAGTCCTCGCGGCCACCTTCGGACCACTTGAACTCGATGCCGCGGAAGTACTCGCGCGTCTTCTTCGCGTACGTCTTACACGCATCAATCGGGCCGCCGACCGTGCCATTGATGCCGTCCTTGGACACGATGATCCTCCCGTGCAAGCCCAGTCCCTCGCACAGGTCGCGCTGCCAGAGCCGCACGGCGTCCGGGTCGGCGATGGGCTGGAACTTGTAGTACAGGAGGATTTTGTTAACGCTGGCCACGGATATTTGCCATCTGATCCTTGTAGGCCACCGCGTCGCGCGTGTACACGCGGCGGTGGGTGCCAACCTTGTGCCCGGTCAAGCGCCCCTCGTCAATCAGCTTGACCACGAAGGGGCGAGACACGCCGAGGAGATTGGCCACCTGCTGGGTGGTCATCTCGTCCTCAGGACCGGGGGCCTTCACCAGGCGGCCCTCGGCCAGGTCCTCAATAATGTCGCGGAGCCACACTGCCGTTTCCTTCGGCAGCGTCACAGTATCCGAAGCGTGCGTTCGGGCCTGTGAGAGGTTGTTGTTCAAATCTGCCAGTGCTTGCTCTACCGGTGAGAGCTTCTCTTCCGTTGCCATGCTCGACATCATACGAACAATCCGCAATGAGCGCAATAGGAGAAGCGTAAAGCGTGCAAACTCTAGCGCTTGTGGTAGAGCCCCTTCTTCCAATACTTCGGCTCGGAGGTGACCAAAACGCCGAGGTTGCGGAAGATTCCCTCGTCCACCGAACCGAGAATGGTGGTGGTGTGCGCATCGCAGCCGCGCAAGTTTCGCAGCTGGTCCAGCGCCGCGGCAGCATCCGAGTTCGTCGAAGCCGACACAGAAAGCGCGATGAGCACCTCGTCGGTGTGCAGGCGCGGGTTCACCGAACCCAGGTGCTTCGTCTTTAAGGTTTGGATCGGCTCGATGGAGTCCGGGGAAAGCAGGTGCACGCTATCGTCGATACCCGCGAGCTGCTTGAGCGCATTGAGCAGCACTGCGGCCGAGGGGCCGAGGAGGTCGGAGGTCTTGCCGGTGACGATCGTGCCGTCCGCAAGTTCGAGTGCGGCCCCCGGCTTGCCGGTTTCCTCGGCCACCTCCAGCGCGGGCGCGACCACCGGACGATCCGCCGTGGTCACCTCTGCCTTGCGCAGCACGTTGGCGATGCGGGCGGACTCCGTGTTGTCCTTATCCGCGCGGCGCTCCTCCACGAGCGCCTTGTAGTAGCGGCGGATGATCTCCTGCTCGGCTGCGTGGCGGCAGGCCGCGTCGTCGGAAATGCAGTAGCCCGCCATGTTCACCCCCATGTCCGTGGGCGACTCATATGGCGTTTCACCGGTGACTTCGCGCAGCAGCGTCTTCAGCAGGGGGAAAACCTCAATGTCGCGGTTGTAGGAGGTGACCTTCTCCCCGTAGGCATCCAGGTGGTACTGATCGATCACGTTGATGTCGTCCAGGTCGGCGGTGGCCGCCTCGTAGGCCAGGTTCACCGGGTGCGACAGCGGCAGGTTCCAGATGGGGAAGGTCTCAAACTTGGCGTAACCGGCCGGAATGCCCCGCTTGTGCTCGTGGTAGACCTGGCTTAAGCAGGTGGCCAGCTTGCCGGAGCCCGGACCCGGCGCGGTCATCACGATGAGGTCGCGCGAGGTCTCCACGTAATCGTTGTGGCCAAAGCCGTCCTCGGAGACCACGGTCGCCGTGTCGTTGGGGTAGCCCGGGATCATGTAGTGGCGCGAGACCTTCAGCCCCAGCCTGCCCAGGCGCTCCAGGAAGGCCTCCACGTTCTCGTTGTGGCCTTCCAGCTGCGTGACCACCACATTTTCCACCAGGAAGCCGCGGTCGCGGAAAACATCCACCAGGCGCAGCACGTCGTCCTCGTAGGTAATGCCAAGGTCGGCGCGCACCTTCTGGCGCACCACGTCGCCCGCGTTGAAGCAGATGACGATCTCCACCTCGTCCTTGATCCGGTCCAGCATGGCGATCTTGTTGTCCGGGGTGAACCCGGGCAGGACGCGGGAGGCATGGTGGTCGTCGAAAAGCTTGCCCCCCATCTCTAGGTACAACTTGCCGCCGATCTCCCGCCTTCGCGCGGTAATGTGCTCGGACTGCATCTGGATGTATTTTTCGCGGTCAAACCCGATCGTGTACGGCATGGGAGCAATAATACAATTTTGGGCATGCAGTACAGGAAGTGCCACGATGCCTGAAGGCCACGTCATTCACCGCCTCGCCGCGCGGCTGAACGAAGAATTTCGCGGCGCGCCGCTTCAAGCCTCCTCGCCACAGGGGCGCTTCGATGCCTCGCTTATCGACGCCCACACGTTGGTCCGTGCCCAAGCCCTCGGCAAGCACCTCTTTCTGGAGTTTTCGGATACTTTTGTGCACATTCACCTGGGGCTGATCGGTTCCCTGCGCTTCGAGCCGGCCGAAGACATCTGGGGCCAAATCCGGCTGCGGCTCGTGCCCGACGGCGGGGCAGGCGATATCGCCGCGAACCTGCGCGGGCCGCAGACCTGCGCCTACCTCAGCCCGGCGGAAGTCGCCGCCATCATCGAGCGCGCCGGCGAAGACCCGCTCGACAGTGATTCGGACCCGGACGCGCTATGGGCGCGGGTGCACCGATCGAAGCGCACGATCGGCTCACTGATGATGGACCAGTCCTACTTCGCTGGGGTGGGCAACATCTATCGTGCGGAGCCGCTGTTTAGACAACGGATCTCGCCCTTTACACCAGGGCGTGCGCTCGACCGTGCGGAGTTCGACGCGCTCTGGGAGGACCTGGTGGAACTCATGCGCTACGGGTTCGAGCACGGGCGCATCGACACGGTGCGGGATATTCATTCGCCCGAGGCGATGGGGCGCGCGCCGCGCAAGGACGACCACGGCGGCGAGGTCTACGTCTACCGCCGCGCAGGCCAGCCCTGCTACGTGTGCGGCGAGGAGATCGCGCTGCGCAAGGTGGAGGGCCGCAACCTGTTCTGGTGCCCCGGCTGCCAGCGCGACTAGCCTGGCCCGTATGTACGCCTGCACGTTTACCGCCGACCAAGTCCGCGCCGCAGAAGCGCCGCTTCTCGACGCACAAACCACCCCCGACGAGCTCATGCAGCAGGCCGCGCACGCCGTCGCCCAGGTAGCGCGCGGCATGGTTGCGCCCGGCGCGCGGGTCCTCGCAGTGGCCGGGCCCGGCGGCAACGGAGGCGACGCCCTCTACGCCGCCGCGGAACTGGCCATGTCCGGCTACCGAGTCGACGCGCTGCTGGTGGCAGGGCGCGCACAGGAGCGCGCGCTCGAAGCGCTGCGCAACGCAGGCGGGACGGTGGTTGAGGACGTTACTGGTACCTACGACCTTGCCATCGACGGCATCACCGGTATCGGCGGTACCGCCGGTCTGCGCGAGGAGTACGCGGAGATAGTAAGCGCGCTCAACCGACTGCGCGTGCTTGCGGTCGACGTGCCCTCCGGCATCGACGCGGACACCGGCGAGGGCGGAGACCTGCACGTTCGCGCCGAGGCCACCGTCACCTTTGGCGGCTTCCGACGCGCCCACGTGCTCTCAAGTGCGTGCGGAGTGCAGCTGCTCGCGGACATCGGCATCGGCGGCCGCCATCTGTACGAGACGCTGAGCGATACGCTGCCGGAATGGTCCGCCGACGGCCCCACGCTGCTCACCGCCAACCGCGCCGTCGCCCCGGACTTTCCAATCCCGGAGGGGATACGGGGACTCATCCCCGCGCCCGTCCCTTCCGTCGAGCCTGACGCGGCCGACGACAAGTACTCCGGCGGAGTGGTAGGTATCCGCGCTGGTAGCGACACCTACCCGGGCGCGGCGCTGCTGTGTACCGCGGGCGCGCTCTACGCCACCCCGGCGATGGTGCGCTACGCGGGCCCGCAGGCATCCGAGGTGGTGCGCGCGCACCCGGAGGTCGTCGCAGCCGACACGCTTAAGGAATGTGGACGCGTCCAGGCCTGGGTTGTCGGCCCCGGCGCAGGCACCGACGAGCAAGCCGTCGAAGAATTGGGTGCGCTGCTCGCCGCACCGGAGCCACTGCTTCTCGACGCCGACGCCATCACCCTTCTCGCCGAGCACCCTGATCTGCGCACTTCCCTGCGCACACGCGAAGCGTATACCGCGCTGACCCCGCACGACGGCGAGTTTGCCCGACTGCGGGAGGCAGCGGGTTTACCCACCCGTGACCGTGTAGAGGAGACGCTGCAACTGGCGGAGTACCTCGACTGCGACGTTCTGCGCAAAGGGCGGGCCACCTTGATTTCTGACGGCCACATCGTGTACGGCCTGGACACTGGGCACTCCTGGGCCGCCACCCCGGGCTCCGGCGACGTACTCTCCGGCATCGCAGGCGCGCTGCTCGCCCGCGACGGGCAGACCTCCTCGCTTATCGCCGCCGCGACCGTGCACGCAGTGGCCGCGAAGCTCGCCGCCGCCACCGAGTACGGCGATGCCACCGCACCCGCCAGCCGCATCGCCGCGTTCGTCCGCGAAGCTACCGCAAAGCTGACACATGCTTGACACCGCGATCATCGGCGGCGGCCAGTCAGCACTCGCTACCGCCTACTACTTGCGTAAATATGGTGTGGACTTCACAATCTTCGGCGACCACGCCGCCGGATCCTGGCCCACCTACTGGGATCACCTCACACTCTTTTCCCACGCCGAGTTTTCCAACCTCCCCGGCTGGCCCATGCCCGCCTACGACGGCTACCCGCCGCGTGACCACGTAGTGGACTACCTGACCAGATACGAGCAGCGCTACGACTTCCCGGTCATGCGCGAGCGGGTCGAACGTGTGGCGCATCGTAACGGGACGTTCAGGCTACTCCCCCAGGACGTCGAGGCCTGCAACGTGGTCGTGGCCACTGGGCACATTCCCTTCGTGCCGCACCTGCCGGGTACTTTTCGCGGCACGCAGATCCACTCCGCCGACTACCGCAACCCCGCGCAGTTCGCGGGCAAAAGTGTCGCGGTGGTTGGCGGCGGAGACTCCGGTGCCCAGATCACGGCGGACCTGGCGCTTCACGGCGTCGACGTGCAGTGGCTGACCCGCACACCCCCGCGCTTCATGCCTGACGACGTCGACGGCGAGGCGCTCTTCCGCCGCAACCGCGAGCGCTTCCTTGCCATCTCACAAGGCAAAGAAGATCCGGGCGGGGCCGACTTCGGCGGCGACATCGTCGCAGTTCCTGAAGTGCGCCGCGCACGCGATGCGGGTCTCCTAAAGATTCGGCACCTTCCATCCTCCCTGGACGAGATCGAAGCACTCGGGGTGGACGTACTCATCTGGGCGACCGGCTACCGGCCCGCGCTCGGACCGGTGCGCGGGCTCGATCGAGATACACCAGGCCTGTGGTTCGTGGGCTACAACGACATCAACGGTCCGGGCGCGGGCACGCTCGGCGGCGTGAGCCCATTTGCGCGGGATGTGGCGCGCGCGATTGCGGCGCGAAACTAATCCAGCACCGAGCCACACATCACACTTATTCTGCCTATGTGATGCGAATCTCGCATTTTCCTTGCAACTTAACGATCGTTCACTTAACCTTTGGTACACCATCCCATCCCGTTCATTCCTGGAAGGATCCACTCATGAGAAATGCTGTTGTCGTAGATGTCGTACGCACCGCCGTCGGCAAAGGAAAGCCCGGTGGCGCGCTGTCCGGCACCCACCCAGTCGACCTGCTCGCCACGGTGCTCACTGCAATTGAGCAGCGCAATGGTCTCGACCCGAACAAGATCGACGACGTGATCACCGGCTGCGTAAGCCAGGTCGGAGAGCAAGCCTTGAACATTGGGCGCCAGGGCGTGCTCGCGGCAGGGTGGCCCGAGGCCATTCCCGCCACCACCATCGACCGCCAGTGCGGATCCAGCCAGCAGGCGGTGCACTTTGCCGCGCAGGGCATCATGGCGGGCGCATACGACATCGTCGTCGCGGCGGGCGTAGAGTCGATGAGTCGCATCCCACTGGGCACCTCACACATCGGCCAGGACGTCCACGGCGTACGTCTACCCAAGCGCTACCCAGAAGGCCTGGTTAACCAGGGAGTTTCCGCCGAGCTGATCTGCCAGAAGTGGGGCATCAGCCGCGAGGAGATCGACGAGTACTCCGCTCGCTCCCACCGCCTTGCCGCAGAAGCCACTGAGGCCGGGTACTTCGACAAGGAAATCGTCCCCGTCGAGGTCGTAGATGCTGAAGGAAACACCCACCTCCACACCGTCGACGAAACCATTCGCCCCACCACCTCGGCCGAAGGGCTCGCCGGTCTCAAGCCTTCCTTCTCCACGGACGCGATGCGGGAGCGCTTCCCCGATATCGATTGGAAGATCACGCCGGGCAACTCCTCTCCGCTGACCGACGGTGCCTCCGCGGCGCTGATCATGGAGGAGTCCGTCGCCGCGGCCCTGGGTCTTACCCCGCGCGCCCGCTTCGTCTCCTTCTCCGTCGTCGGCTCCGACCCGCTGCTCATGCTCACGGGTCCG
Organism: Corynebacterium sp. HMSC071B10; assembly: GCF_001814825.1. Classification (NCBI taxonomy): domain Bacteria; kingdom Bacillati; phylum Actinomycetota; class Actinomycetes; order Mycobacteriales; family Corynebacteriaceae; genus Corynebacterium; species Corynebacterium sp. HMSC071B10. The sequence continues at coordinate 79,821 of NZ_KV817977.1, read as the reverse complement.
ATTCCCGCCACCCAACAGGCACTCGAGCGCGCGGGCCTGAGCGTCGACGACATCGACCGCTTCGAGGTCAACGAGGCCTTCGCACCCGTGCCTCTGGCCTGGGCCCGAGAGGTAGGCGCTGACCTAGAAAAGACGAACACCGTCGGCGGTGCTATCGCGCTCGGCCACGCGCTGGGTTCTTCCGGCACCCGTCTCTTCACCACCCTCATCAACGAGCTGGAGCGCACCGGCGGCCGCTACGGGCTCCAAACCATGTGCGAAGGCGCAGGCATGGCCAACGCAACCATCATCGAGCGACTCTAAGGACGTAACACAATGAGCAACGAAGCAGCACTCTACGAAGTCGACGGTCACGTCGCCACCATCACTCTCAACCGACCGGACGCGATGAACGCGGTCAACCGGGCCCTGTCCACCGCCGTGGGCGACGCACTGGAAAAGGCGAACAATGACCCGTCCGTGCACGTCGTCATCATCACTGGGCAGGGCCGCGCGTTCTGCGCCGGGGCGGACCTGAAGGACATCGGCGCAGGCAACCCGATTGACCACCCGGAGCACCCGGAGTGGGGCTTCGGTGGCGTCGCCCAGCACTGGAGCGACAAGCCGGTCATCGCCGCGGTGAACGGCTTCGCGCTGGGCGGGGGCTTTGAAATCGCTGTGTCTTGCGACCTGATCGTCGCTGCCGAAGGCGTGAAGTTTGGACTCCCGGAGGTTAAGCGCGGTCTGCTTGCCGGCGCGGGCGGGGTCGTGCGCACCGCGCGCCAGATTCCCCTACGCCGAGCGCTGGAGCTCGTGCTCACCGGCGACTTCATCACGGCTGAAACTGCCGCCGAGTGGGGTCTGATCAACCGCGTCGTGCCCGCGGATACGGTACTGGAGACCGCGCGGGAACTTGCTGAAGTGATCAGCAAGAACGCCCCGCTGTCAGTGCAGTATTCAAAGGAAGGCGTCCACAAGGCCACCTCCGCGGGTTCGGACTGGCACGCGGACTGGTCTAACTCGGACCCGTGGCAGGTCAACGACGAGCTCTGGGAGCGCATCGCAGCCACCAACGACGCTAAAGAGGGTGCCACCGCCTTCGCGGAGAAGCGCGAACCAAAGTGGAGTGGTTCCTAATGCCGCTTCCCCACCGCCCCCTGGAAGGCGTGACCGTGCTGTGCCTGGGTGGTATCGGCCCGGTTCCCTTCGCCGGAATGCTGCTGGCAGACTTCGGTGCTCGAGTCATCCGCGTTTCTCGGCCTGGCCCCGAGACTTGGGAGTTTTCCCACCACATTCTGTGGCGTGACCAGGAGCGCCTCGAGGCTGACCTCAAGGACCCGCAAGATCTGCAGAAGATCACCGACATGCTGCGCGACGTCGACGTGGTGCTGGAGGGCTTCCGCCCAGGTGTAGCCGAACGACTCGGGCTCGGCCCCGCCGAAGCGAAAAAGGCGAACCCCGCCATCGTCTACGGCCGGATGACCGGGTGGGGCCAGACCGGCCCGCTGGCCGCTGCCGCTGGGCACGACATCAACTACATTGCACTCTCTGGCGCGTTGGAACCGATTGCCGCGGATGACGGCATGCCGGTACCCCCGCTCAATTTGCTCGGCGACTTCGCCGGTGGCTCCCTCTACCTTGTCTCCGGGGTCCTTGCCGCCCTCTTGCAGGCGCAACACACTGGCCAGGGCACGGTTATCGACGCCGCGATCGTCGACGGTGCCGCGCACTTGACCGCCATGCTCCACTCCATGCGCGAGCGAGGCGCGTGGTCCGACGCACGTGGCACCAACCTGCTTGATGGGGGCGCGCCCTTCTACCGCATCTACAAAACCGCAGATGAGAAATACATCTCCGTCGGCGCGATCGAGCCAAAATTCTACGCGGCTCTACTCGACACCCTGGGCCTGACCGAGGAGCTAGCGGGCGTGGAGCAAAACGACGAGCAAGCCTGGCCCCGAGTGCGGCAGCGCTTCGCGGAAACCTTCGCCACCCGTTCCCGGGACGAATGGGTCAACGCCTTTTCGCTTGTCGACGCCTGCGTGGCCCCCGTCATCGCACCCCACGAAGTTCTCGATGAGCCCCACTTGAAGGCGCGCCGTTCCTACGTGGACGTCGATGGGCAGATCCACCCGACGACCGCACCCCGTTTCTCACCCCTGCCTACTTCGACCGACTAGCAGAAAGGAGCGCCAATATGCCCGGGCATCCCATCCCTACCCTAGAAGTGACCATCGACGACCGAGTCGCAACGCTTCGTCTCGCCAACCCGCAAAAGCGCAACGCCATCGACATTCTCACCGCCTACGCGATCGGTGACGCTGTTACCGAGGCAGCGCAAAACCCGGAGGTGCGCGCGATCATCATCACCGGCGATGCAAAAGCTTTCAGCGCCGGTGCCGATCTCGCTTTTGAGATCACCGATGACATCCTCGACTCCGTTGCCCACCACGACCCCGACCCGGACGTCTACCCGATGATGCCGGCCGTTGAGCACATGATACTGTCCGTCGTCCGCGCCGAAGTCCCCGTCATTGCGGCGGTCGAGGGCGCAGCCGCTGGTATCGGTGCCTCGCTCGCCTTCGCCTCAGATCTCATCATCGCGTCCGAGTCCGCGTTCTTCTTCCTCCCCTTCGGCCGCATCGGCCTGATTCCCGACGGGGGCGCGATCAATACGCTCGCCGCAGCACTGGGTAGGCAGGCCACGATGGCGCTTGCGCTGTGCCAAGACCGCCTTCCCGCGCCGCGTGCCGCAGAAGTGGGCCTCGTGGCACAGCTCGCGACCGCGGGCGAGGCATATGAGGAAGCGCAACAGGTCGCCACAGCTTTTCGCAGCTCTCCCCGCGGCGCACTCGCGGCGACCAAGGCAGCGGTCAACCGCGCCACACTCGTCGGCCTCGAGAACGCGCTCGCCCAAGAGGCCACGATGCAAACCGAGTTACTCGCAACCCCAGAACACGCGGAGGGGGTGCGCGCCTTTACAGAGAAGCGCGCACCCAACTTCGACTGAATCGAGGAACCATGCAGATCAAGCCAATGAGCGATAACCCTTCACGCGACTTCCGCTACTACTGGCGTGAAGGGATGGCACTACGTCCAGCACCACCGGTGCTCACGGAAGCGCCAGCGTGGGGGCATCTCCGCCACACACTTTTTGACCGGCACCACGCAGTCGCCGATACCTGGGACGACCCAGCTTTTGCCGACGACTACTTCCGCCTGCTGGACGACCATCTCTGGCAGGACGACGAGCTCATGCAGGGGGTTGTGGATACCTTCGCGGGCAACCGTCGTATCGCGCGCGCTAAATTCCGGCAGGCCCTGCACGAAGGCATCGAGACTGTGGAGGACCCAGCGCCGCAGCTTGTTGCCCTCTTCGAGCAACTTGACCGGATCCCCGACTGGTTCGACGCAGAAGCCGCGGAACGCGGACGTGTCGCCTTCTATAACGTGATCCCGGTGGCCGAAGAAATCCTCATCGCCTTTTCTTTCTACGGCACCATCATGGAGGATCGCACCGCCGCATCCACTGCGGAAACGCACATGTTTGATGCGCAGCCCCTCAAGCGCAGCCTTGAGACGACAAAGATGCTTGCGAGCGTCGGGCTCCACGACGTGTTCAACCGCTTCAGCGTAGGTTTCCAGTCAGCGGTGAACGTCCGACTGGTGCACGCGCAAGCCAACCGCGGCCTATCCCGCATGTGGGGCGAGGGGCACTTCAACCGTTTTGGCCCACCCATCCCATCTACCTCCGTCTCCGCCGGGGCGGGCTGGTTTGCGCTCGTCCCGCTCGCCGTGGAAGAGGTGTTTGGGCGGGTGCACACCGCGCAAGAGTGGGATGACCTTGCCATGTATTGGGCCTACATCCTCTACATCATGGGCGTGGAGGAAGAGATCATTCCCAAAACCGGTGACGCTATGCGCCGCCAAACTGACTACCTCTTTGCTGCCGCAGGTGATGGCAACCAGTTCCGCACGCAGATGGCAGACACCCTTTTGGGGGCCCTCGAGCGTGCCGACGAGGATCTGCCCTACCGCGCCATGGGTGCACTGTCGCTCATCGTCGGCCGCGAGGCGATCACTGAGGCGCTCGAGGGAACACGCTGGGACGTACCACGGATTGATGAGTACGCCGCGGAAGCCAAGCTAAATGGCCTGCAGCAGGTCCAAGCAGCAGTTGCGGCGGACACGGAACCGGATGCGCAGGTAAAGCGCGAAGCTCGCGCTCAGGAGGGGATGCCGCCGTGGATGGCACGCCACAAGGCAACCCTGGCGAAGCTCGAGCAGCTGGACATTCCAGTCAAGGCGGATTACTCCAGCCACGATCAGGTGCACGATCAAGGCCCGCGAGTACCGCAAGGATTGTAAGAAACCCGTTGCAGTTTAGCGAGCGTTAAGTTAACGTGATCTACAACATACCCAAGGGTCGCTAGAGACCCACACCACCCTAAGGAGATCCCAAATGACATACAACTTCTACGCAAAGCGCGACACCTACGAAGAGGACCACTACGCTTTCCGCGACATGGTTCGCGCCTACCTGGATCGTCACGTCGTGGACAACATCACCAAGTGGGAAAGTGACAACGACATTCCCCGGGACGCAATCCACGCGGCGGGCGAGCAGGGTCTGATGAGCGTCTCCGTCGATGAGGCCTACGGCGGCGCGGGTATCGACGACTACCGCTTCCGCCAGATCGCCATCGAGGAGTTCGCCCGCGTTGGCGCTACCTCTCTTGCCTCCGCATTGGGCACCCACACCGACATCGTCGTCCCCTACTTCGAGCACCTCGGTACCGACGAGCAGAAGCAGCGCTGGCTGCCAAAGCTGGCAAGTGGAGAGTGGTTGGCCGCGATCGCGATGACCGAGCCCGGCGCGGGTTCTGACCTCCGCGGGATCCGCACCACCGCCGTGCGTGACGGCGATGACTGGGTAATCAACGGCTCCAAGACGTTCATTACGAACGGCATGCACGCCCACCTCATCGTGGTTGCCGCCCGCACCCCTGATGACGCGCACCCCAAGGGCGGCGGCTACACCCTGTTCGTGGTGGAAGACGACCGCGAGGGTTTCTCTCGCGGCCGCCGACTGGAAAAGGTGGGTATGCACGCGCAGGATACGGCAGAGCTGGCCTTTGAGAACGTGCGCATTCCGGACGAGAACCGTCTGAGCGAGGTGCACACCGGTCTCCACGAGCTGATGAGCCACCTACCCCTGGAGCGCCTCTCCATTGCCGTGACTGCGGCCGCGGGTGCGCGCGCCGCGCTGAACTGGACCGTGGACTACATCAACGAGCGCCGCGCGTTTGGACAGGCCATCGCGGATTTCCAGAACACCCAGTTCCAGATCGCCGATATGGTCACCCGCCTGGAGGTCACGCAGTCGTACGTGGATGACTGCGTGGCAAAGCACAACCGCGGAGAGCTCACCCCGGTCGATGCTGCGAAGGCGAAGTGGTGGGCAACCGAAACCCACAAGGACATCGTCGACCGCTGCCTCCAGTTGTTCGGCGGCTACGGCTACATGCTGGAGTACCCGATCGCCCGCGCCTTCTGCGATACGCGCGTCACCACGATCTACGGCGGTACCACCGAGATCATGAAGATGCTGATTGCCCGAGACGTCCTCGGCACCAAGTAACCCCCACCCGAAGGATGCCCCTATGACTATCCCACCCACCACCCAGGCAGACCTCAACGACCTCTACACAGCTCGCGACATCAGTTGGATCAGTGCAATTCGCCGCCACGCCACGATGGTCCCCGACACCGTGGCAATCGAAGACGGCGATACCACTCTTACGTGGCTCGAGTTTTACAACCGCATTTGTTCGCTTGCGAACGCGCTTGCCGCCCGCGGGCTCAGCTTCGGCGACCGAGCGATGGTGGTCAGCGGTAACAGTCACAAGATGCTCGAGTACATCCTCGCGGCCCAGCTGTGCGGCGCACTTGCCGTCCCGGTCAACTTCCGCTGCTCCGTTGGCGAACTAACTTACGCCGCTACCGACGCCCGTCCGAGCTTCGTGCTAAGCGATGCGCAGACGATGGACGTTGTCAACGAGGCCTGCGCGGCCGTCCCGCACGAACTCCGCCATATCACGCTGGCAGACGAGGCCCCCGAAGGCGTGTACTACTACAACGCGCTGATGGACGAAGACTCGCCGGACTTCCTGCACCCGGAGATCCCCTCCCGCACCCCGGCTTTTATCCTCTACACTTCCGGCACCACAGGCCGCCCCAAGGGGGCAGTGCTCACCCACCAGAATCTCCTTTCGAACGGCGTGACCGTACTCGCCGCCTTTGAGGGAGTCCGCGGTCACGACGCACTCCTTGTCTGCACCCCGATGTTCCACATCGCCGCGCTGGGCACCATCTCGATCCTTCTGCTCAACGGTGGACGCGTTGTTATCCATCCCTCCACCTCCTTTGATGCGGATGAGATTCTCACCACCCTTGAGCAGCGCCGCATCACACTCACCTTCATGGTTCCCACGCAGTGGCAGATGGTCGTCGACCAAGCGAAGAAGAAGAGGTACGAACTCGACTCGCTACGCATCCTGGGGTGGGGCGCGGCCCCTGCCACGGTGCGGCTACTCACGGACATGAACGAGCTCTTCCCCCGCGCGAGCGCGGTCGCCTTCTTCGGCCAAACCGAGATGTCGCCGGTGACGTGCACACTCGAAGCTCGCTACGCAAGGGAGAAGGTCGGCTCCATTGGCAGGCCCGTCCCGCAAGTGACCGCACGCGTCGTAGATGAAGACATGAACGACGTGCCGTGTGGTGAGGTTGGCGAGATCGTCTACCGCGGCTCTGGCATGATGCTGGGATACTGGAACGACCCAAAGCGCACCGCGGAAGCGATGGAGGGAGGATGGTTCCACTCCGGCGACCTCGTGTACGTGGACGAAGAAGGGTTCTACTACGTCACCGACCGCAAGAAAGACATGATCATCACCGGCGGGGAAAATGTCTACTCTGCGGAGGTGGAAAACGCGCTGGCCTTTCACCCGGCGATCCATGAACTCGCCGTGGTGGGCAAGCCGCACGAGAAGTGGGGCGAGACACCCGTGGTGTTCGTCGAGGTCAACGAAGGCTTTGAAGCACCAACGGTAGATGAGATCCGCGAATTTGCATGCAAGGAACTCGCGAAATTCAAGATCCCTACTGCGGTCTACCCTATTGACGCTCTGCCCCGAAACACCGCCGGAAAAGTCCTCAAAACCAAGTTACGAGAACTGCTCTAGAGGTTTCAGTCGCCCGCCTCCGCCAACGCTAGCGCGAGGCGGGCATACTTCTGCGCGACCACCTCAGGCGTATCTGGCCCGTCCATGCGGAACCAAACCGCGATACCCTGAATCGCGCTCAGCAGGGCGCGTGAGATGTCGCTGGGAGAAGCGTACGTCGAAAAAATGCCCTGCTCCTGGCCACGCTGCAGGATGGAGCGCAGTAAGAGTTCAAGGCGATCCCGGCGCTCCGCGTAAACCTGCCGGTTCTCGCCCTCGAGCGAGCGAATTTCGCTATCCAAGAAAGCGAGTTCGCGGTAGTTGGCCATGTACAGGCTCAACGCTTCTGTGAGGTTCACGAGTTGTGCTCGAGGGTCGTCTCCGGCCGCATCGACACTTGCCGCTACTTTCTGCTCCACGATATTCATGGAAAAGTCCAGGAGCGCGACAAGAATGTGCTGTTTACTGTCGTAGTGGTAGTAAAGCGCAGGGATGGTGACGCCGACGTCGCGAGCAATCGCACGAACAGTCGCTGCATGGTACCCGCGCTTGGCGAAGTGCTTCAGGGCGACGGCAAGAATCGCGTCGAGCTCCAACGGGGGAAAATCCCGCCAGTCGGAGGAAGGTGTGGGGGTAACGCTCCTAGGCACACCCGAATACTATCGCGAAACATTCGCCCACAAAAACTTGCCCTCCGCGTGACATACCGCGCGTGGGAAAAATCATTGTGCCAAAACCATTGCGCGACGCGCGTCACATTGCTATCGTTATTTAACGATCGCTAAGTAACGCGGCTCACACTACTACCGAGGGAGAGATTTTATGCACATCAACGGAAAGACGGCACTTGTCACCGGCGGCGCTTCTGGGCTTGGCCTTGCAACAACCCGCGCCCTCACCGCGGCCGGAGCACACGTCGTGGCAGTGGACCTACCGAACGCCGACCAGACCCAGCTCGACGAGCTGGGTGACGCGGTCACCTTCGTCGGCGCTGACGTCACAGACGAGCAGGCTGTGCAGCAGGCGGTGGAGACCGCGAACGCGAACAAGACGCTGGCAATCGTGGTCAACTGCGCCGGAATCGGCAACGCCATCAAGACCGCCGGCTCGAAAGGCCCGTTCCCGCTCGACGCCTTCCAGAAGGTCATCAACGTGAACCTCGTCGGCACCTTCAACGTCATTCGCCTGGCTGCACAGGCAATGCTGGACAACGACCCGGACGGGGAGGAGCGTGGTGTCATCGTCAACACCGCCTCTGTGGCTGCGTTTGACGGCCAGATGGGCCAAGCTGCCTACACCGCCTCCAAGGCCGGCGTTGCCGGCATGACCCTGCCCATCGCCCGCGACCTGTCCCGCGCACTCATTCGCGTCTGCACGATCGCGCCCGGCACCTTCGAAACGCCGATGCTTGCGTCGCTGCCGCAGGAGGTACGGGACTCGCTGGGCAAGCAGGTTCCTCACCCCTCCCGTCTGGGCCAGCCCGCAGAGTACGCGCAGCTGGTGCAGGCGATTGTGGAAAACCCGATGCTCAACGGTGAAACCATCCGTCTCGATGGAGCGATTCGAATGGGGCTGAAGTAGTTATGCCGAAGATCCGTACCCGCATCACCGAGCTGCTCGGCATCGAGCACCCCATCATCCAAGGAGGCATGCAGTGGGTTGGTCGTGCCGAGCTCGCCTCCGCCGTATCTAATGCCGGCGGACTGGGCATCCTCACCGCGCTGACGCAGCCCACCCCGGCCGACCTCGCCGCGGAAATTGACCGCTGCCGCGAGATGACGGACAAGCCCTTCGGCGTGAACCTCACCATCCTGCCGTCGATTGCGCCGCCGCCGTACGCGGAATACCGGCAGGTCATCATTGATAAGGGCGTGCCCGTCGTAGAGACGGCAGGCTCCAACCCGGCCGAACACATCCCCTACTTCCACGACGCGGGCATCAAGGTCATCCACAAGTGCACCTCCGTCCGCCATGCCGTCAGCGCGCAGAAAGCTGGCGTCGACGCGCTTTCTGTTGACGGTTTTGAGTGCGCCGGGCACCCCGGCGAGGACGATATCCCGGGGCTCGTGCTGCTGCCCGCCGCGGCAGAGAAACTTGACGTGCCCTTCGTCGCCTCGGGCGGTATCGCCGACGGCCGCGGGCTTGCGGCAGCGATGGCGCTAGGTGCCGAAGGTATCAACATGGGCACGCGCTTCTTGTGCACCGAGGAGGCACCAGTCCACCGCAACGTCAAGGAAGCCATCGTTGCCCGCGATGAGCGTGAAACGGAGCTGATCTTCCGCCCGCTGAAGAACACCTCGCGCGTTGCCCGCAACGACGTGTCCATTGAGGTCGTGGAAAAGCTCAACCAAGGTGCCCAGTTCGAGGACATTCGTGAACTCGTCCGCGGCGTCCGTGGCCGGGAAGTCTACGAGACCGGCGACCTCAACGCCGGCATCTGGACCTGCGGCATGGTGCAAGGCATTATCCACGACATCCCCACCTGCCAGGAACTGCTCACCCGTATCGTCGACGAGGCGGTGGAGACCATCTCCGACCGTCTTGCAGGCTTTGTCACTGCTTAATCCCATTTATCTAACCCCGACTAGAGGAAGTCCCTATGCGCATCGCTGTACTGTTCAAGGAAGTCCCGGATACTTACGGAGACCGCGACCTCGATCTGGAGACTGGTCTCACAGATCGTGGTGGCGACAACGTCCCTGATGAGATTGGGGAGCGCGCGGTTGAGGCCGCTTTGGCACTCGCAGATGCGCATGGGGCTGAAGTCGAAGTACTTTCTGTCGGCCCCGAGGCAAGCCAAGCGAGCATCCGCAAGGGTCTCGCGATGGGGGCCACCGCCGCTCACGTGGTCACTGACGACGGGCTTATCGGTGCCGACCTCACGCTGACCGCAGAAGCGCTCGCCGCCCTGGCTCGTCGCGGGGAATACGACCTGGTCGTGGCGGGAAATGCCTCCAGCGACGGCAACGGTGGTGTAATCCCAACGATGGTGGCTGAGCACCTCGGATGGCCGAACCTGACCAACCTCACCTCCGTAGAAATCGACGGGCAGACGCTCACCGCGCACCGGGCCAGCGACGGGGTCGATCTCACACTGACCGCTGAGCTGCCCGCCGTCGTGTCCATCACCGAGGCGTTCCCGGACCCCCGTTTCCCAAATTTCAAGGGACTGATGGCGGCGAAGAAGAAGCCGCTCGATGTGTTAAGTCTCGCAGACCTCGACATCGATGCCGAAGACTTCCGCCCCGCCCGCGCCATCATGGTCGATGCCACGAAGCGCCCGCCGCGCGAGGCCGGCACCGTGATCCAAGACGATGGCACAGGGGCCGAGCAGCTTGCCGAATTCCTTGCCCAGAACAAGTTGATCTAGACCGGAGCTCACCATGACCCAGGCACCTGTACTCGTCGTCCTCGACGAAGCCACCCACCAGGCCATCCCTACGTCCGCAGCTGAACTCATCGGCGCTGCAAGCACAATCGGCACCCCGGTCGTGCTCGCCACCACTGCGATGGGTGAAGAAGCAGCGGTTGCCAAGGCGCTCGGCGAAGCCGGAGCACAGCGCGTCCTGTTGGCAGACATCCCAACGGACGCGCTCACGGTCCCGCTCACCGAGGCCACCGAGGCCGCCATCGCACACACCCAGCCGGCCGCGATTGTGTTTGCCAATTCTGTTGCGGGGCGCGATGTCGCCGCCCGAGTTGCGGTCCGCCTTCGCAAGGCACTGCTTATCGACGCCACGTCGATCCGCCAGGACGAAGAAGGCATAATCGCCGACCACTCCGTCTTCGGTGGCAGCTACCTCTCTGTCGCGGCGGCGACGTATGGAGCGCCGGTCATCACGCTGCGCGAAGGCAGTGTGGATGCGCGTGCGGAGGCGGTGCAGGCGAGCGTCGAGAAACTTGAGCTTGCCGCTGACAAACCAAACTCTCGCGCGGCCACGATTACCAACACCGCCCAGGCCGAGCAAACCTCCACCCGTCCTGCCCTGCGCACCGCCGAGAAAGTTGTCTCCGGCGGGCGCGCGCTGGGATCCCCGGAGAAGTTTGAAGAAGTCGTCGGTGGGCTCGCCGATGCACTCGGCGCAGCGGTTGGAGCCAGCCGCGTGGCAGTGGATACCGGCTACGTGCCCCCGGAGCACCAGGTGGGACAAACCGGTGTGGTGGTCTCGCCGCAGCTGTACGTGGCGCTCGGCATCTCGGGCGCGATCCAACACCTCGCTGGTATGCAGACTGCCGACACCATCGTGGCGATCAACAGCGACCCCGAGGCCCCGATCTTCGAGATTGCAGACTTCGGCGTGGTCGGCGACATCTTCGAGGTGGTACCGCAGCTGATTGCCGCCCTCAACGACCGGAAAGGCTAAACCATGAGCGTTGCACTTCGACGGGGCATGCCGCGGGTCAAAGGCGGCGAGCCCTGGCCACCCGCAGACGCAGTCGGGCCAGACGACACCGCCGCTCCTCCGCCGCCAGCAGCAGCTCCGGTGGCTCCGGTGGCTGCCGAGCCGAGTGCGCCCGTGAGCAGTCAGGCCGAGCACTCACCCGTTCTCGAGGTGGTAACGCTTCGGCGCGGCCTCCCCCGAGTTCGCGGGGGTGAACCGTGGCCGCCGCAGACCACCGTGAACGTGGAATCTGCACCGGAACCGGCAACTACAGCACCAGTAAGCACTGCTCCAGTACCTGCCGCGTCGGCTCCCGCAGCACCGAAGGCTGAGCCCGACACCGAGCTAGAGCAGGTCACGCTTCGTCGCGGGATGCCGCGCGTCGCCGGTGGCCCGCCATGGCCAACTACCGCGACCGTCGAAGTACCCGCGCAACAAGTCGCCGAAGCTCTTAAGGCCGCTGAAGCTGCCCCGGTCGCCGATACCCCAGCGGAGACGCCAGTGACCGAGCCACAGGATGCTCCCACACAGGAGCCCGCACCTGCAGCACCCCAGCCGAAGCCGAAGCCGCAGGCAAAACCAAAGGCGGAACCAAAACCAGAGCCGAAGCCACAGGGTGCGACCACAACCGAGCCGAAGGTCTACGGCCGCTACACCGCAGCCGGCTGGTCATTGCGGATTCTGGGCGGGGTACTGGTGCTCTTCATCCTCGCCAGCATGGCTGTGATGAGCGCACGCTACCTTGTAGAAACGACCGCCTGGGGCCAAGATTTCGTGGCGAAGTACCCGGGGGCGCAGCCGCTCCCCGATGGCGCGCCCGTGGGGATGCCGCGCTGGCTGAACTGGGCTCACTTCTTCAACATGTTCTTCATGGTACTGATCATTCGCACCGGTCTGCAGGTCCGACACGAGCGTAAGCCTGAGGCGTACTGGGCACCGCCATGGGCACCGAAGAAGAAGATTAGCGTCACGCTGTGGCTCCACCAGTGCCTCGACGTGCTGTGGGCGCTCAACGGCCTGGTCTTCTACGTACTGCTCTTTGCAACGGGGCACTGGCAGCGAATCGTTCCCACAAGCTGGGAGACATTCCCCAACGCGCTTTCCTCAGCGTTGCAGTACCTCACGCTGAACTGGCCGCTCGAGAACGGGTGGGTGCACTATAATTCCCTGCAGGAGCTCGCATACTTCACCACAGTATTCATAGCGGCACCGTTGGCTATCGCCTCGGGGTTCCGGATGAGCAGTTTCTGGTCCGACAAGTGGAAGGGTGCGGGCCAGGCGTTCTCAGCCAACTTGGCCCGAAAGCTGCACTTCCCGGTGATGCTCTACTTCGCCGTGTTCATTGTTATCCACGTCGCACTCGTCCTGTTCACGGGTGCGCGCCGTAACTTCGCCGGCATGTTTGCCGGGCAAGGATCTGTGGATCCGAGCGAGTACGCACAGAGCTGGACTGGCGTACTGATCTTCCTCGGATCGCTCGTACTCATAGCGCTGGCCTGGGCAGCCGCCCGCCCTGTGTTCGTAGCACAGGCGGCCAGCCTAACCGGCAAGGTAAGCAACCGCTAGCCCACCCGGCTACCCCGCCTCCCCGCCCAGGTCATCGCGGCCCACACGGCGGGGACGCCCGGCACGACGATAAAGAGGTAGTACGGCCACTTGCCAAAGAGCTCGAGGATGGACCAGCCGCGCGGGTAGCCCGCGAGGAAGCCATAGTTGCCGCCAGTGACGCGGTTGGCGGTGACGGCAAGCCCGGCCCAGGCAATGGTGATCGCTGTGGTGATGCGCCAATCGCGCCAGCTCGGGCGGTACCCCAGGCCAAAGGTGAGCACGGTGGGGACGACGAGGGCGGCGCAGTGGAAGAACCAGTAGGCCAGCTCTTGCAAGCCGGGGCGGTTCTGCACGTACGCCATGTCGGGGAAGAGCAGCGCCATCGGGTTAAGCAGGAAGCCCCAGTAGAAGGACAGTGCCGAGACCGTCGGATTGTCCGTCAAGAGCGCGACCGGGGTGATCACGCGCAAAAAGTCGGTGATGTGGAAGGGTGCTGTCTCGTCCCAGACGATGTTGGCGGGAGCGAGTACCCAGAGGTAGTAGACGGCCACGGTAATCCCAAGTACGGCCCCAGCGACCTTGCGCGCTGCCTTCACGGTGCTGCGCGGCAGGTTGCGGGCGGCCACGACCAGGATGCCGCAGCAGAGAATAAGGACGACGAGTACTGCGAGGTGCCGGGAGTCGTACTGCGTCATCGTCCGGTAGGTGTGTCCGTTGCGCGAGGTCCAGTCCGCTGGTTGGTACGGCATAGACATCGAGGATATCGTTAATCCACTGTTTAAGAATTACACGCATGTAACTTCTAAGCTTTTTGGCCCCATCCTTACCTTTTTTACCCCCACTTTAGGGCAATTGCGGAGTCAGCAAGTGGGAGGCACCGGCCACATGGGCAGACGTCGGTGCCGTGAGCTGCACATACGTTTATATTACCAGGTATTTCCGTGCATTTTACTTCGACAACAGTAAACGGAATGCGTTTATTTATGCGATCCTCAGCTAGACTAAAAATATGTTCAACAATCAGAAGTTCGCAGCAGCAGCCACCGCCGTCGCCCTGGGCGTGTGCGCTGTAATTGCGCCGCAAGCGCAGGGCGCTACTGTTGGTGCGAACACTGATGGTGTGTGCACGCTTTCCCTCAATGACCAGGAGAAGCAGGAGTACCGCCGCATCGCGTACGCATCCACACACTTCAATATGGATGACACCTGGCGCGAGGCTTTCGAGACCGCTTTCCCCGCCGCTCAGGAAATCTCCTCCGAGTTTAAGGATTACTACCGGGGTGCTGAGCGCGAAGCGTTCAACAATAACCTGATGGAAAATCTTAACCTCTGGTCCAAGCGGGTCGCCTCCGAGACCGGCGTTTCTCAGGATGCTTCCTTCTGGTACTTCTCCTACGTGTGGAACGACCTCGCTACCTCGAGCGACGCGGATCTTTCCCTCGCTACCTACTGGGACTCCGTCGACCAGGCGCTGCAGGCCGGCGAGATCGTCGCCAACGAAGACCCCGCCGAGTCCGTCTTCGCCCCGGTTCCGCCGCTGGCAGAGCTGGAGAAGGACCGCAAGGAGCAGTTCCCTGAGCTCGCTTCGCACGACGCCGCTGCTTGGGCCGACGCCTTTGAGAACTCGCAGGCGCTCCAGGATTACCGCCTCGGTGCCTCGTTCGAGACTGCCTTTGAGCAGGCCAGCCTCGACTGCGCCAAGGGTGGCGACACCTTCGCCCTCTTCCCCACCGCAGGCGAGAACCCAGACGCGAAGCGCGCAGCAGAGCGGACCGCGGAGCGCACCGACCAGGGTGCCATCGTCGTCGCCCCGGCAGAGAAGGAAACCTACAACAAGGGAGGCACCACGACCCCCGCTCCGACCGAGGAGCGCGACGTCACGGTGAACGAGGACGGCTCGACCACCACCCGCATCGTGCGCACCGGCACCAACACCAGCGTGGATGTCACGGTGACCACCCGCGCGAACTCCGCGGACGTTGACACCAACGACAAGGAGAACAAGCAGGCAGCCGGCAAGTCCCAGTCGAAGACTGTGGAGATGGACAACGGCCTGATCGCCGCGATCGTCCTCGCAGTCCTGGCAGCTCTCGGCGGCGTCGCCGCCAGCCTCCTTGGCTAATCGTGTAGCCCTCGCCACCGCCGTCATGCTGACGTGCGGTGGCTTTGCTGTTCCCGCAGCGCACGCCGAACAGCCCGAACAGCCCGAACAACCTGAACAGCTCTGCACCGTCGAGCTGGATTCCGAGGAGTTCCTCAAGGCCACCGATACGGCGCACCGCTACCTCGAGCGCGAGGAGCGGCTGTCCCAGGACCGCTACGCCTCCTTCCGCGCCGCGTTCCCCGAGCTCGCCTCCGTCGAGACCGACGTGCGGCGGCGCATCCGCGACGAAGAACTGGGCATCTACCTGGCCAATGAGCACTTCGCGGACCCCTCCACCATCGAGTACCGCTACGCGGTCGAGCGCTTCGCCGAGCTCGGCCTGCCCGAGGACGTGGCCGCCTGGTATCTCTCCCGTCACGCGCCGACGCGCACCAACGTGACCCCGCCGATGGATGAGATTGAGAAGTACCACGCGCTCGTCGCCACCAAGGGACGCATCCCGGTCGGCGCAGAGGACCAAGCATGGTTCATCCACACCGGTCTAGCCACCGACACCGCCGGCATCGCCGCCGGATTGCAGGAGCGCTTCCCGCAACTTACCGCGCCACTCGCGCAGCGCTGGGCCGAGAAGCTTGCCACCACGCCGACCTACGACAACTTCCGCGCCGTCGACGCCTACGCCGAGCGTTTCGAGGCGGCCCGCCACGAGTGCACTACGCAAAACCCCGCCGGGGCCAAACCCCAGGTACCAGACCTGCGCCCCGCGGCCAGTCCTGCCTGGCCGCTCGTCACTGGGATCGTCATGCTGCTGGGGCTCCTCTGCTACGGCGCATTCGCGTATGTCACGTTCTATGCCTAAGTTATTGGTGTGACCTCTGCGCTGAAATCTCCCCAACACTTCCCCGTCGTACCCCTTGCGGCGATGGGATTTGCCGCCTTCGTCTACGTCACCTTTGAGATGTTCGCCGTCGGGCTGATCTCGCCAATGGCGGCGGACCTCGGCGTGTCAGAGGGGCAGATCGGCCTACTGATGAGCGTGTACGCGGGGCTCGTGGCCGTGGTGACCATCCCGTTGATGGCCGCGACCCGCCATATCAACCGGCGGCCACTGTTCATGGCCACCCTCGGCTTCCTGCTCGCGGGCATCGTGCTGCAGGCGATAGCGCAGAACTACTGGGTCCTGGTCGCCGGGCGCGTCGCCGCCGCGTTTACGCACGGGCTGTTCTGGTCGCTGGTCAACCCGATGGCCGCGCGCCTCGCCCCGCGCGGAATGACAGGCAAAGCCGTCGCTGCGGTCTCGCTCGGCTCCACGCTCTCGCTGGTGGTCGGCTCGCCCTTGACCACTTCGCTCGGCGGGATGATCGGGTGGCGCGGCGCAACCTGGGTGCTCGGTGCCGCGACACTCATCGCGTTTGCGCTCCTGCTCAAGACGCTGCCAAGCATGCCTGCGATCCCGCCGGAGCCGCAGGACGGGGTGAAGAAGACGCGCTCGGCGATCCCCTCGCTCGTGGTCTTCCTCGCCTTCTCCGTCACGGCCGTTTTTGCCACCTTCACCTACCTCGCACTGTTGGTGGAGGCGACCGCCGGCCACGCGCTTGTGCCGGTCGGGCTGGGTGCCTACGGTGCGTTCGGGCTGGTGGGTGTGTTGATGGCGGGCAAGCGTGTCGACGTCCGCATGATCCGGCTCAACGGGTTCGCCGGCATCATGCTCATCATCGCCGCGCTTGTCGGACTGATCGCCCTGCGCACGGGTTCGGGCGTGACCATGTTCGTCATGATCGCCATCTTTGGTACTGCGGCGGGCGCGCTGCCCACCGTGGCGACCACTATTTTCTTGTTCGCGGGCAAGCGCAACCAGGACCTGGCCAGCTCCATTTACGTGGTGACTTTCCAGGTCGGCATTGCTTCCGGTTCCGCACTCGGCGCCGCGGCAGTGGATGCGGGCTATCTCGGCGGCACGCTCGTGCTCACGTTGCTGCTCGCGGCCGGCGGGTTTGTTGTGCTTACGCTACTATCGCGGCCTCGGCTGCGGTGACCTTGCCGTCTGCGACGCGGACGACCTCGTCGGAAGAGGAGATCAGCTCGGTCTCGTGGGTGACAAAGCCGCAGGCGATGCCGCGGTCCTCCACGAGCGTGCGCAGCAGCGCGACGATCTCGTGGGAGCGCTCCGAATCGAGCGCGGCGGTCGGCTCGTCCGCCAGGATCAGCGAGGGCTCGCCCATCAGCGCGCGGGCAATGCCGACGCGCTGACGCTGGCCACCGGACAGCTGCTGCATCTTCCGATCGCCCAGCCCCTCGAGCCCCACGGTGGCGAGCAACTCGTCGGCGCGGTCCCGGCGCGGCTTGACCCCGCGGATGTGGTCGGTGACCAGGAGCTGGTCGCGCACATTCAGCGCGCCGATGAGGTTGGCCTGCTGGAAGATCATGCCGATTTTTTCGAGCCGGACGCGGGTGCTCACCGGCTCATCGTCGATAAGCACGCTGCCCGAATCGGGCGTGAGCAGTCCGGCGGCTGCCGAGAGCAGGGTGGACTTGCCCGAGCCGGACTCGCCGACGATAAAGGTGAGGTGGCCGGGGGTGGCTTCGAAAGAGACGTTGTCGAGTGCGGTGAGACGCTCCTCGCCGTCCTGGAATGTGACGGTGACGTTTTCCATGTGCAACATTTACGCGATACCTCCGAGTGCGAGTTGGGGTTCAACCTTGGTAATAGAGCGGGTGGCAAACAGGGCGCCGGCCAGCCCGAGGACCCAGATGAGCAGCGGCGGGCCGACGGTGGTCAGCGTCGTCAGGGTGAACGGTACTGCGCCGCCGAGCAGGCGGCCCAGGCCCACCGCGACGCCTGTGCCGACGAGCACGCCGACGCCCAGCACGATCGCGGACTGGCCGAGCGCGTCCTTGCGCAGGTAGCCGTTGGAGGCGCCGATGGCCTTGAGGATGGCCAGGTCGCGGGTGCGCTGCATCGTCCACACAGTGAGGAAGGCGACGATGACGAGCGCGGCGATGATGTAGAGGAAGCCTTGGATCATCAGCAGCGAGCCCTGCTCGGAACCGTAAGCGGGCAGCGCGTTAAAGGAGTCCTCGAGTGGCATGCCGCGGCCGTCGCTGGCGAGCAGGACGGTGCCCTGAGCATCGGTGTGCATGGCGGCCTGCCAGTCGGCGGTCGGTGCCCACAGAACCGGGGAGTGCGAGTACTCCAGGTCCTCGGCGGTGCCGCCCACCGTCATCGGTGCGCCGCCGACGGTCAGTTCCTCGCCGACCTCGAGGCCGAGGGAGGCGGAGGCGATAACTTCGTCGCCGAGCACGTCGCCGCTGGGCAGGGTCGTGCCCTCCGGAAGGCCCAGGATGGCCACGGATTCCTCGGTGCCGTCCTCGCGGCTCAGCAGCGTCTGGCCGGTGCCCAGCGGCACGTCGCCGGCCTGCACATCGGCGCTATCGATACGGGAGGTGGTGTACGAGGGGTCGTCCATATCCGCAAACACCACGGATTCCGGCTCGAGCGCCTCGAGTGCTGACGTGTTTTGCTTACCAAGGCCAGCCGTGAGGCCCGTGAGCATGACGACGAGGAGCGTGATCAGCCCCACGACGCCAATGATCAGGCCGAAGCGGCCCTTGGCGCTTCCAATCTCTCTCAATCCAACGAACATGGCTCAATTATGGCCCTGGCCTGGGCTTATATACATCGGGCGCGTGGTGGAACTTCCACTCAACCATTCGGTTGATTCCTGCCCGACCGGGCTGGGTGGAACGCAAACGCCGTTAGGCTTGGACGCGTGCAATACACCAACCGAATCCTCGCCGTGCTGCGCGTGAGCCTGCACATCCTCGTCGCGGTCCTGCTGCTGGTAGGACTCATCGCCGACTTCGACCCGCTCGCGTTAGTCTTCGGCGCGTGCTACCTCGCCGGCACCGCGCCCTATAACCGCGGGGTGGAATTCAGCACGCGCGCAACCTGGGCGTGGCTGGCCGTCATCGTCGCGCTGTGGGGCTGGCTGGCCTACCGCTCCGAAGCCTACGTGTGGCTGGAGTTCCCCCTGGTCATGCTCGGCGTGTTCCTGCTGCCCACAGCCGCCGGCCTGGCGCTGTCCGCAGTACTGCTCGCCGCCACCCTGGCCATTACGGTGCCCGATTCGGGCATCAGCGGGGCGATCGGCCCGGCCATCGGCACGGTGCTGGCGGTGATCATCGTCCACTCCTACACCATGCTGCGCGGGGAGGCCGAGCACTACAAGCAGCTCGCGCTCGAGCTGGAGGTGGCGGAGCGCTCCCGGGGTGCTGCGGAGGAGCGCGCCCGCCTCTCGCGCGAGGTGCACGACACGATGGCGCAGGGCTTAAGCTCCATCGTGTTGCTCGGCCGGGCGCTGGACAAGCAGCTTGACGACGCCACCGCGGACGCTGCGCGCGAGACCCTCACCACCATCCGCGAGGTCGCGGCGGAAAACCTGGCGGAGGCGCGCCGCTTTGTCGCCGTCAACGCCGAGGGCGGCTCCCACCAGCCACCGCGACGCACCCTGCCCGAGCAGGTCCGCGAGCTGGCGAAGGCGGCCGAGGACCGGCAGCGCGCGCTCGGCGAGCCACTCGAGGTGCAGGTCAGCGTGGTCGACGTGGTGGGCCCGGCCGCGGAGGTGGCCGAGCGCGTGGTGCGCGAGGGCTTGAGCAACGTGGTGCGCCACGCGCAGGCCACCAAGGCGGTGGTCACGGTGGATAAGCTGGGGGAGACAATCACCGTCGACGTCTTTGATAACGGCCGCGGCATGTCCGGCAAGGAGGGCTTCGGGCTGCGCGGCCTGCGCGCCCGCGTCGAGGAGGCCGGCGGCGAGCTTTCGGTCGAGGGCAATGTGCTCGCGGCCACCATTCCCGCCCAACTCAAGGAGGCACAATGATTCGGGTCATGCTTATCGACGACCACCCGGTCGTCCGCGCCGGACTCCGCGCAGTCCTCGACTCCTTTGGGGACATCGAGGTCGTCGCCGAAGGCGCGGACGGTACGGCGGAGATCCCCGCGGGCGTCGACGTGATTGTCACTGATATCCAGATGCCCAACGTGGACGGCATCGAGGTCACCCGGCGCGCCGTCGCCGCGGGCGGGCCGCCAGTGCTCATCCTGACCACCTACGACACGCAGGCCGACGTAGTGGCCGCGGTGGAGGCGGGCGCGCTGGGCTACCTACTCAAGGACGCGCCCGAGGACGAGCTGCACGACGCGGTGGTCAAGGCGTCTAACCGGGAGCGCGTGCTCTCCGCCCAGGTGGCGGGCGTGCTCGCCGAGCGCGTGATGCGGCCGGAGGAGGCGCTCTCGGCGCGCGAGATTGAGATCCTCAAGGCTTTGCAGACCGGGGCGTCGAATAAGCAGCTGGCGGCCAGCCTCTTCATCTCGGAGGCGACCGTGAAGACGCACCTGATCCACATCTACTCCAAGCTGGGCGTGGATAACCGGACCGCGGCGGTGGACAAGGCCCGGGAGCGCCGCATTATTTAAACTCGCGCTGCTTTGTCAGACCGAGCACGGCCGCCGCGGCAAGCACCGCGCAGCCGAGCGTGCCCAGCGCCATGGAAAGCATGTGGTTCGCCCCCAAGGCGACGAGCGGGGGCATCGCCGCGGCGATAATGAACTGGCAGAAACCCAACGCGCCCGAGCCCGCGCCGGTGCCGATGTCACGGACTTCCTCCACCGCGAGCGCGGAGGCGTTGGCCATGATGAACCCGCCCATCAGCGACAAGACGGCGAAGAAGGGCAGCGCCCACAGGGTCGGGTTGGTCAGTGCGAAGGTGATGAGGATGAGGGCGACGCAGGCGTCGATAAGCAGGGCCCCGATGAGCAACGAGCGCGGGTGTTTGGCGCGCAGGGCGCGCATATTCAGCGTATTGGAGACCGGGATGAGCAGGGCCATGCCGCCGAAAATCAGGCCGTAGGCTGTGCTGCCGAGGCCTAGCTGCGACTGCAAGACCAGCGGCGATGCCGCGATGTAGGCGAACAGCGCGCCGAAGCCCAGGCTGCCGGCGAGCATGTAGCCGACGAACGCGGGGCGGCGCAGGCACAGCCACATGCGGGGGAACATCGAGCGCAGCACGCCCGCCGAGCGCTTCTCCTCGGGCAGGGTTTCCGGCATGCGGAAAGCGAGGATCGCCTGGATGACGTTTAAGGCCACAAGCAGCCAGAACACGCCGCGCCAGCCGACGACGGGCAACATGGTGCCGCCGATGATCGGGGCAATCGCCGGGACAAAACCGGTCAGCGCCATCAGCCCAGAAAACGCGCGCGCCGCTTGCTTGCCGTGAGAGACGTCCGGTACCACCGCGCGCGAGACAGCCTCCAGGCAGCCCGCGGCCAGACCCTGGATGAAGCGGGCGACGATGAGCGGCCAGATACCCGGCGCGAGCGCACAGGCAACCGACGCCGCGAGGAAGACCGCGGAGGCCGCCACGATTGGTGACTTTCGTCCCGTGCTATCAGAGATCGCGCCGAAGACCAGGTTGCCCAGCGCCATGCCCAGCATGAACCCGGAAATGGTCAGCTGCGCGATAGCCGGAGTGGTGCCCAGCTCCTCTGTGATCGTGGGCATGGCCGGCAGATACATGTCGATGCCGAACGGGGCGACCGAGGAGAAGAACGCGAGGGCCACCAACAGCCCGGGTGAAAGTTTTTGCACGGCAGGTACCATACCCGTATGAGCACCGAGATGAGCAACGTAGTGGGCGCATGGAGCGGCATCGCGCTGCCTTCGCGCGCGGATGCTTCGGAGGGCATTGTTGAGGTCGCGGGCACGACCGTGCGCTTCGGCGAGCTGGAGCTGGACTACGAGGGTCCTGCGGCCTCTGGGTCGTTTACCCCGGAGTCTTTCACGCTGCGCTCGGTGACCACGCGGGTGAGCGGCGAAGCCTATGTGTTGGCTGGCTCGCTGTTTGGGCAGCGCTCGCCGTTGTCGCTTCCGGAGGGGTTGTGCGCGGCCGTGCTGGTTGTGGAACCCGGCGCGGAGATCGCCTTTGCCTGCGACGAGGAGCTCGCGTACGCGATGGTGGCCTGCACCGAGGGCTTGCGCTTTGACAACGTCGCCGTGCCCGCCGGGTCCTTTGGGCGCACGCGGGCAGGACACGCGACCCACGCGTTAAAGAACACGGCGACGCAGCAGGCGGTAGCTGTGGTCTTGGGCTCACGCCCGGCGTCTGCTCGATGAACCGCGGGCTCACCTTCGACACCCTGCCGCCGCCGGGGCCCGCGTGGGGCGGCAGCCTCATGGGTACCTCCCTGATGGCAACGCTGATGCTCACCAGCGGGCTGCATCTTGTGGCCTGGCCCTTTGCCATCCTGGGCGCGGTGATCTTCGTGGTGTTGTTGGTTGGCTTCGCCGTCTACCGCACTCCGCGCTTTCACCAGGACCTCATGGCGCCGTGGGCGATGTGGTTTATCGGCATCATGGCGCTCGGCACCGCGTGGACCAAGCTCACGGGCGCGCACTGGTGCATTCTTTTAGGCTTTTGGGTCGGCGCGCCACTGTGCCTGGTGGCGTACGCGAACCAGCTGCGGCGCTTTAGCGGCACGCCGAACTTTGCGTGGGGGCTGCCGCTGGTGGGGCCCATTATGGCGTCGAATACCGCGGGCTCGATCGCCGAGCTGACCGGGCAGCGCGCCTATTGGGCGCTGGGGATTGGTTTTATGATCCTGGCTGTTGTCGCCGCCTACCCACTGTTCATCCGCGTCTACATCGCGGCGTTTCGCAGCGAGGCCGACATCGCGGGCCCTGCCGCAGCGACAACCTGGATCCCGCTGGGGGTGGTGGGCCAGTCCACCTCCGCGATCGCGCTGCTGTTTGGCACCCGCGTGGAGATCCTGGTGGGCAGCGCCCTGCTTATCCTGGCCATCCCCATGGCGCTGTTTGCTATGTGGCACTTCTACCCCGCCGTGCTCAAGTGGGTGGACTACTCGCCAGCCTGGTGGGCCTCGACGTTTCCCACCGGGGCGATCGGGGTGGGTGGCTACTCGCTGGCGCAGGCGTGGGACTTGGACTGGCTCAGCGCGGTTGCCACGGTGCTGCCCGCGCTGCTGATTGTGCACTGGTGCCTGTGCGCCGCGCGTTTTCTTTCCTGGTGGGTTGCGCTCCGGCGCTAAGCCTGTGAGGCCGCGCTGCGGCACGTAGGCTGGTGGGCATGATCGTCACAATGCTGTTCACCGTGGAGGGGGCCCGACCCGAGATCAGTCGGTGCGTGAATGTGGAATCCGACTTGGACTTGAGTCGCCTGGCGCAGATTATCGACGCCTCGCTCGGGTTCTCCGGCGCCGCCGGGCACCTCTTCATCCACCAGGACGAGACGAAGCGGGAGGTGTTCGCGGAAAACCCCGGCCCGGGCGAGCGCTCCATGAGCTCGATGCAGGTCGGCGACATGCCGCCGTTGCTCTACGTCTACGACCCGGCAGCCAATTGGAACGTGAACGTCCGCCGCATCGGCCAATCCGGCTTGGAGGGTCCCACCCCGCTGCTCGTGCACGCGCAGGGCCCGGACGTAGTGGAGACTGCCAACGGCCCGGAGATGATGACGCGCCTGCACGAGGAGGCCCGCAACTTGGCGGCCGGGCTGCCGCCGAATATGGAGATCACCCCGCTGCTACTCGGGTGCCTGCCGGTGATGACCCCGGATCGGATGCTCGACCGGCTCAGCGTGGTCGACCAGGTCGCGGTGGCCACCCGCATGGGTTTCGTGGGCGAGGAGCTCGACGTGCCGAGCGCGCAGCCGCCTCACTTCGATGACCTGCCGGACCAGGATCTGACCATGCTTCTCGACGCCTTCATCGAACAGCGCCCCGACCTCAAGGAAATCCTGGACACGGACCCCAACCCGCACAGCAACCCCACGCTCATCGCGGCCTTCCAGGAGTTCTTCGAGGACACCATGGTGCCCGTCGGTGACGGGGCCGTCGATATGCACGCGCCGAAGGGCTTCTCCCCAGTCCTTGCCCAATACCTGGAGACGCTCGGGGAGAGAGCCCCCCTGACCACGCGCGGCAAGCTGAAGGTCAATATTGTGCGCTCGCTTATCGACGTCCTCGAGCTCCCCTCGTACCTCTCCCAGCCCCGCGAGGACACGTGGGATGCCATCGTGTTCGGGCGCTTCCTGCTGGAAAAGTTGGGCTTTCTCACCCGGGTGGGCAACTCACTCGTGCGCACCCCGGCGGGCGAGGCGTTCCTTGCGAACCCGTCGATCGCGGGCCGTGAGGCGGAATTTGCCGACGCGTGCGCTGAGTACTTCGGCGACTGGACCTGGGACATGGTCGTGGAGTTCCTCACCGGCGACCTGCGTGGCCCCGCCTCGCCCTTGATCGACGATGCCCTGGACACCCTCATGGTTCTGGGCGGGGTGTTCGAGATGGGCGATGTCAACGTGATTACCGGGGAGCTCACCGCGGTGCTGAATCGGGGGAAACTTTAGGGGGAAACTTTAGGCCACGAGGACGACGTAGAGCCCCAGCCCGCCGAGCACGCACATTGCGAGCGTCATCGCTGCGACCGCGGGCGTGTTCGGCGCGGAGCGCTCGTTGGCCAGTTGGACGGCGTCGTGCCGGTAGAAGCGCCGGTTCATCGCGATGATCACCGCAGCGACTAGCGCTAGCAGCACGATTACGGTGAAGATGACGCCGGGGTACGCGCTTGACCAGCGCATCAGTACCGAGGAGCACACCAGCATGGCCAGCGCGGTGCGCCCCCAAGATAAAGCGGTGCGCTCCGGCTGCAGGCCCGGATCCGCGACGGGGATCTGGCGGGTCATGTCAAGCTCACCAGTACGACGACGGCGGCGATGAAGATGCCGACGCCCAGCACCGGCACGATCGCGGGCGATGGCAGCGGGCGGCCGTGGCGCAGCGCGCGCTCGAGGCGCACCCAGCGAATCGCCGCGCCCAGCGAGATCGCCATGGCCAGCACCACGATCAGCGCCGCGATCACCGTGCGGGTTGCGGGATCGATGCCGGGCAGGTCGAAGGCCTCGATCGCGATCCCGCCGGCGAGGAATGCCAGGGCGGTGCGCGTCCAGGCGAGGAAGGTGCGCTCGTTGGCCAGGGTAAAGCGCGGGTCCGGCTCCGTGCCGTCGGGAAACACCGCGCGCGTAAACCAGCCGCGCGAAGGGTCCGGCGGGGTCGGTGCTTGGCTCATGCCACCCACCCTACCTACCGAGGCGCAACGCCCAGCGCGAAGTAGGGAACGAGGATCACCACCGCGCACGCGATGAACAGCCACACCGTGGTGGGCGACTTGTGCAGGCGCGCAACGTAGGCGCCGAGCCAGCCGCCTGCGGTGTTAAAGAGCAGATCGTCCATATCGCTGTAGCCCGCCGCAAGCAGGTACTGCGCGGTCTCGACGGAGAGGCTGGCGAGGAAGCAGAAGCAGGTGGTGGCGAAAACGGAGCGTCGATAAGCGAGATAGCCCACGGGGAAGAAGAGGGCGAGGTTGCCAAACAGGTTGAACCAGGGACCCCACCAGACGCGGTAGTGCTCGAAGGAGACGAGCGGGTCGAGGCGGATCTGCTGGATCTGGTGCGCCTCGGCGTCCCACACCCCGGGGACGGAAATGTAGGCCTTACCGACGGTAAAGGCGAGCACGAACACCACGCTGACCAGCAGGGCGAGCGTGTGCAGAGCGCGGGAGATTTTCACCCACGCGACAATAGCGCCACAAGCTGGCTACTTACTGGTAGCTTTCTCGGGAAGCGGTTGACTCGAGACCTGGAGGTAGGCGTGCCCGAACGCGAGCGCCCCGATAGGCAGGGTGATGAGCAGGCCGACGACGGCGAGCGCGAGACCCACCAGGTTCAGGGCCGTCGCGGCGAGGCTTATGAGCAGCAGCGGGCCATAGTTGCGCTTCGCGGCGCGGTAGCCGGGGCGGGCGGCCTCCCACACGCTCATTGCGTCGGCCGCGTACAGCATGACCATGGAAAGCAGCGGGGTGAGCAGGTTGATCCCGAGGATCCCGCCTGCAAGCAGCCAGAACACGCCGGTCTGGTAGAAGGGCGCGCCCTCGTTGAAGTCGCGCGCCGTAAAGAGGTCGGCTAACCCGCCGGTGATCAGGGTGGACCACGCGACGAAGACCGCCATGCAGGCGGCGACGATGAACAGGGAGGTCAGCAGCGTTTCCTGGTACTCGGTGGCGCGCACGTCGCCCAGCCGGAAGCGGGTCTGGCGGGCCTGCCGCAGCACGTTGACCGAGCCGAGCGGGAGGATGAGCGCGGCGATGACCAGCGGAGTCGTCACCGGTAGGAGCAGGAAGCTGAGCACGACGGCGGCCAGGCCGACGGCGGTGAGGACCACCCAGGTGGTCCTGTTTTTCATCGTTGCGCGCCAGGCCCATGCGAGTGCCGAACCCGCGCTGATGGTGTGAGGTGCGGGCAGGGTACTGGTCTCGGGGCGCATACCTTAAAAGTTAGCAAGAAGATCCCGTGTGTGGGTCGTGCGGGTGGCGCACGGGGTTAGTGGCGCGGCTGTGGCGCTACTTGCGCCGCTACCTGGCGGTAGCCGTGCGCGAAAGCGAGTGAGACAAACGCGATGATCGGCACCCAGATGATCGCGGACAGGCGGGCGGCTTCGCCCGGGATGAGGGTGCGCAGGTAGACGCCGACCGCGAAGGAGATCACGGCGATGAGGAGTGCGAGGAGCACCTTGTCCAGGTTCTTCGCGCTCGCGGCCAGACCTAAGGTGGCGGCCTCTGTGAGTGTGAAGCGCTCGTCGGCCGCAAAGGTGAAGATAAACGCGCACAGCGCGAGCACCACGGCGAAGAGGCCGACGGCGAAGTAGAGCAAGAAGAGTTCGGGCTCAAGGAGCCCGTAGGCGACGTTCGAGGGCGAGGATGCGGGGAAGTCCCGCAGCCCGACCGCGAGGAAAATGCCGAAGGTCATGAGCGCGTAGATCGCGGTAAAGCCGGCGAAGACTGCGGCCATGACGATGACGCGGAAACAGCTGGAGTAGGTGACCTGCCCAAGCTCCAGGTTCGGGTTGGCCGAGTGCTGCACCGCCACTGCAAGCAGCACGGGCATGAAGATCCCGCCCAACAGTGGCAGGGCCGCGGCGAGCAGACAGACGACCAGCATGATGGGTACCCACAGCCGCCAGCCCGCGACCAACTCGCGGGCGGCCCAGGCGTAGGCCGGAAGCACGGCGAAGCCGCGGATCAGCCTCGTCTGTGGGGTGTCCATGGGTACTGGGATGAGTTGGGGCCGTCTGCTTAGTAGGTCTGCGGCGCGGACTCGGCTGGGACCGGTCCGCCGGAGATCTGACGGTAGGCGTGCGCCATGGCCAGGATGACCACCGGTGCAGTGACGATCAGGCCAACGAAGGCCAGCAGCGAGCCGAAGCCGATCAGCAGGCCATTCAGAAGCGACATGCCCAGCAGCGGCAGGTAGTTGCGCTTGCCCGCGGCGAAGCCCGCCTTCATCGCCTCGCCGAAGGAACCGGCGTTGTCAGCAGCGTAGAAGGTCTGCATAGCGAAGAACGGGGCGACCAACAGCGCGACCAGCAGGATGACGCCAATCAGGCCGGCGAGGCGGCTCACCAGTGGCCCAATGGCCATCGGATCCTCTTCAATCACTGCGAGATCGTCCGGCAGCGTGCTCGGGTCCAGGCTAGAGAAGATGCCGATGCCCGCAATCAGTGCAACGACGAACATCACCGCAAACATGATCAGGCCCATGACGACAGAGATGCCGAGTGTCTTGCCGTAGGTGGGGGCCTTCACCTGGCCCAGGCTGAACTTGCGCGACAGCGTCTGCTGCAGTCCCGCCGACCACACCAGCGGGTAAATGAAGATGGAGAGCAGGCTGAGCAGGCCAGTCGGCTCAAAGGCGCTCGCCGCCATGAACACTGCCGCGAGCAGGCCGAAGAGCAGCCAGGTCTGCCAGTTGCCAGACGTGGTCTTAAACGCCCAGGACAGCGCCTCCATCACGCGGAGCTTGCCCGTGCCCTTGGTGTGCGTGAAGCCGTTGTTGGCCGGGTCGTTGATCGGGTGCGGGGTGGTGCCGTCGCCGTACGTGCCGTCGACAAGCTGCTGACCGTGGTAACGCAGCGCGGTAGCACCTGCGGCACCGGCTGCGGCGTTGACGTCGAACTGGTCGAAGCTCTGCTGGTCGTAGCTGTTTTGGCCGTAGGCGTTCTGGTCGTATCCGTTCTGACCGTACGAGCTCTGCTCAGACCCGGGCCACGCTGAAGCACCAGCGTTTCCTGCGTTCTCAGGGTGGCTGCCCGCCGGGTTATCCGGGTACGGCTCGAAGCCCCCGTAGGGGCTCGACCCGCCTGTGCCGTTCGGGTTGGTATTTCCGTCGTTCGGTGTAGTCATGCGGCCGATAATAACAGCCGTTTTAGCCACACCGCCGACACACAGGAAGCGGACAGGAGTCGCCTACTTCTCCCCTACTTCACCACAAGGTTGACCATGCGGCCCGGCACCACGATCGTCTTCACGATGGTTTTGCCGTCGGTGAGTTCGGACACGCGAGCGTCGGCAAGCGCAGTGCGCTCCATGTCCTCCTTGGAAGCGTCGACGGCGACATCGATGCGCGCCTTGACCTTGCCATTGATTTGGACGGGGACTTCGACGGTGTCGTCGGTAAGCAGCGCCTCGTCGAAGGTGGGGAACGGCTCGAACGTGAGCGTGTCGGTGTGGCCGAGCTTCGCCCACAGCTCCTCGGCGATGTGCGGGGCGACCGGCGCAACCATCTGCACCAGCGGAGTCACCGCGGCGCGCGGGGCGCTGTCCGGGTAGGTCTTGGTGAGGTAGTTGACATACTCGATCAGCTTGGCCACCACCGTGTTATCGCGCAGGTGCTCGTAGTCCTCGCGCACGCCCGCGATGATGCGGTGCAGCTGCTTGGCGTCGTCCTCGGAAAGCTCATCGTCGGTGACGGTGACCTCGCCGGTTTCCTCGTTGACCACCAGGCGCCACAGGCGCTGCAGGAAGCGGTGCGCGCCGACGACGTCCTTCGTCGCCCACGGGCGGGAAGTGTCCAGCGGGCCCATCGACATTTCGTAGACGCGCAGGGTGTCCGCGCCGAAGTCGGCGGCGATGTCGTCCGGGGCCACCGCATTCTTCAGTGACTTGCCCATCTTGCCGTACTCGCGGTTGACCTCGGCGCCGTCGTAGAAGAACTTGCCGTCCTTCTCCTCCACCTCGGCCGCCGGGACGTACACGCCGCGGGAATCCGTGTAGGCATAAGCCTGGATGTAGCCCTGGTTGAACAGGCGGCGGTACGGCTCCTTCGAGGTGACAAAGCCCAGGTCATAGAGCACCTTGTGCCAGAAGCGGGCGTAGAGCAGGTGCAGCACCGCGTGCTCCACGCCGCCGACGTAGAGGTCCACGCCGCCCGGGTCGTTCTCGCCGCGCGGGCCCGTCCAGTAGCGCTCGTTCTCCAGGTCGCAGAAGGCGTTGTCGTTGGTCGGGTCGACGTAGCGCAGCTGGTACCAGGAGGAACCGGCCCACTGCGGCATGACGTTCGTGTCGCGCCAGTAGGTCCGCTCGCCCTCGCCCAGGTCCATGCGCACCTCGACCCAGTCCTTCGCCTTCGCCAGCGGCGGCGAGGGCTCCGAATCCGCGTCGTCAGGGTCGAAGGACACCGGCTTGTAGTCCTCCACGTCCGGCAGTTCGACCGGCAGCTGATCCTCCGGGATGGAGTGCGCCTGGCCGTTCTCGTCGTACACAATCGGGAAGGGCTCGCCCCAGTAGCGCTGGCGGGCGAACAGCCAGTCGCGCAACTTGTACTGGATCTTCTCCGCGCCCTTTTGCTTCTCGACGATCCACGCCAGCACCCGCTCAATCGCCTCCGCCTTACCCAGGCCGTTCAGGTCCAGGCCGTCTTCGTTGGCCGAGTTGATGTGGGCGGCGTCGCCGGTGAACGCCTCCTCGGAGACGTCGCCATCGAGTACCGGGACAATCGGCAGGCCGAAGACGGTGGCGAACTCGTAGTCGCGCTCGTCGTGCGCCGGCACCGCCATGATCGCGCCCGTGCCGTAGCCGGTGAGCACGTAATCCGCGATGAAGATCGGCACCTGCTGACCATTCACCGGGTTGGTGGCGTACGTACCGAGGAAGACGCCCGTCTTCTCCTTATTCTCCTGACGCTCCACATCCGACTTCGCGGCGATCGCGCGCTTGTAAGCGTCCACCGCCTCGCGCGGAGTGGCCTTGCCGTAGGTCCAGCGCTCGTCGGTGCCCTCGGGGTACGTGTCGGCCAGCAGCTCGTCGACAAGCTCGTGCTCCGGCGCGAGCACCATGTAGGTCGCGCCGAACAGCGTGTCCGGACGGGTGGTGAAGACGGTGAGGTCGCCCGCCGGGGAGGCGAAGTTGACGTCGGCGCCGCGGGAGCGGCCGATCCAGTTGCGCTGCATGCTCTTGACCTTCTCCGGCCAGTCGAGCAGCTCCAGATCATCCAGCAGGCGATCCGAGTAGGCGGTGATGCGCATCATCCACTGGCGCAGACGCTTGCGGAAGACCGGGAAGTTGCCACGCTCCGAACGCCCGTCCGCCGTGACCTCCTCGTTGGCCAGGACCGTGCCCAGGCCCGGGCACCAGTTGACCATGGACTCATCGAGGTAGACCAACCGGAAGGCGTCGATAGCCTTGTGCTTTTCCGCCGTGGTCAGGTCGCGGAAGTTGCGACCGTCCTTCGTTGTGCGAGCCCCCGACATCAGGTCCCGCACCAGATCCTCGATCGGGCGGGCCTTCTGCTGCTCCTCATCAAACCAGGCGTTATAAATCTGCAGGAAGATCCACTGCGTCCACTTGTAAAACTCTGGATCCGTCGTGGCCACCGAGCGACGGCGATCATGGCCCAGGCCCAGCTGATCCAGCTGGCGGGTCATGTTCTCAATGTTC
This sequence comes from Corynebacterium sp. HMSC071B10, assembly GCF_001814825.1. NCBI lineage: Bacteria > Bacillati > Actinomycetota > Actinomycetes > Mycobacteriales > Corynebacteriaceae > Corynebacterium > Corynebacterium sp. HMSC071B10. The sequence goes on along the minus strand of NZ_KV817977.1, from coordinate 48,746 downwards.
TTCTCCGTCGTCGTCCGCGGGTGCGTACCCGTCTGGATGGCGTACTGCTCCGCCGGCAGACCGAAGGCGTCGTAGCCCAGCGTGTGCAGGACGTTCTTGCCCAGCATGCGGTTGTAGCGAGCGTAGACGTCGGTAGCGATGTAGCCCAGCGGGTGCCCCACGTGCAGGCCCGCGCCCGAGGGGTACGGGAACATGTCCTGGACGTTGAGCTTCTCCTTCGGCAGCTCCCCGCCGGTAGCCAGGTCGCCGACCGGGTTCGGAGCGTTAAAGGTGCCGTGCTCGCGCCAGTACGCCTGCCAACGCTGCTCAATGTCATTAGCCAGCGCCGCGCCGTAGCGGTACGCGGGGCCGTCGGTGTGGGAGTTCGCGGGAGTATTCGCCTCAGTCATAGGTATGCAGTGTAGTAGGCCACCCGTGCAGAGGGGCGATTGCTTATCGACGGCTACGCCGCCCACGTTTTCCCAGCAAATTCTTTTTTCGCCGTTTTGTGAGCGCAAAAAGATATAGGAAAGATATAGGGGCGGATTTTGGGGCCGGTTTTCGACGTTTTGGCTGGTAGGCGAATTGTTGCGATATCTTTTATCTCTTTTTATTTGTTTTCTGACGCCTCGCACCACGCAACAATCTCGTCGAGGCGTGAAAGATCAACGCGATCGATGTCCTTCTTGTAGCCCTCAATCATCGCGCGCTCGTTCTCCGACTTCCGCGGCTTCAGCTTGAGCGCACTAATGATCCCCCGCATCACGCCTAGGTGAGCCTTGCTGAGTTCAGAGTAGTTCAGGCGGCCGGGCAGGTAGAAACGTTTGATGCGGCTGGCCCGGTCGCCGAGCAGCTCTGCCGTCGGGTCGGTCTCCTGCACGACGTGGTCCAGCGTCATCCCCACCGTGACGACGCAGGTGGAGCGGGCCTGGAGCGTCTGCTCAGGTAGCGCTTTTGCGAACTTGGCCGCAGCGTTCATCGGCCCGTGCGCCGGCGCGAGGACGATAATGGGGCCTTCTTCGGCGGCCGCGGACACTTCGGCGGGGTCGGAAATCTCCTGCGCGGTCGTGCCGAGACGACGCGCGAGCTCTTCAGCGTACTGCCGCGTTGAACCGTAGACGGAGGAGAAGTAGATGTGCATAGGTACCTTCATTCTTTCGATTCGGATTGCTCTAGCAGGCCTTGAATCCGCGCGCACCGAGGACACGCGGCAAGTCTTTGGTGATCTTGACGCGGCACAAACACCGTCCCGCACAGCGCAAAAACTGGATTACCTTGGACGATGGCGTCTGACACAGTACGAACGTGCGACTGTGCTATCTCTTCAGCAACGAGATGGTGCACGCTACCCGGCCTAAACCATGCCGGTGGTTTTGCGCTTCGATCCCCACGTAGCACGGAGTCAAGCGTTATCTCTCCCCCAAACTCCAGAACAAACTGTGGCTGCCCCATTTCCGTCAGGCCGTCTTTCGACCAATCCTGCTCACCATCATGTATGGCAGCGGCGATTGTCTCTATCCCAAGCTGACAGAGTGATTGCGTTCTTTCGTCATGATGCTGCTCAAGTTGTAATTCGATACCCAGACGCTCTTCCTCGCCCAGGGAGATCAGCCGTATTGTCACTGCGGGGAGAGTTGTGTTGAGACTAGAGAGATCCAAAAACTGTGTAATTTCGTTCAGATCCACCGAGAAAACGGGGTCGGCGCAGCCGCCGTATGGCTCGTCACTGAAATACGCCATCGCAGACTCAACCTGATCAAAGAGGCGTCTCCGCCAAGCAAGTAGGCGATCTGTTTTCTTCTCTTTCTCAAGCAATGCGCGATCCACAGGAGTAGGGAGCCACCACTGCGGGTCAATCTCACTGCGGCGCATAAACCGCTGATAGAAATCGTCACGATCCACGCCTTTTCGGATTCCGGCTGAAACCACCCACACTTGCCCGTCCGGATCCATAAAGGCCACCCCACGGTACCGAGAAGTCTTCACTTTGTAACAGGTGGGACGCACTCCGCTGATTTTTGCCGGAGCCTTGGCGTAGTCACGGTCCGGCGCAAAAATCGCGTTAGCATGCTCGAGCACGGGGTGCTCTACCTGCGTGGATACACCGCCAATCGGCCCAGCGCTGTCCCAACTTTCAAGTCTGAGGTCTTGTGTCGCGCAGTAAATTGTGAGCCGTGCTGGAAGAGCCATGGGAAATAATGTTATTCAGATAGCGATGCAACTGCCGACGCAACAAGCTCATCAGGATGGGCGGCGTGGCGCGCAAAGATCTCACGGCTTCGTATCGTGTCCGGGAGCCTAGAGAGCACAGAGGCGGTTTCCACCTCAACGCCATCGCGAGTGGACCGCAGCATCACTTTCCCGTCACGCCCCAGCAAACGAACATGCAGGACGCTCAAACCAAGAAGGGATGCTGCAGCGTTCAGGCTCAGCCAGGCCGGCAGCTCGTCCAACCCACAGCTGCTAGCCATCGACGTCACTGCAACAGCACCCTCCACACTGCTTTCCGCAGCACGGGCCAGCACGTCTGGTGCAGTAAGGGAAGGATCCACACTGTGCACTTCTTGAGCCATCTTTCACACCCCGTTTCTATTTCGCTTCTGCGCTGACCATCTTAACCACGGAAGACGCTTGAAGGAAGTCCTCAAAGCCGCAAACACCTAGAGCTCCCTGCCCCACAGGGGAACGATGTAGTCTGGCTCTAGCCATGCGGCCTTTCATTGAGGATCTCTCTACGCGTAGCGAAGCCATGGGCCGAGCACTTCGCCGCATGGCCGCACGGGATCAAACAGCCTCCAAATCGGCTTGCAATCCAGTACCTGCCCCCACGTCTCGCTCAATTGCTGAACAAGGACGGCCCTCTTCTTGGACTCTTCGTGCCGTCCGATGCAACACCGGAGGAGCTTCTCCAAGTCCAGCGAGCAGTGGATATTCGCGAGCTTTGGTCAAGGCGCCTCGGCAAGATCCGTATTCGGTTTTCCAATGAGACACGCTCAGGAACGCGCTTTTGGCCAGCTCCAGAACCCGGTGCCTACCGGCTATGGGAAACGGAGATGCCGATCGTGCCTGAGGTACGACGCATCCGCCGCAATGGTAGCGAATGGTCGTTGGGCGATTCCGCTTTGCTTTCCGCAGCTTATGTGTGGCGGAACGACTTCACCCTTACCGGAAGCGGACCAACGCGCTACATAGATCTCCACGATCAGGCTGCGCGCAGGGGAGTCTCTGCCCTCGACACGCACGCAGTTACTCGGCACGTTCGTGACTTTGCGCATCATTCGCACGAAAGCGTCCCAGTGCAGCCTTACCGCGCGGTGCTCGACTTAGGTGATCTCGCAGGCCCTCAGGCCGCGGTCATGCTCGGTCAATCCAGGCACCTTGGCGGTGGCCTCCTCCGCCCATTGGATATCAACCTCAATTCGTCAGAAATCCCAGGAGAAAAGCCATGACGAAGTTAACTCTGAGTAATTTCGACGAGTTTTTCGCGGCCATGAACGACGGACACGTTCCATTTTCATGGCAGTGTGAGCTTCTCGAATACATTGTGCGTACCGGGCGATGGCCAGACCAAATCGCGGCCCCAACTGGTGCAGGGAAATCTTCAGTTGTCGACGTCCACATTTTCGCGAATGCCCTGTTTGCGGCAGGGGAAGCTCCGCGCGTCCCACGCAGATTACACACAGTGGTGAATCGTCGAGGCCTCGTGGACAACCAGTACCAACGTGCCCTCGAGATACAACGGGCATTAACAGAAAGCACTACCGATGACGGTAACCACCCAGACGTAGTACGCAAGGTTGCAGACGCATTACGTAGCCTGGTACCCGTCGGCGGTAACACGCCATGCATCGTGTCTGTATTACGCGGCGGGCTCAGCTCACGGTCACTGCCGGTAAGTGACCTTGCGAGCTGTGCTGTCATTGCCTCAACACCAGACATGTGGGGTTCACGCGCACTCTTCCAGGGGTATGGTTCGACGAGGTACGCTCGTCCCAGAGAAACTACTCTTGTCACGAGTGACTCGGTGATTGTGCTCGACGAGGCACACTTGAACCGTCAACTGTTAATCACTGCACGCCGAATCAGGGAAATTCAGTTAGCTGGTGCAGACACTGGTCTCCCTGCGCTCCAAGTCGTCGAAACGACAGCAACTCCCGCAAACCAGTCTGAAGATTTGTCGGTGATCGGGGTAGACCCCAATACGCTCGACGCAAGCCGAGATGCAGCCCTGCAACGCAGGCTCCATGCGACGAAGCAGTTGAAACACCTCCAAACCCCCAAGTGGAATGGCAGGAAGGCAAACCGTGGCGTAGTGGACGGTGCACTCGAGCAGATTCACGCATGGCTGGAAGAAGACAATCGCGTCGGTCCGATTGGTTGCATCGTGAACCACGTAGATACGGCGCTCAAAGTAGCCAACGCGCTCAAGAGGAAGAAAGTACGGTATATCCTCCTCGTGGGCCGCTTGCGCCCATTTGACCTCCAAAAACTCGAAGAAGACTACCCGGGCGTGCTTACTCCTACTGGAAACAAGCAGGTTGACGTCGTTGTTGCAACGCAAACGCTTGAGGTTGGAGTAGACGTTGATTTCCAATACATGGTCACCGAACTAGCACCAGCTACGGCAATTCAACAACGCAGCGGACGTGTCAACCGCCTCGGAAAATACGACACATCTGAGCTAGCAATTCTTGAGCCGGTTGCTCCGCCTGCGGCAAATAAAGAATTCGCACCATACCAAGGGGCCGACCTCCACGACGCTTTTCGATGGCTTACGGCCTTCGAAAGCGGCGCTGACATAAATCCTGCGCTGCTCGCTTCGAACCCAGCCCCTGCGACAACGCCTACACGACTGCTCTATCAGCGTTTGGAGTACCGAGATGTCGAGCTACTCGCGAAGTCAGCCGAGCGTCGTGCGAACCCGATCGAGCTTGATTTCTGGCTTCGGGACTCTCTAGAAGCAGAAGCCCCTACCGCTGGCGTAGTTTTGCGCAAAAAGCTCCCGCAAACGCAGGAAGCAACCGTAGAACTGCTTGAGGCTTTGCCACCTCGAGCTGAAGAGGTTTTCCCGGGGTCGATATCTACCGTCAGAGACCTCGCCGTCAAGCTCCAGCAAGACAGCGAGGAACGGCACGCAGCTACGTTGCTGTTGGTGTATCGCGCAGGCGACATTGAGCTCCTTGACGAGCCGAATGAGATCAAGCCAGGCGATACACTCATCGTAAGCGATCAGCTACCGTTCACTACCCAGGGCGTGCTGACGATTCCAGCTGAGGACGAGCAACTGCCGGATGAAGTTCCAGCGGACGGAGTCACCGTTTACTTGCCCGATGAGGAAGACCTTGACCTCGATCTCTTCCGAGCAGCAAGCTCGATGACCCCAGCTGAGTTTCTGGAATTATGGTACGACCGCTTTCCTGGTGACGCCGAAGCTGGCATGAGTATCGAAGTTTCTGCATCGTCGATCGAGGACCCGCGAGGCGACCTTGCCGCTTGGATTCTCCGCCGGGATTCGCAAACGCTGCGCACTGATGCCGAGACGGTGCAGGAATGGTCACCTCGTGTGGACAAAAACACCCCACCGCCCTCTCTGACCCAGCACCAGACTGACGTAGCTGAGCGGGCGCGGATTATCTGCGATTCCCTGAGTGTCAATCCAGCTCTTGCAGACCGGGTGGTTACAGCGAGCTTGCTTCACGACGAGGGCAAGCGCGATCCCCGCTTTCAGCGAATGTTGGGAAACCTCGACCTTGACCAACCATGGGCTAAGAGCCGTACCCGGAGCCGACAAGAGATCCAGCGAGCAAAGGCTGGAAGTGGTTTGCCTGTTGGGTGGCGGCATGAACAGCTCTCTGCAGCTATGGCTGAAGACCTTCGTCTCCAAGGAGACGAGCGCGTCGACGAGCTGGTTGTACACATTGTTGGCGCGAGCCACGGGCGCGGACGAGACTTATTCCCCCAAGTTGGTGAAGAACTCCTTGTTGGATCCGCAACCGCACAGAAGTTGTTCACACAGGGTCAGTGGGAAAGCCAAGTACGCAAGCTCACAAGGGAATACGGTGCCTACGCCCTGGCTGCTTGCGAAGCGCTCGAGCGCGCAGCGGACGCGCAGATTTCAGGAGAAGGACGATGAAACACAGTCTCGTAGTTGCAGGGAATGTATATTCCGGTTTATCTCATTTCGCCCTTGCTGGGCTGAGTCTCCTCGCACGGTCGCTGAGTGACGGTGTAGTCACCACTCATTGGAACAACGAACCAACGCCCCGAGGCGTCCTGGGAACAGAGGACATTGCTCCTGAGGATATCGCAATAGAGATTAAGCGCCTGAGCCAGTCGTGGTACCAGGGGTGGACGAGCATCCGAGTCCAATATGCGGTAGGCGAGTTTTCCCCGTTCAGCCCCAGGTTCAAGCAAATTGATCCCCGCAAGAACCCAGATGATTGGCCTAAACATCAGCAAGCACGTACCGCTGCTCTCGATAAGTTGTCCGTTGATGATGACCACTTGGCGTTGCAATTCATTCACTCCCTGGGAGAAGCCGCTTACTGGAGGTTCGACGGAAAAGACCCTCGACCTGATCACGGTGCCTCCCGGTGGGAGATGAAGACCCGCAATCAAGGTGAAGAGTTCGTCTCGCAGAAGCTCTTCAAGTATGTCGAGGCCCTGAGCGATTGGGATACCAAGGATATTCTGGCCGGATTGACAGGCCAGCGCGTTGAAGATCCTTTCGGTGAAGATGCTTCCAGAACGCCTTCGGGTTTTACTCCCCCGGCACGGACAGACTTGGCCCTTGCCTTTGCAGCGCTCATCGGTATCGGACAATTTCCAGTGAGCGCACGCGCACAGCAAATGGCGCTCACTCCGTGTGCCTATCCGGACACAGCGCTGCACACGAAGGTAGCCGTGCTTCCCGTACCAACCATTCCTTTGACCCCCGAGAGGTTCGAAAGCATTGTGCTCTCTCAGGAGTGGGCGTCCGTGGTCAACGCTTTTGGTGCCGAGGAAATCGGCCGAACTCCGGAGAGTTTGCTGCACGACAGCGCGATTACTGCGCTTCGGCAGTTCGGTGCGCCCGCAGCCGCTGTGTTCCGAGTCCATCTCGGAGGTAGCTCTTTAGCACCTGAGCGCTACTTCGAAAGCGGAAAGGTCCGCCTGTTGTGACACGGGAAGAAGACTTCTTGCCGATTAGCCTCGTCCTTCATACTGCGTTTTGCGAGAGAAAGGCCTGGCTGGAGGCAAATGGCGAGTCAACGCTGACGTATCAGATGCAGGCCGGAGATAACGCTCACGAAGCGGTCGACACCGTAGCCCACTCACGCACACACCGTTTGACGTCTTATCCCTTGCGCTCGGAGCGTCTCGGCATCGTTGGAAAAGCTGATGTAGTCGAGGTATTCGAGGGCAACGAGGTCGGGCTAGTCGAGCATAAGGCAACACCGGTTCGACGTAAGGCCCAGGTGACCCCAGCCAATCGTCTGCAACTTGCGCTGCAGCGCGAGTGTTTGCGCGATGCAGGCTTTGATGTGATCGAGCAGTCGATATATTTCACTGATCACCGTCGGCGGGTCGAGGTGGAGCTTACTGACGAAGACAGCCAGGTCGCCGCCGAAACGATCGAACGCACTCGAGCGATCGTTGATGCCACGCATGCGCCTATTCCGCTTCTCGACGATGAACGGTGCTCCCGATGCTCCCATTTTTCTATCTGCCTACCCGATGAACATCACGGTGGGAACGCGAGACGACGCATCCATGCTGCTGACCCCGATGGTCAGGTACTACACCTCACCGTGCAGGGGTCCCGCGCCAGTATTCGCAAAGGAAGGGTCCTCGTAGAAAAATCCGGTGAGAGACTTGCAGATGCCCCACTCGCCCGGGTTCATGGAGTTGTAGTCCATGGCAACATCGATCTTTCTAGCGCCTTGCACCGCAATCTCCTCTGGGACAACGTACCGGTCGTGTGGTGTTCTTCAACAGGACGAGTCTATGGATTCTCCAAACCCGCCGACGGCCCCAATGGCGGAGCTCGCGTGGAGCAACATGTCCTGAGCAGTCGAGGTTGTCTACCGATTGCGCGTGGAATGGTCCAAGCGAAGATTTGGAATCAGGCTACTCTGCTGCGAAGGAACGGCGACGCACCTGACGCAGTCAGATATCTGCAGGCCGAGGCAGAGCGCGCAGCAACGGCCGCAGATATACCAGAGCTGTTTGGGATCGAGGGAGATGCCGCTGCACAGTATTTCCTTGAATTCGGGTCGATGTTGCGCCCAGCACAAATGGAAACTCTTGGTTGGCAGTGGAAAGGACGGCATGGTCGTGGTGCAAGCGATCCGCTCAACATCTTGCTGAATTACTGCTATGGCTTGCTCAGGGCGGAAGTACTCCGAGCAATCCTCAGCTGCGGTTTGGACCCGCACGCGGGGTTCTTGCATAGTAGCGGCCGTAACAAGCCCGCACTCGCTCTGGATCTCATGGAGGAGTTTCGAGCCCCGCTGGCTGACTCTGTGGTGCTTTCCCTTGTGAATCGGCGCGAGATTAAGGCTAGCGACTTTACCCACGTCAACGGGGCTGCTCGCCTTCGCGACAAGGCAAGAAGAAAAGTGATTGCGGCCTTCGAACGTCGAGTACAGACAAGCATTCGCCATCCCCTTTTTGGCTACGACGCGACATGGCGTCGGGTAATAGAAATCCAGGCCAGGATGGTGCTCGGCGTCATCACCGGATCCCAACCATCCTACGAAGGCGTGAGGGTTCGATGAGTCGGGACGATACACGTCGAACGCTTATCTGTTACGACATCATCAATGATCGTCGACGCACACGCGTCGCTGATGCACTGTCAGAATTCGGAGACCGGGTGCAGTACAGCGTCTTTGTTGTGGATATTTCACCCGCCCGCCTTCTACAAGTGAAGTCCCGCCTGAACAAGATTATCGAGCCGGGTGAAGATGCCATTCTTTTCTGCGACCTAGGCCGAGTAGCGGAACTGAGCGAAACAAAGTTTGGGTATCTTGGAAAGTCGCGGGAGGTGACAGACAATGGCGCACTGATTCTCTAGCAGAATTGGCGGCTAAGCTACGAGCGCGCCGGTGTCACGCAAACCCTTGGCTTGCGCTCGCGCGGTGAATCGCCTGCTCAAAATCGAGAACTCAATAGTGGATGATTTTTGAAGCGCAACGTCTTGTAGAATTGTCTTCGCGCTCGCAAACCGCTGGATTTACCCTGTTCACTGGTGCTGTTTTTCAGCCCCAGTCGCCGTCCTTAACGGGACGGCCTTTCATTGAGGGGGCCTCGACACTAGGCGCGGTAAGCGGGTCACTCTCAAGTCGCCGTCCTTAACGGGACGGCCTTTCATTGAGGGGTCGAGCACTGGGATGACCTAGTGAGGACGATCAAGTCGCCGTCCTTAACGGGACGGCCTTTCATTGAGGGAACTCGGAACAATCACCTACACGATCCCACCCGAGGGTCGCCGTCCTTAACGGGACGGCCTTTCA
>NZ_KV817977.1:38858-39170 GCF_001814825.1 Corynebacterium sp. HMSC071B10 | reverse complement strand
TCCTTAACGGGACGGCCTTTCATTGAGGGGAGCCGGATGTGCTGTGGGCGAATCCTGTCACGATCAAGTCGCCGTCCTTAACGGGACGGCCTTTCATTGAGGGTATCAGCGAGCTTCCGCCACCCCCAACCCGACGCGGTCGCCGTCCTTAACGGGACGGCCTTTCATTGAGGGCCCGTTACCGTCGAGCTGCGTTTGGCAAACCGCGTTGTCGCCGTCCTTTACGGGACGGCCTTTCATTGAGGGTCGGCAGACGGGGGCATCGGCCGGAACTCCGAGCCGGGTCGCCGTCCTTTACGGGACGGCCTTTCA
>NZ_KV817977.1:38521-38758 GCF_001814825.1 Corynebacterium sp. HMSC071B10 | reverse complement strand
CTTTACGGGACGGCCTTTCATTGAGGGTCGTTCGGCAGGGTGATCATCTGCACCGTCGCCGCCCGGTCGCCGTCCTTTACGGGACGGCCTTTCATTGAGGGTACAAGGCGTCGGAGGAGCTGTCGACGACGACTGATGTCGCCGTCCTTTACGGGACGGCCTTTCATTGAGGGGAAAGCTCGCGCCCCGCATGCCGCAGACCATCGCAGTCGCCGTCCTTTACGGGACGGCCTTTCA
>NZ_KV817977.1:38182-38421 GCF_001814825.1 Corynebacterium sp. HMSC071B10 | reverse complement strand
TCCTTTACGGGACGGCCTTTCATTGAGGGAGGAAAACACGGCCAGGCACGCCTACACCGCGCCGGGCGTCGCCGTCCTTTACGGGACGGCCTTTCATTGAGGGATGTCTGCTAGGTGCCGCTGATTCCCCGTTTCTCGGTCGCCGTCCTTTACGGGACGGCCTTTCATTGAGGGGGGCACGTCATCCCGGAGGTCACGCCGGGGCAGCGAGGTCGCCGTCCTTTACGGGACGGCCTTTC
>NZ_KV817977.1:0-38082 GCF_001814825.1 Corynebacterium sp. HMSC071B10 | reverse complement strand
CTTTACGGGACGGCCTTTCATTGAGGGCCAACAACATCCGGCTTAATCACTCGCCCCACCCCCAGGTCGCCGTCCTTTACGGGACGGCCTTTCATTGAGGGCCATGCACCAAGTACCTCTTCTTCCTCAGCCTGGCGTCGCCGTCCGTTTCAGGACGGCCTTTCATTGTGGTCTGTGGCATGAGTCATCCTGGTGGTCGCGACTCACGGGGTGCTGTTTCTTAAAGGACAGCGGGGCGTCGATAAGCAAAGGCCCCTGCGGTACCGTGGGCTGCATGACTGATGCACTCGCGCCCAAGCCTGAAGACCTCTCGATCGACGCGCCGCCGGAGCTGCGCGCGCAGCTGACGCACCGCACGATTCGCGAGTTCACCGATCAGCCGGTGACCGACGAGACGATGGAGACGCTGTACCGCGTGGCGATGCGAACTGCGAGCTCGCGGGGGATGCAGCACGCGAGCATTATTCGGGTGACGGATACTCAGCTGCGGGCGCGGCTCGCTGAGATTGGTGCGCAGGAGTACGTGGGGCGGGCGCCGGTATACTTGCTGTTTATTGTGGACTCGGCAAGGAACGCCGCCATCCTGCGGGAACAAGGCTACGACCCGACGGCCGCGGGTAAGACGAAGGTGTTCGTCGAGGGATTTACCGACGCCTGCCTCATGGCCCAGAACGTGGTCAATGCCGCCGAGCGGCTCGGGCTCGGCGCGAACTACCTTGGCAACATTCACAATGACACGGCCGCGGTCATTGAGGCGCTGCAGCTGCCGCGCTACACCTTCCCCGTCGTCGGGTTGACGCTCGGCTGGCCGGGGCAGAATCCGCAGCTCAAGCCTCGTATGGCGCCGGAGTTCCGCGTGATGGAGAACGGCTACCAGCACCGCACCAGCTGGTCGGAGGCGCTCGCCGATTACGACCAGGAGATGACCACCTACTACGACCTCCGCAACGCCAACAGCCGCGTGGACAGCTACATCAACCAGGTGGTCAAGCAGCTGACGCCGCAGCGCACACTCGAGGACGAATCGTTGCAGGCTGCTCGCTGGCAAGGGTTCGTGATCTAGGAGATTTATGCGGATTTTCACGCTTGGGTTCTCGCACAAGAGCGCGGAGGAGTTCTTCGGCATCCTGCGTGATTCAGGCGTGCGGCGCGTGGTTGATATTCGCCGCTCGAACACGAATCAGCTCGCTGGGTTTACCAAGAAGGACGATCTGCGCTACTTTCTGCGGGTCATCCTGGATATGCCGTACACGCACGAGCTGGCGCTGGCGCCGTCAGCGGAGCTGATGCGCGCGTATCGGCACGACGAGATTGGCTTTGATGAGTTTTCGAAGCAGCTGCGTGAGGAGTACGACGCTGGTGAGGTTTCGTCGCTCGATCGGTCGCTATTTAACGACGCCGTGCTCCTCTGCTCCGAAGCAGACCCCTCCACCTGTCACCGGTTAGTTGCCGCCGAGTATCTCGCCGAGATGTGGGACGACGTGGAGATCGTTCACTTATAGGTTGCGTGCTTGCCTAGCTGTGTCTTTCGCCCGTGAGCATGCTGAGCAGCAGAATGTTGCCTTCCGACAGGGCGTCATCCGGGCAGTAGACCGCGTGGGGCACGTACGCGCGCAGGTGGACGACTTCTCCCTGCTTGAGCGGGAAACGCTCGCCGCCGCACTCGAACTCCAGGGAGCCGTTGAGGCACTGCACGGTGATCGGGTGGGCTGCCTTGTGGTCCGGAAGTGTCTGGCCTGGGCAGAAGTTGAAAACGATGAGGTTCGCGCCGTCCCCCTGCAGCAAGCGCTTGACACCCGGTCGCGCGTTGTCCGGCTGCGGGGCGACGGCGTTGATCGTCTGGATGCGGGTGGCGTGGTCCGAAGAATCGGCAGAGTCGGCTTGGCCAAATACCTCGGGGCGATTGACGGGGAGGTCGTCTTTTGGCTGAGACATCGTTGGTCCAATCTTTGTTGCAGCAGCTACGCGGTCTACTTTATCGGGTCGGTGAGCAGGGCGTGGGGCGCGTGGGCGGATTTGTTGGCGGGTCGGTGTAAATGGAGCTAGCTCCCTTTGGGGTTTTCGGCTCGGCGCGACCTGGGATTTTGAGGACGGGTCGGCCCCAAATGGAGCTAGCTCCATTTGCACCACCCACCCCACACCAAACGGTCACTTTTTGGTTACATTGCAGAAATTCCCAACATGACCCACCTCATATTGCTAGCTTTATTGGAGTCAGCACACATTCAATCCCATCCCTATTTTGATTGGAGAGCACAATGCGTATTCGTTCAACCGTCGCAGCCATTGCAACTGCTGCACTTCTGCTCACCGGCTGCTCTGATTCTGGTTCGGACGCAGGCGGGGACTCCAGCAACTCGGCAGCTTCCGGCGAGACCAGCGTGGACTTCGTCACCATCGCCGCCGGCGGCACCTCTGGCCCCTATTATCAGATTGGCGCGGCCATGTCTCAGGTGCTGAGCGACACCCTTGGCGCGGATTCCTCCGTGCAAGCATCGGGTGCCTCGGTGGAAAACATCCAGCTCCTCACTGACGGCCGCGCAGAGGTCGCTTTCGCCATGGGGGACGCGACTCGCCAGGCCATCGAGGGCACGGGCCCGTTCGAGGGCAAGGAGGCGCTGAAGGATCTCAAGGCGATCACCGCGCTGTACCCGAACTTCGTGCAGATTGTCACCACGAAGAGCTCGGGCATCACCTCGGTGGAGGACCTGCGCGGTAAGCGCGTTGGCGTCGGCGACCAGAACTCGGGTGTTGAGCTCAATGCTCAGATGATCCTGGAGGCTCATGACATGAGCTACGACGACATCAACCAGGACTACCTCTCGTACGCTGACTCGATTGACCAGATCAAGAACGGCCAGACCGACGCGGCATTCGTTACCTCTGGTCTGCCGAATAGCTCCGTGATGGATCTCGCGACTACGGACGACGTGGTCATCGTGCCGATCGAGGGCGAGGGCATGAAGAAGCTGCAGGAGACGTACCCCTTCTTCGAGGATGATGTCATCCCGGGCGGCACCTACGACGAGGAGGAGGATGTGCCGACTGCATCGATCACCAATCAGCTCCTGGTCTCCCCGAGCCTGAGCGATGATCAGGTCTACGCGATCACTAAGGCGCTTTTTGAGAACTTGGAGCAGATCCAGGGCGCCCACAACGCGGCGAAGCAGATCACGCTCGACTCCGTCGAAGATGGCCTGGCCACCGAGCTGCACCCCGGCGCGCGCCGCTACTTCGAAGAGGTAGGCGCACTCTAGGGCAGTGCTTGTCGACGCCTGCGTGCACCGACTCCGCGCCCTCGCCCTCACCCTCCTGCTGGCGCTTGGCCTCACGAGCTGCGGCAGCACCCCGGAGCTGGTGGTGGAGGACGCGGAGTCCGGTGCCGAGTTCTTCCACGTTGACGCAAACGAGGTGGACTCTATCTCCCTAGCCTGGGTTCACTCGATTGAAAAGACGCCGTGGGAGGAGCGCTACCGCGTCGAAGACGAGCACCTCGTCCTTACCGACGTGTACCTCAAGTCTTTCGGCGCAGGTGCCCCGACCGATCTCGAGGGAGTCACCCGCAACGAGGGCGGCATGGTGCACACAAGCAGCATCAACCGCGAGGTGCCCCGCCTGCAGTGGGTGCATTCCCACGCAACATCGCACACCCTAACCATCACCTTCCTAAACGGAGATCCGCCACTGGTTCTCGACGACGAAATCCCGCATCACACGTTCGCCACCGTCTTCGTGCGGTAGCTTCCGCGCCACGTACCCACCGGAAATGAGAGAAGGCAGTACCCATGAACAGCAGCAACTCAGCGACAACCCCAGTGTCACGCAAAGTTGACCTCGATGGCACCGGATCTGGTGGCGAACCTATACAGCTTGCTGGCGACACGCTCGACGAAGAGGCGCAGGAGCTTCTGGAAAAGTATGACCGCGAATCTCGCCTGCGCGACTTTGCGTCTTCACGGACTGCCTGGATTATCACCGCGTTTGCCGTCGTGGTGTCGCTGTACCACATGTATACGGCCTACTTCGGCACGCCGCCAGTGTTGGTGCACCGCGCAATCCACGTCGCCATGATCTTGGTGCTTGCCTTCACCTTGTACCCCGCATACAAGGGTGCCAGCAGGACAAAGATCCCGATCTATGACGCCATCCTCGCTCTCGCTGCAATCGCTCCGGCGGTGTATATCTTCCTCAACTTTGAGGACATCGTCCGCCGTGCCGGCGTGCCGACGCAGATGGATCTCGTCTTCGGCATCCTGCTGATCGTGCTGGTGCTCGAGGCAGCTCGGCGCATCACTGGCTGGGCTCTGCCTATCTTGGGCGTGCTGTTTATGGCGTACGCGCTCTTCGGGCGCGAGATGCCGGGTATGTTGCGGCACCGCGGCTACACCTGGGAAAACCTCACCAGCTTTTTGTACCTGACCACCGAGGGCATCTTCAGTACCGCCGTCGGTGTCGCTGCGTCCTACATCTTCCTGTTCGTGCTCTTCGGCGCGGTGCTGCAGAAGTCCGGCATGGGCCAGTTCTTCAACGACATCGCGCTCGCACTCGCCGGGCAGTCCCGCGGTGGCCCGGCAAAGGTGGCCGTGGTGGCCTCCGGCTTCTTGGGATCCATCAACGGCGCGGCAGTGGCGAACGTGGTGACCACCGGTGCCTTCACCATCCCGATGATGAAGCGCGTGGGTTACAAGCCGGTCTTTGCCGGTGCTGTCGAATCCTCCGCTTCTGTTGGCGGCCAGATCCTGCCGCCGGTGATGGGTGCCGCTGCGTTCATCATGGCGGAGACGCTCGGCATGCCCTACCGCGATATCGCCATCGCCGCGCTCGTTCCCGCCCTGCTGTACTACCTCGGCGTGATCGCACAGGTGCACCTGCGCGCGACGAAAGAAGGGCTGCGCGGCATCTCGAAGGAGAACCTGCCTGCGGTCAAAGAGGTCATGAAAGAGCGCGGCCACCTCATGCTGCCGCTGCTGTTTTTGATCTACATGCTCTTCTTCACCGGCCGCACCATCATCTTCTCCGCGCTGCTGACCATCATCGTCACCGTCGTGGTCGCGGAATTACGTCCAGCGACTCGCATGGGCATCAAGGAGATCGTCGAAGCGCTTGCCGACGGCGCGAAAACCGCCGTGTCCGTGTCCATCGCCTGTGCTGCCGTCGGTGTGATTGTGGGCGTGGTGACCTTGACCGGTTTCGGTGTCACGCTGGCTAACGCGATCGTCACCATCGGCGCGGGCAACCTCCTGTTCTCGCTGATCCTTACAATGATCGCCTGCATCATCCTGGGCATGGGCCTGCCGTCGATCCCGACCTACATCATCACAGCCACGATGGCCGCTCCAGCGCTGGGACAACTCAGCGTGGAGCCGCTGGTCGCTCACCTCTTCGTCTTCTACTTCGGCCTGTTTGCCAACATCACCCCGCCGGTGGCCCTGGCTTCCTTTGCCGCGGCGGGCCTTTCCGGCGGCGATCCGGTCAAGACCGGTTTCCAATCGATGCGGCTTGCGTTGGCCGGCTACATCATTCCGTTCATCTTCGTGTTCAACCCGGCGATGCTGATGCAGGACGTCAGTCTAGTCGAAGCGTTGCAGGTCACGGTCACGGGCGTCGTCGGCGTCCTCTTGCTCTCTGTGGCAGTGGAGGGCCATTTGATGGTGCGCGTGAACCCCGTGCTCCGCGTGCTGTTCGCGGGTGCGGCTTTGACCATGATGGCACCCGACCTGAGCACTGACTTGATCGGTATCGCCGTTGCATTGGTCTGCATCGTGATCCAGTCTGTGCTGGCAAAGAAGGAAGGACTCCTTTCCGTGAAGAACATCTAGGCTTAAAGAGTGATGCAGCCCACACGGTTTTCTGCCACACTGGGGCCACCCAGTCCCCGACGAAAGACCCACGCATGAGCGATGACTTGACACTGAAAGAGTTTCTGGTGACCGGGGCAGTCGCATTTGTTGTGCTTGCCGTGGTGCTTGCCCTGCTCCCCGATGATGAGGAGGACGGGGCGTCGGGAAGCGAAGAGACCACGGGGGAGGGGACGGCGGTCTTCCCTTCGCACGGGCTGGTCGACGAGAAGATTTCGGCAGCGAGGGAAGCGGGCGAGGCCCCGGCGACGTTCGGGGCCACAGGCGAAAGCGTTGAGCCGGAAGGGGCTCGGCTGCAGGATCGGGAAGCGCCGGCGAAGGAGAGTTTCGAGCTCGTCCCGCTGGAAACCGGGGAAACCGCCAACGTGGTTGGGCAGCGTGTCTACGTCGGCCCCTTGCGCAGTCTGGGCAAAAGCTTCGAGGGCAAGGATCTCGTATGTCACGATGTGTCCTTCCTCAACGGAATGGACTACGAAACATGGCTCTCGGCTAGCAACTTTTCGCTTATCACCCCAACTGGGCAAAAGATGGAGTACACGCAGCCTTCCGCATTTCCGCGCTGGGACGGGTCCGTTCTCCCTGGGCAAACCACCAGCGGGGTGCAGTGCTATCAGGCTCCGATTGCCGAGGGAACATACACCGTCAACTACACGCCGTTCAACGCAAAGTACCCGCTCGCAGCATGGAAATCGGGGCTGAGCAGACCGGAGTAGCGTAATTGTTTGAAAGATAGCGGGGGAGGCGGAGGGGACGTCGATAAATGAGAACAGCTCGGCCCCCGGATGAACGTTCAGATGAGCAATTCAGCGTATCCGCTGGTCTGTGTTGTAAGTTAAATGAAAACTATTAAAGAAACGGGACGTGTTGGGGCACTGGCACGCCTTCTCAATCGGGGTCATGGGGGACTGATGCACTTTTCTACAAACGAGGTGTCTGCCAAAGAAGCGGCGCTGATCTTAGAGGCGCTCCCGGAGCCAAGAAAGACAACTTATCTGCATTTAGCCACACACTACGCTGACACTGAGACAGAGGTTCTCATCTTGGCTGCTCGCCTTTACATTTGGAATGGAGATGTGGCTGCTGCTGTAGACCGCTCTGCTTGTGAAGTCGAAATCCAACTACGCAATTTCATGGATCACGGATTCTCCCAATGGAATACGAGCCCATCACGTTGCGGGTCGCCAGAATGGCTCTTGTACCCAATGGGCAAACTGGCCGAAATAACCACAAACAAGAATGGCATTGCGCTTGCGAGCATGGCTGAAATTCAACCGGGCATCGAAACGCCCACGCATGATGATTACGTAGCGGGGCTGACATTCGGTCAGTGGGTGCATCTTCTCCCCAAGCCACATGCGGGCGAACGTAATGCTCGCGTTGTTCTCTGGAATGAAGCGCTTGAGCCGAATCTCTCGCCCTATGGCCAAAACTCCACGAATCGCAGGCGTTTCCAAGGCCAGGCGCTAGGGGTCAAAGAATTACGAAACCGAGCTACCCATCGACGCCCGCTAGTCAAAGACCAAAACAGAATTCAGAATGCGCACCGAGACTGCATCGAATTGCTCCGCGCAATCAATCCTGAGTTAGGGGATTGGTTTAAGAACCAGAAATGGATACCAAACGTATTGGCCACGTCGCCGATACCAAGAGAATAAAAGATGGCCCCCGATTTCTCGGGGGCCAGAGCCTATTTGCCTTGCGGCTTGATGACTCAAAGATACGTGGATTTCAACATTGAGTCAACACGACCCACCGTAAGCGATGATCGCGCCGAATTTCCTCAACTACACTGAGGCCGACCGCACCTACAACGACCAAGGTGGTTTCCATGCAAGGCGCACGCCCGATCATCCAAGTGTTTGACGGCCAGCACCGCGAGCTCATCATTCCCGTATATCAACGCAACTACGACTGGCAGCGGAAGCATTGCGCGCAGCTCTTCGATGACTTGGAGGAGATTATTCGTGAGGGGCGGGAGGCTCACTTCTTTGGTGCGATTGTGGGCGGCGGGACGTCGTTTGAGTGGTTAGTTATCGACGGCCAGCAGCGCCTCACCACCGTCAGCATTTTGATGCTCGCGTTGGCGAAGGCGATCGAGAACGGGGACATCCGTGCTGATGACCAATCCTTGGGTGTGAAGATTGTCGATTCCTTCCTCATGATCGGTGATCAACGGCAGGAGGTCCGGTTCAAGCTCAAGCCGGTCAAAGATGACAAGAAGGCGTATGACGCACTGTTTGGGGAACCGTCAGGGTACGTGGCGGCGTCGAATCTTACGGCGAACTTCAAATACTTCCAAGACCGGCTGCGCGTGACGGAATATAAGGCGGATGAGATTTGGGGAGCCGTCGAAAAGCTGCAGGTAATGCTGCTTGAGCTGGACAAAGATGATGATCCGCAGCGAATCTTTGAGTCGCTGAACTCGACGGGCTTGGACCTGACTGAGGCCGATAAGGTGCGCAACTTCATTCTGATGGGGCACGCACCGAAGGTGCAGGAGAAGCTCTATGAGGACTTGTGGAACCCCATCGAGATGAATGCGAAGTTCCGGACTTCGGCGTTTATCCGCTGGTATCTCACGACGAAGAATTCTCGTACGCCGCGTGAGAAGGATGTGTATGAAGAGTTCAAACGCTTCACACAGCGCCAAGGTGCCGAAACAAAGGAGGTGTTGGAGGAGCTTTACGAGTTTTCTCGGTATTACAAGGAGATTCAGGAATCGAGTACCGAGTTTGCGCAGGCGGATCGGATTCTGCGACGAATGCAGCCCATTCTCGGCGGTGTGACCTTGCCGTTCCTCATGCCTGTGCTGCGCGACGTCCACGCCGGTCGCATCACTGAGGATGATTTCTGCGACGTGCTTCGCATCACTGAGTCGTTTATTGCGCGCCGCTTCATCATCGAGATGGCAACGAACGCGTTGAACAAGATCTTTGCGACGGCCTACTCCGAGATCACGAAGTTGCGTAAAGAGGATGACCGGTTTGCTGACGTATACGCGTATGTGCTGAGGCGACGCACAGGCAACGGTCGTATCCCTACCGATAGTGAGGTACAAGCCGCGCTAGAAACTCGCAATATGTACAGCATCAAGGCCCAGTGGCGGAACTACATTTACGACGTCCTCGAGAACGGCAACTCGCGTGATACCCGCGACATCGCCCAAAACCTCGAAAGCGGCGACATTTCCATTGAGCACATCATGCCGCAAACGCTGAGCAAGGAATGGAAAACAACGCTTGGTCCTGACGCTGAACGCATCCATAGCGAGTGGCTGCACCGCATCGGCAACCTGACCGTGACCGGCTACAACTCCAGCTACTCCAATAAGCCGTTCGCCGTGAAGAAGGCCACAGACAAGGGCTTCGACTCCTCCCCATACCGCCTCAACCGCAGACTCAAAGAGGCCACGACCTGGGGCGAAGCCGAGCTACAGCAACGCACGGAAGACATCGTCACCGCGGCCCTGGACTACTGGCGCATGCCAACGACAACGTTCACCCCGCCCCAAACCGTGCTCCCCACCGAAGTGATGGGGGACTCCGGCGAGTTCACCGGGCGGTGGATCGTTGGGTTCCAATACCAAGACCTCTCCAAAACAGTAGAGAGCTGGGTAGACATGGTTGTTGCCCTGCTGCAGCACCTCCTTCGCGACCACCGCTCCGAACTCCTCGCCCTCTCCAACGACGCCGCGCTACTGCACACTGAGTTCGACCCCGCGCATCTGCCGAACGGCCGCCGAGTAGTCGACGACTCCCTCGCCGTCGACGTCGGCAACAGCACCTCGGCAAAAATGGGACTACTCCGCTTCATCTTCGACCGGCTCGACCTGGACACCAACGACCTAGAGTTCCGGTTAAAACCCACCGAGCAAGATGCAGCAGACGAGCCTGAAAAGCCTGTGGCGAAGTACGCCGGACTATTGAAATACGTCGTCGAGCTTGACGAAGCCGCAGAGTTGCAGTCGCCGTTGGAGGACACTGTGGCGCTTCGCGCACAGTTCACGGAGGAGTTCGCGAAGTACGCGCCGGCGACGCCGGACGCGGAGGTTTCGAATTTGTCGCTGCTACAGATCGCCGAGCAGGTATCGCCGGAGTCAGCCACGGAGCTGCAGGCACTCACGGTGATCCAGATGATCATCCAGGCAGCTCGGTTAGTTGGGCCTGCCACGATCCACGACGCGATTATCGACGGCACGCTCGCCCAGTGGGTGCGGAGGCTGGAGGCGTTCTGAGGTGGCTGCCACGGAAGTGGCCAACGAGTCGCCATAGGGGCATGTTCGTCACGCGCGGAGCCTGGAGTTTGTGAACAGAATTGCAGATGGGAGTAATGGGGTAAGGAGGTTGCGGCCCGGCGTCGGCACCGCGCCTTTGTTTACAGCAATATCCCTTAAGGTGTTCGAAAACTCTAAAATTTAGAGGCCTATGTTTGCATGTTTCACGAAACGTTAAAGCTTAGTTACGCGTAAACAGAAGCAACCTGCGGCGTTTACGCGTCCGTTCCAAGCCACTCCGGGTTCCCCCACTTCGCGGCTGCGTTAAGCAGGTCAGTGCTCAGTTCCGCGTTGTGGAATCGCTGGTACATCGTGCCCCCACGGCGCATCATTCGGACATTGAGTGCGTACGCTGCCTCCAGCATCGGGTCAAGGGCAGGAAACTCTTCCTGCCCCATGATGACGTCGTAGAGGAAGTACGCGTTAAAGAGCCACCAGGCCGTTTTTGCGATCGGATACTCCGCATCCCCCATTTCCCATCCATGGTGGATGCCCTGATACTTTGCGAATTCTTCGTTTCGCTCAGTGTTGATACGCACCTGTGGGTTCGTTCCGTCGTATACCTCCCCAACCATCATTTCAAGGTTTCCGGCGCTGATACAGAACGTGCGGAAGTAGTCACGCCGCTTATTTGTCGACGGCAAGCAGGACACCGTCCACAGCTTGCCCCGAGTAGCCAGCGGGTCGGGGATAGTCTGGTGAATAAACCAACCTGCAATCTCCCGAGTAACGAAGTAGTCCGATCGTCGTGCTAGTTCGAAGAACTTCGTCCGCAGCCCGTCATCAAGTGTTTTCCGCTTCGCGCGATCCCAAGGAAGCGACACGCTACTGCCCTCATTGACCTCGATGACGTAATCTTTTTCGCCCCGCGGACGTTTCGTGTCAACCACATTGCGGAATGAACATGTACGCTCCGTTTCCGCGATGAGGATCCTCTCCGCGGCGAGTAACGGTTCGGGTCCGATGACGGGGAAGAATTCAAGGCCGACAATGTCTTCCCAGCGGCGTCGGTGGCCAGCAAAGCGGCGAACTACGTTCTCGGCCTGTCCGACATAGGCTTCCCCGTTAGCAAAGCTCAGTCGGTAAATGCCTCGCTTGTCTTTCCCGTGGAACAGTACAGAGACCGAGTCGAGGTCATCAACTTGGTATGCTGTGCCGCGGAACGTTGCCTGCTCAAACTCAATACCCACAGCACCACATTTTAATCGTCCAAAAGTACAGGTCAGAACAGCGTGAGCAGAGTGAACCCTGCACAAATAATTACGCCGGTAATCACGAGCCACAGGATGCAGTAGCCCATGATGCTCCGCGCATTCAGGCCAGCAACCCCGAGCAGCGGAAGCGCCCAGAAGGGCTGAATCTGGTTGGTCCATGCGTCGCCCCAGGCGAAAGCCATGATGGTTTGCGGGATGCTTGCCCCCATCGCCTCGGCGGCTTGCAGCATGACGGGACCTTGGATCGCCCACTGGCCGCCGCCGGATGGAATGAACACGTTGACCAGGCCTGCAGACAGGAAGGTCAGTATCGGGAAGGTGGTGCTGTTTGCAATTGAGATGAAGGCATTGGAGAAAATTTCGACCAGGCCGGATTCACTCATGATGCCGGCCACGCCCGCGTAGAGAGGGAACTGCAGGATGATGCCACGGGTGGAAGTGATCGCCTCTTGCACGGCGTTGAGGAAATCTTTCACGCTGCGGTGTGCGAACAGGGCAAGAGTGAGGAAGATGAGGATCACCGTGTTGAGGTTGATGTTGAACCCTTCTTCGGCGAAGTACATCACCAGGTACGCCAGCGGGAGCACACCCAGCAACATGAGCAGAATACGAGAGTTATCCAACCGTTCTGCGAAGGTCAGCTCACCTTCCGGCTCTTCATGTACGTGATCCTCGTCGACGGTGTCTACAAAAGCGACTGCTTTGTCCTCCGGCACGCGCATGACCAGGTAGAACCCAATAATCGCGGTAAAAATGACGGCTGTGATTGCCAGGTTCCACCAGCTGTACAACGTTTCCGAGATCGGGATGAGGCCGACCTTGTCGTACATGAAGTTGTCGGGCGTCGCCATCACGACAGGAATCGCGGACGAGGGGCCGCGCACAATTTCTGCAGAGTACGCGGCCGCGACCACGAGCGGGAAGTGCACGCCCTTGATCTTCTTGCCCATCTCACGGGCAACCAACGCACCAACTACGAGTCCGAGGCCCCAGTTCAGGTAGCAGCAGACGAACGAGATGGCGGCGGTGAGTGCGTAGGCGTGGTTCGGCTTCTTCGGGATGTCGGTGAGCATACCTAGCAGCTTCTCCACCACGGGGCTGAGGGCGAGCACAAACCCGGTCAACAATACGAGAGCCATCTGCATTGCGAAGACGAACAGGGTGGAGAAGCCTTCGCCCCAGTACCCGACGACGTCCGTAAGCCCGGAGTCTGTCAGGCCGAGCGCAGCCAAAATGACAATGATGGTCAGGAAGATTGCGAGCACGAACGCGTCGGGCAGATATTTTTGCACGACTCTCGTGGTGAAGTTGGCGAGGGTATTCACGTCCCCATACGTCCTTTCAAATCGAGCGCTGGGGCCTTCGCTTCTCGACGCCCACCACGCCCAGCAGTTAGCTACACCATAAGAATCTCCCTCAAACACTCAGTTCACAAACCTAACCGGCAGTGCCGCGCCAAACACATCCACCTCGCAGCGAAACTGCAGGAGAACAGCCGTTCCGCTTCTCCTACGCGTTCGCTCCACGAACGCGCCCAACCCCACTCGCCCCCGCCGCAGTCAACGCGCTCATCGCGAGTAGCACCGCTGCCGCCACTACGAACACCCACGCCCCAGCCGCGCCGTAGATCGGCAGGAACACGAGTGGGGTCAACGCGTTGCCGTAGAAGCGGAACGCCTGGATCGTTGAGAGAATCTGCGCTCCGCCTGGCGCGCGCAGAGTGAGCACGTTGATGGAAATCTGCGTACCTTGAGCGGCAAGTACGGCCACGCCCCACAGCACAGCTACCAGGACTAACCAAGGCGTCACGCTGATAGCCACTAGCGCCACCGCCGCGACCACCAGTCCACCAGCGATCACCACGCGCGCACCCAGCCGATCTGCAAGCGAGCCGACCCATCGAGCGAAGATGAAAGAGGTGAACCCGCCGGCCATCACGACAACACCGCGCAACACCGGGTCGGCATCGAAGCGGTCGCCAACGTACAAGGCGAGCAAGAACCCAAACCCAATCACGCACGTACCGATGACTAACAGCGTCAGCGCCGCGCGCACAGCTGGCCAGCTGAGTAGACGACCTTCACGAGGTTCGCCAGCACCTGCCGGCGGCGTCGAGGGCAAGCCCGTCACCACCATGGTGAGTGTGAGCACGAATAGCACCACGTACATGGCCCGCCAGCTGGCAAATTGCACGCTGGCACCCGCGAGAAGCGGCGCGGAAAACAGGCCACAGGACTGCATCGCCTGATATGTGCCGAGCGCTTTGCCCAACTCATCCTCGGGCGTCATCGATTTAAGGATGACTTGGAGCAGGGGGGACGTAAAGGCGTTGGCAAGCGCGGCGGCCATAAACGCCACGACGAACAGCCACCACTTCGGTGTCAATGCCAGCACCACGGCCGCGATCGTGAGCACGCCGAACGCGCAGCGCACCACCTTCGCCGGCTCCAGGTTGCGCACCAGGTAGGTGGAAAACAGCATGGTCGTGGCGAACGGCAGCATGAATGCTGTCATTGTGAGCGATGCCTGCCGCAACGTAATCCCAAAGTCCGCAGCGAACTCCGGAAGCACCACCGCGATCGACTGGCCAAGAAACGGGCCGATGAATCCACCAGCCATGATCAGGAAGCTCCGAAATCGATCGAGTGCATGCATAACGCTAAAGCATAAACGTTCAATAAATTCTGCTCAGGAGCTCGCGCTTGCCGACGCCACGTGGCTCCACCCCTAAGTATTCCGTTCGCCCAACACACCATTAAGGAATGAATGAACCCGCAGCACTCCCCGCCGAACTCAAGTCAAACTCTGGCCAATCATCCGTTTCCACCCCCATAGGAGGGCAATTCGCGAAAAAACTGCGCGCTGTAACATGTTACCTGTAACGTGCTTCACATCACTTTTTGCTACTTGAAAGGAATGAAGCATGGGCATACTTGCGCTGTTCGTGTTCATCGCGATCACGGTGCTGATCAATGTTGTGCTCAAGCGCGATATTGCTGAGGCCCTTCTTCTCGGCTTGCTCGGCGTTGCCCTTTTCGGAGGTAAGGACGCGCCCCAGCTCCTTTGGCACGGCATCACCAGTGCAATTTCTTCCGAAGTCACTTTCGCTGGCATGGCCTTCGTCTTCATGGGGATAATCGTCCAGTCCACCGGTTTGATTGACCGCTTGATCACCATCTTGAACTCGATCTTCGGCAGGCTGCGCGGCGGCGCGGGGTATGTGTCGACCCTGTCTTCCGCCATGATGGGGCTCATTGCCGGGTCGACGGCCGGCAACTCGGCAACGGTCGGTTCCGTCACCATCCCGTGGATGAAGCAGACCGGGTTTTCTTCCAATCGCGCTGCGACTCTTGTTGCCGGCAACTCTGGGCTCGGTGTTGCGCTTCCGCCAAACTCCACGATGTTCATTATCTTGGCGATGCCTGCTGCGGCCGCCTCATCCGCGAGCCAGGTGTACGTCACCCTTGCTTGCGCCGGTGCCTACGCGGTCCTCTACCGACTGATTGTCGTCTGGTACTGGACGCGAAAAGACAACATTCCGCGGACTCCATCAGAAAACATCGTGCCCTTCAGCACTGCGTGGCAGCAGGGCTGGCGTTCCCCGTCCATCTTCTTGGGCATTCTCATCCCAGTGCTGCTGACCATTGGGCCCGTCGCGGCCTGGCTCAAGGAGTCCACGGGCGTCGGCGAAGACGGCGTTAAAGCCATCTCGATCATCGTCTGGGTCCCCATTCTCATCACCGTCATCGCGCTGATCGAGGGCGCTGGCCGCATCCGACGCAACAATGCGCAGTTCCGCGCTCAGATCGTGCGCGACCTGCCGAGCTTTGCGACGGTAGGCATCTCCCTCTTCGCTGCACTCGCCGCTGCGGCGATCATGGAGGAGCTTGGCGTCGGCGATCAGCTCTCCAACACCCTGGGTGCTTTCGACCTTCCCAAGTGGGCGATGCTCGTCGTCGTCGGTGTACTCGCTGTCATCGTGGCGACCCCGCTTTCCTCTACCGCCACCGCAGCTGCAGTCGGCGCACCCGCCGTCGCCGCACTCACCGCCGTTGGGATCGACCCAACCATCGCGATCGTGGCAGTGCTGCTGTGCACCGCAACAGAAGGTGCTTCCCCGCCCGTCGGCGCGCCGATCTACCTGTCCGCCGCGATGGCCGACGCCAACCCAACCAAGATGTTTGTCCCGCTGATCATGTACTTCGTCCTGCCAATGATCCTGCTTTCGTGGCTCGTTGGCATGGGCTTCCTACCGGTATACGTCCCAGGAGTCTAAAGTGTCTGCCATTTTTAAGATCTTCCGCGTGCTCTTCTATGTGTTCCTCGCCGCCTTCCTCATTGGCGGCTTCGTCCTGGTCGGCCTGCAAGCAATCGGCGTGTTCATGGGCAACGGCGACGTCGTCACCGGTGTCAATGACGCGCTTGCCCCATGGGTGTTTGGCGCTGCGACGCTGTGTGCGCTTGCGGCATTCGTGCTCGGCTACCGGCCGAAGGCACGGCAGGCTCGGAAAGCGCAAGCGGCAAAAGAGCGCGAAGTTGAGCAGGAACGCAAACAATCAAGGGAGTAGCTTGCTAGACATCGATCACGTGGTTCGACCAGACCGCCTCCACTTTTTCGGCAACCAAGCTGTCGGACAGCGCATCCTGCCCCTCGTCGGTTTCCGCGAGGAGCGCTTGGCGGGTCAGCAGCTTTCCCGTAATCGTGAGGTGTTCACGCATTGTGGCTGCGGCTTCTGCGGGATCGCCCGCGATGATCGCCTCAATGATCGGCCGGTGCTCGTTGAGGATGTCATGCAACGTCCTCGACGTGCCAGCGGTGGTGTGCCCCAGAATCCCGGTGATGTCCCTGAGCCTTTCCATCACGCCCTGCCCGTACCGCGAGCCGCTCATCTCGTAGAGCTGGACATGCAGCGCACGGTCATGAACGAAAAACTCCGTTTCGTCCCCCTGGTCAGCACATTTTTGCATGTCCGCCATCAGTTGGTAGACCGTCGCCAATTGCTCTGGGGTACGCAGGCGCGCAGCACGATACGCCGCAGGCGGTTCGAGCCCCAGGCGGATAGCAAAGATCTCCGCGACGTCGCTCGCGCCCGTCTCGATGATTTCAAATCCGCGGTTCTTCGCGAATCTCACAAGCCCCGCTTCCTGCAGTTTCAGCAGTGCCTCCCGCACGGGAGAGCGCGAAACCCCCATCTGATCAGCCAGTTGCGCCACGCTGTACCATTCCTCAGGCTTCATGGCCCCTGACTGAATGGCACCTCGAACGTAGTCCACCACCGCATCCGCTTTTCTCGTCATAAGGAACACAATGGTACCTGAGTCTCAACCCTCTCTCCTGCAGAAACTTCGCCGCGACATGCCTACCCGCGCCGCCTATTCCTCAGATGCCTCGCTCTTCCGCCGTGTTCCGGCCGCAGTACTCGAGCCCGAATCAGTGGAAGATGTGCTTGACGGAATTGCATATGCCAAGCAGCAGGGATGGCCGATCGTCGGGCGCGGCGGTGGATCGTCGGTAGCCGGAAATGCCATCGGCGATGGTCTGGTTATCGATACCTCCCGGCATTTCAATCGGATCCTCTCCATCGATCCAGCGACGCAAACCGCCGTTGTGGAGCCTGGCGTCATCTGTGATCAGCTTCGGGAAGCAGCAGCGGAGTATGGGCTGACCTACGGACCAGACCCCTCGACACATTCCCGCTGCACCATTGGCGGCATGGTGGCCAACAATGCCTGCGGTTCACACTCAGTGGCCTACGGAACGGCGGCTGAGAACCTCATCGACATCACGATGGCACTCCCGAGCGGAAAACTGGTGACCTTCTCAGAGTCCGGTTGTGACGATCCTGACCTCGATAAAGCGCTGAAGGATCTCTACACCGAACACGAGGAACTCATTGGCAAGGAGCTCGGCCGCTTCCCCCGTCAGGTCTCTGGTTACGGGCTGCACTACTTGGGCACCGATATCGCCAAGGCACTCGCTGGCTCCGAAGGCACTCTTGGCGTCATCACGCAGATGACGGTCCGCCTCATCCCGAAACCGGCGTACACAGCCCTCGCGGTCCTGTCCTTTGGCGATGTATTTGCCGCTGCGGCCGCTGCGCCACGCTTGCGCCAGCCGGGCGTGGCGACCATTGAAGGCATGGGCGGGGACTTGCTCGCCGCATTGCGGTCGAAGAATGGGCAGGAAAACGCCGGCGACAATCTTCCGGGCCAGCCTCACGCTGGTGGCTGGCTGTACTGCGAAACCACTGGCGATACACAAGAGGAAGCTGTCTCCGTTGCCAATGCGTTGACTGAAAGCATCGAACACACGGGGGCCGTCGTGGTGAGTGATCCGAAGGAGGCCCGAGCGCTGTGGCGCATCCGCGAGGCGTCGGCTGGCACGGTCACCCGCCTGCCCGACGGCGGTGAAGCCTGGCCGAACTGGGAAGATTCCGCTGTTCCGCCCGAGAATCTCGCGGATTACCTCCGAGAGCTTTACGCCTTGATGGATAAATACGAGTACCGAGGCATTCCCTTCGGGCACTTTGGTGAAGGTTGCGTGCACGTACGCATCAGCTTCGACTTCCATACTCAGGAGGGGATCGATAACTTTGAACGCTTCATGAACGAGGCTGCAGCGCTTGTAAGCAAGTACGGCGGTTCGCTTTCGGGCGAGCACGGCGACGGGCGCGCCAGGTCATCACTGCTGTCGACGATGTACAGTGCAGAGCTTCGCTCCGTGTTTGAAGAGTTCAAGCTGTTGTTTGACCCGCAACGAGTCATGAACCCGGGAGTATTGGTGTGGGCTGATGCGGTGACTGAAGGGCTGCGCATGGAGCCAAACCAGCGACGCAACGAAATACAGCCCACTCAGCTGTTTTTGCAGGACAAGGGCAGCTTCACCAACGCTGTCAACCGCTGCGTGGGAGTTTCTGCCTGCCGCTCCATGGATGGCGCAATGTGTCCCTCCTTCCAGATCACGCATGACGAAGTGCACTCCACCCGTGGCCGCGCCCGCGTGCTCTCGGAACTTTTCCGAGGCGAAACGGTAGAGCCTTCCGATGTCGAAGAGTCTCTCGACCTCTGCCTGTCGTGTAAAGCCTGCGCATCTGAGTGTCCCGTCAATGTGGACATGGCGAGCTACAAGTCGGAGTTTTTGCACGACCGCTACGAAGGAAAGCTTCGGCCGCGCGTGCATTACCTCATGGGGTGGCTGCCGATCCTCAGCGAGATTGCTCACCGACTCCCGCTTGTTCCTCGCATCGCGGGCAAACTCATGCAATCCCGCATCCCCGCGAAGGTGATGGCGAAAGCTGGCGGGTTGGACGCAGGCCGCCCGCTGATCAGCTTCGCGCCAGAGTCCCTGCAGAAGTGGGCGAAGAAGCGGGCTCCGAAGTACATCGGAGAGCCGATTGTGCTGTGGCCTGATTCCTTCAACTCAAAGCTGAATACGCAACCTGCGCAGGCAGCAGTGGAGGTCCTGGAGGCCTTAGGATTCCGGGTGATCATCCCCCAGGAATTTGTCTGCTGCGGGCTGACCTGGCACTCCACAGGACAGCTCGATATGACGCGAAAGGTACTCGAGCATTCGGCCAAGGTGTTCGAGCCATACATCGCTCAAGGATTGGATGTGGTAGCAATCGAGCCTTCGTGCACGACGATGCTGCAGCATGACGCGGTATCGCAGACTCGTGACCCGCGTGTTGCCCGGCTCGCTGCGGCGACGAAGTCGTTCTCCGAGGTCGTCGCCCCCAAGATCGAGGCACTCGTGGCAGAGGGTCGTATTCAGCCGCAGGCAGGGTCAGTGCTCACCCAGGTCCACTGCCACGAAAGGTCCCTCGGCGATCCGCAGCAATCCGAAGCTATCCTCGCCGCGTTAGGCTACGATCAAGATCAAATCCAGACCGGTTGCTGCGGGCTCGCTGGAAACTGGGGCTACGAAGACGGCCACGCAGAGATGTCCTTCGAACTCGGCGAAAGAGAGCTTTTCCCGAGAGTGCGCGAGCACGACGGGATCGTGGCTGCCGACGGCTTCTCCTGCCGCACGCAGGTGCAGCAGGGCACCGGAAAGCAAGCGCTGCACGTCGCCGAGATCGTCCGCGACGTGCTGAAGGAGTCAGGGGTGTAGCGCCCGCTCGCTCCTACTGGTTCAAACTCCGCCCCTGAATTCCCCTCGGCACCGCCATCACGGCGAGCATGGAGAAGACGCACAACACCGCGATGTACACGCCAATGTAGATCGCCTTGCCGGTCTGCTCCAGGATCATTTGGGAGATCATCGGGGCGAACGCGCCGCCAATGATGGAGCCAAGCGCGTAACTGATGTTCAGGCCAGAGAGACGCACAGATGCTGGGAAGATCTCAGCGTAAAGCGCCGACTGTGGCCCGTAAGTCACGCCGAGGAGAACCCCAAGCACGATGGTAGCCAGGGCAAAGAGGAAGATCTGGCCAGAGTCGACGAGCACCCACAGCGGCAGCGACCACAGAATGAGCGCCGCGTAGCCCCAAACGAAGATGGTTTTGCGACCGATGATGTCAGAGATGTGCCCGCTGATGAGCGTGGAGAAGAACCAGGCACCACTGCCAAGCAACATGATGCCCAGCACCGTCGGGCGCGGGAAGCCAAGCGTCTTCGATCCGTAGGAGACGAAGAACGCAATGAGCAGGTACCCGGCGGCGTTATTGCCTGCGAAAATCAAGGCGCACAGTCCGACCAGCTTGGAGTGACCGGCAAACAGATCCTTCAGCGGAGCGGAGGAACGCTCGCGCAGCTCCTCCATCTCCGTAAACACTGGCGACTCTTCAACGGATTTGCGAATGAAGAAGCCGACGAGAATGAGCACCAACGAGGACACAAACGGGATGCGCCACCCCCACGCCTCAAACTGCTCGGGCGACATCGCAGTAGTGAGCGTGAGCATCATGATCGTCGCCAGCATCATCCCTAGCGGCACTCCGAGCTGCGGGAACGCACCAAAGTAGCCACGCCGCAACACCGGCGCATGCTCCACGGCAATGAGCGCTGCACCGCCCCACTCCCCGCCGGCGGACATGCCCTGCATGATTCGTAGCAACACCAACAGGATTGGTGCGGCGATGCCCCATGCCGCGTAGTTTGGCAGCAGCCCCATCAGGAGAGTTGCCAACCCCATGCCGACGAGCGTGACCACCAGCACCGGCTTCCTACCAATGCGGTCACCGAGATGCCCCGCGAGAATCGCCCCGAGCGGACGGAACAGGAAGGAAATACCGAGCGAGGCCCAGGCAATAATCTGCGCGAGCCCCGGCGACTGGTCCGCGACCGGGCTGAAGAACTGCGTGGCAAAGATCAGGCCAGCAGCTTGCGCATAGATGAAGAAGTCGAACCACTCAATCGTGGTGCCAACCAGGGCTCCCCCAAGCACCCTTTTGTGTTCGTTAGTCAGTCGCTCTCGCTGTGTTGGCTGCTCTGTCTGCGTTACGTGCGGCGCGGAGCCGTCGTTCCCGGTCGAAGTTGCCACTGAAAGTCTCCTCGTCTTCCCGGCGTCGTGCTGAAAAACTCACACCCGTCGGGCGCTCATCATGTTATAGCACGAATGCCTCACATACGTTGACAGATGAGAGCTACAGCACGCGCTTTCCGACGCAACAAAAACGCCCACCCGCCAGCAACGGCGAGGTGGGCTTAACTGCGTCCTACCCAGTCCCCTAGATCCCCAGCACCGACTTCGCAATCAGGAAGTAGATGATCAGGCCGGTCGCATCCACCAACGTGGTGATGAACGGGTTTGCAAACACAGCCGGGTCAATGCACAGCTTCTTGCCTATCAACGGCATCACACCGCCCACGGTTGCGGCGACGGTACAGATACTCACCAAGGTCAGGCCGATGACGGTACCGATGTCCCACCCGTACACAAAACCCGCGATGAGGAAGCCGAGGCTGCCAAGCAGTACACCAAGCAGGATGCCCACTCGGGCTTCGCGGAAGACGACTTTGAGTACGTCGCCAGGGCGGACGTCGCCAAGCGCAAGCGCGCGCGTGACCGTGGTGGCGGCCTGGTTGCCCGTGTTGCCACCGGTACCGATCAGCAGCGGCACGAACAGCGACAGTACGACCATGGTGGCCAGGGTGTCCTCGAAGCGCTCGAGAACCTGGACGGTCAGCGTCGCGCCGACGGCGAGCACGAGCAGCCACACCACGCGCGATTTCACGATCTCAAACACCGGAGTAGCCAGGTACGGGCGGCGCAGCGGCTCGGAACCACCCATACGCGCCTGGTCCTCGGAGTCGGCTTCCTCGAGGATGCGCAGCGCATCGTCGACGGTGAGCAGACCAACGAGCCGGTCCTCGGTATCCACGATCGGCAGTGCCAGCCGCTTGCGGTCCGCGCAACGACGCGCCGCTTCCTCCGCCGCCTCGTGCGCAACCGCAAGGTCAGGTTCCTGCATCAAGGTGGAAACCTCGGCCCGGCCATCGGCGCGCAGGAGATCACGGAGGCTGACCACACCGGCCAGGCGGCGATCCTCTTCCACCACGGGCAGGGTGTAAATCGACTCAGCGTCGTCGAGATGCTTGTGGATCTCTGCAATTGCCGCCGAGACCCGCATCGTCGGACGCAGAATAATCAGCTCCGGGCTCATGCGGCGGCCGATGGAATCCTCCGGGTAACCCAGCACAATGCCGGTCAGCTCCCGTTCGCCTTCCGACAAGTTGGCTACGAGGCGGGAGGCTACGGAGGCCGGCAGCTCGTCGAGAAGCTCGGCACGGTCATCGGGCTCCATGCCTTCGAAGACCTCGGCC
Organism: Corynebacterium sp. HMSC071B10; assembly: GCF_001814825.1. NCBI lineage: Bacteria > Bacillati > Actinomycetota > Actinomycetes > Mycobacteriales > Corynebacteriaceae > Corynebacterium > Corynebacterium sp. HMSC071B10. The sequence continues at coordinate 15,972 of NZ_KV817977.1, read as the reverse complement.
ACCCCGGGCACGCGCAGGCCGGAGACGAGGTCGGCCTGCACCGCAGGGTCGAGCTCGTCGAAGGTGGTGACCGCTACGTCCTTCGGCAGCGTGCGATAGAACAAGGCGCGCTGCTGCAGGCCCATGCGCGCCATGAGCCCAGAAGCTTCCTTCGGGGTGATGTCGGCCAGCAGGCTGGACAGCTCGGCGACATCCTTACTTCGCAGCGCCGCCTCTACATCACGCTCGAATGCCACATCGATCATTTCCGCCACCACCAGCCCTTCTCCTGCGCCACGATTGCATTCCGGACTCTAGCACGGCGGGCGCTAAGCAGGAGCTTTTCGCTTGGCGACGGGGGCGGGGTGGGCCCGCTGCGGCCGCACCAATCCGACTCTCCCACTGAGCGTTTACACCGAAGAGTAGGGCGTCCAAACTTCCCATCTATCACATTCGGTGGACAGTAATGATCTGCACCACTAGCCTTATTCTACGTGTTCTATTTCACGTTCAGTTTGTGATCCGGAAGGAGACAGAGTGACAAGCAGCAATAACGGCCTTCCGCTCGAAGGCGTCAAGATTCTCGATTTCACGTGGAGCGTTGCCGGGCCCACGATGACGCGATACCTCGCTGGGCTGGGTGCGCAGATCTTCAAAGTTGAATGGCCCAAAGGCCCCGATCCGATGCGCACTGCCATGTACCGGTCCGATACGGACGAAAAGAACCTAAACAATGGCGCCTTCTTTTCAAACCTCAATGTTGGAAAGAAGTCACTGACCATAAATGTGAAGGATCCGGATGGTCTGCAGGTTATTAAGGACCTTATCGCTCAAGTCGATGCTGTCACTGAATCGTTTTCTGCGAGCGTCATGGAGCGCTGGGGGCTTGGGTTCGACGCCATGAGAGAGATCAACCCACAAATCGTTTACGTTTCAGTCTCCGGATTTGGTCACTCCGGGCCACATGCGGACAAAAACACTTGGGGCCCCACCGCCCAGGCGATGAGCGGTATGACAGCCGCAGTCGGTGTCCCAGGTCGGGATCCCGCCGGTTGGGGATACTCCTATCTTGATGTGTGCGCAGGATATATGGGTGCAATCGCGGCAGAGGCAGCAATCCTCCAAGCTCGCGAGACCGGAGTCGGCCAGCACGTCGACCTTTCACAAGTTGAAACCGGCCTTGCTCTTGTCGGACCGATGTTGAGTGAGTTTCTTTCTCACGGCACACGCCCGCCGCGTGGTTACCCAGGCGGTAATACAAGTACAGATCCGTCTGGCGACGATGTCGGGTTCCGTGGCGACCAGTCTCCGGTGAGCGACATCTTCCCTACCAAGGGAGACGGGCCCAATGATTATGTCGCCATCACGGTCGAGAATGATGACCACTGGGCGTCTCTTCGTCGTGTGTTTACCCAACTTCCAGACTTAGGCTTTGATGAGCTTGGGGAAGCGCAACATTCGATTAAAGAGCACCTCACCTCTTATTTGAGCAATATGTCGAAATATGAGGCCGCCGACCTTTTGGCTTCTGAAGGGGTTCCAGCCGCCCCACTGCAAGGAGGCGCTGACCGTGTGGACCGTGATCCGCAGCTTAAGGACCGCGGTCTCTTGGAAGAACGGAATCACCCCAGACTTGGAAAGCACGGAGTCCAGTCGCTTCCCTTCAGGTTCGTGCTCCAAGACGAAAAGTGGCAATTCCCCGATCAATTCCCGGTTCTCGGCGAGGATACGCATGACATCCTCTCCTCCGTTCTGGGTTTGGACCAGGAAGCACTCGACAAGCTCGACCGCGATGGGGTTCTGTGGCCGGAAGGTGTTCCCCATGAAGTCTCGATTGCAAACTCACTCTGGTAGGAAGGATATTTATCTTGCATCCCAATAACCTGAGCAGCGCACTCAAAGGAGTCAAGGTCCTCTACCTTGGCGACCAATTCAGCAGTTACACCGCTCGGCTCCTCCATGATTTAGGCGCAAGCGTCACCAAACTCGTGTCGGACTCCTATGTCCCGGCCGCACACGAGAAACACTATCTCGCCGGCATCGCAGTCGAGCAAGGCGAGGCCACACCTTCCCGCATCGCAAGTGCTGATGTCATCATCAACTCGCCAACTTCGGGACAGGGGTGGCCAGTACTTAATGCGGAAGCCATCAAGGAAGCGCATCAACAGAACCCGCGGCAAGTGATTGCGACGATCACTCCGTACGGAATGACTGGCCCCTGGGCGGGACGACCCGCTTCTGATCTGACGCTTCTTGCAGCAGGCGGTTTCCTCGGTTCGTGCGGATACGACGACGGAGAGGAAGCGGGCATGCCCGTTGCACCAACGGGAGGGCAGGCGAACCATGTCGCCGGCATGTTGGCAACCATCGCAATCCTCGCCCAGTTGTCGAAGCTACAAGCAAATGATGACACGGTCTCCGAACCGCTGGACATCTCCGTGCAGCATGCGCTCTCAGTCTCCACCGAAATGGCTATTCCATACTGGGATTACACCGGCCGCGAAGTTGAACGCCACACAGGACGCCACGCTATGCCCGTAAAAACTGCAAAGTGGCAGCACAAAGCTGCCGACGGCAAGTTTTTCCTTGCGCTTCCGCTGTATGTGGATGACAAGCGTTATGCCACGTTCCGCCAGTGGATGCGCGACGAAGGGTTCGCTTCAGTCGTTGAATCCGATGACTTAGCTGAGGAGTCCTACAGAAACCAGCACCAGCCGGAGATGGTGGACCAGTTCTCTGAGCTTGTCCGCAATAGAAACACTGGTTGGCTTTTCACCGAGGGACAACGGCGGCGACTCCCCTGGGCTCCCATCAATACGGCAGATGAATGCATCCAAGACTCACACTTCACGGATGCACGCACAACGATCGAAGAAATTGATGGCATTCGTCGTGCCAGGTCACCATTTCTGATTCAGAGCGCACAGGGCGCGCAAGGCTCACGCACCGAACCCGATGACAAGGAGAAGTAGCAAGATGACTCAATTCAAAGCTGAAATCGTCGGAGTCGGCCAGACTGCATACACGCGCGGTACGGAGAATACCGAGTCCGAACAGGTTATTCACGCTGCCCTTGAGGCCTGTAAGGACGCGGGTCTTGAGTCAAGCGCGGTCGACGGAATCGTGATGGCCTGGAACGATATCCCTTCCAACGAAGACTTCATCAATGCTCTCGGGATCACTGATCTCCGCTACCATTCCCACGTTCATATCGGCGGCGCTTCGGCTGCCGCTGCAGTAGGTCAGGCAGCAGCTGCTGTTACCTGCGGGATGGCAGACAATGTTCTGGTGACATTGGGGTGGAACGCGTACTCAGGAAAGCACAGTTTCAGCTCCGCTGACCAGACCGAGTCCGCAATTTATGTTCCAGGACTAAAAATCCGGCAAAACTTGGAAATGCCGCTTGGTATCTTTGCGCCGATGCAGTGGTACAGCTTCCACGCGAACCGCTGGATGCATGAATACAACATCGACCCTGCCGGAATGCGAACCGTCTCCCTCACCACGCGACGTCACGCAAACCTCAACCCAGCTGCATACTTCCATTCTCGGACTCTGACCGAAGAGGACTACGACTCATCCAAGACTCTTGTGGAGCCGTTCCATCTCTTCGACATTTCATTGGAAACAGACGGTGCCGCCGCAGTCCTCGTAAGCCGAAGCAGCAACCACGACAAGGGAGTTTCTATCCTCTCCTCGACTGAGGGGCATGCCAACTACCCCGACGATATTCTCGGCCGACGAGACATCTTGAACATGGGGATCACCAAGGCCGGGCCACGTGCGTTGGAGCTTGCCGGTGTGACAACGGATGATATTGACTTTGCGCAGTTGTATGACTGCTTCACCTTCATCGTGCTCCGGCAACTGGAAGAGCTTGGCTTCTGCGAACGCGGCGAATCGCCCGACTTTGTAGCAGATGGCCGTATCGGTCTCGGCGGAGAATTACCTGTGAACACCCATGGTGGTCTCCTCTCTGAAGCCCATGTCGCAGGAATGAACCACATCGTTGAGGCGGTCCGCCAACTCAGGGACGACTGCGGTGAGCGACAAGTGGAAAACGCTGAAGTCGGACTCGTCACCGGCTACGGCGATTTTGGTGACGGATCCGCGCTCGTGCTGGCGAAAAACTAAAAACTAGGAACCATAGGAGAGACAGACATGACACAAGAATTGACTGATGCTTCGGACCTGGTGCCCATGCCGCAAGCCGCGTCGGACCCCCTGTACGAGAAGTTCTTCGACGGCTTGAAGCAGAAGACCCTGTGGACCCGTCGATGTGCTCAGTGCGGCACATGGCAGTGGCCACCACAAACATTCTGCTTCCACTGTCAAGGTAAGGATTTCGAATGGCACGAGTTGCCAACCTCGGGTGAGGTGTATTCGTACTCCGTCATGTACAGGGCTTTCGACCGTTACCACGCCGATAAGCTCCCCTACGGCGTAGTGATCGTCAAACTCGGTGAAATTCATATCACCGGTAGATTCCTCGGCGACCCGGAGGACATACACTGTGGGCTTACTGTTGAAGCAGCGTGGGACGAGCTTGCAGTTGCTGGAAGCAGTCCAGCATTCCAGGCTGTTTCCTAGCGTCTTGTCCGTTGGGGGCGCTGCCCCGCTTGGCGACGGGGCGCTCCTCCTGCACCCCCGCCAAAGTGGTGCAACAATACTTTTATGGACACTAACACAATTGCAGTCATCGGCTATGGCACGATCGGCGAGTCCTTCGCCCAGCTGTACGCCGAGCACGGATACACCGTCAAAGTTTCCGACATCCGCGACGACATCGATGAACTGATCGCCGCCACCAACGCCCGCCTTGGCGAGGACTCCCCCGCCATCGCCAAGGCGGACTCTGTTGCCGAGGCCGTCGAAGACGCGTTCCTCGTTCAGGAGAACGGGCCGGAGCGCCTCGACTTCAAGCAGCAGATGGTCGGCGAGATTTTCGCCGCAAACCCGGAGGCGCTCGTCGCGTCGTCCTCCTCTGCGCTGCTGCCGACAGACATCGCTAAGGATCTTCCGGACGAGCAAGCAGCCCGCCTGCTCATCGCGCACCCCTTCAACCCGCCTCGCCTACTCCCGCTGATCGAGCTGGTGCCAGGCGAGCGCACCGCGAAGGAGTCCATGGACACCGTCCGCGCCTTCTACGAGAAGTTGGGCAAAGTGCCCGTCACGCTCAACCGGGAAATTGAGGGCTACATTGCCAACCGCCTCCAGAAACGCGTACTTGATGAAGCCGTCTACCTACTCAACGAGGGAATCGCATCTGCAGCAGACATTGACGCGGCGATGAAGAACTCGCTGGGCATCCGGTGGTCCGTGGTCGGCCCGCTCGAGGCGTTGAACCAGACCACACCACGCGGGTTCGCGGCAACGCTCGAGTTTGTGAAGCCGTCTTTCCAGGGCATCCCAGACATTCCAGCGATCGACTACACCGGTGAGGAGGCTAAGGCCGCGGCGGCGAAGGTTGCCAAAGACTTCGGTGAAACCGCGTCGCCGGAGTCCCTCGCCCACCGCGACGAGTACCTCGAGCGCGTGGCGAAAGCGCTCGAGGGGCGGTAGTTAAACCGCACGAAAGGGACAACAAGCGCTGGGCAGACACTCTCTGATTGTCTGTCCAGAGCAGAGCCTGAGGTCCGCTCTGACTTCAGGGTCACGTTAATTAGACCTTTGAGCCGTCTTGGTCACGGAACTTAAGCAAGAAAGACGCAAATATTGCCCCTGCAATGTTGTGCCAAATCGTAGCAACGGCAGCCGGAAGAGCAGCCAACGGGCCAAACGACAGGCTCGATAAGGTCGCTGCTAAACCAGCATTCTGCATGCCAACTTCAATCGCAATTGAGCGTCGTTCACGCTCCTGTAACCCTGCCAGTTTCGCGGCGAGGAAGCCAAGACAAAAACCCAATGCGTTGTGGATCATTACCGCAATCACCACGATCAAACCGGATTGAAGAATCGTGTCGGAGGAGCCGGACATAATGCCGGCAATAACTACAGCAAGAGCTGCAGCTGATAACCAAGGAACAACCGGAGCAAGTCTTTCCACAACCTGGCGTAACACCAGTTGAACCACTACTCCAAGAAACACAGGGACAAGGACCATCTTCAGAATCTGAGTGACCATCGCCCCTGCATCTACCTCGACACGACTACCAACAAGCCACAGCACAAGGACGGGGCTCAGCAACGGAGCCAGGATCGTAGACACAGACGTTGCCGCGACCGACAGCGCCACATTTCCGCCAGCCAAATATGCGACAATATTGGATGATGCCCCTCCAGGTACAGAGCCCAGCACCACTAATCCTGCTACCAGTAATGGCTCGAGATTCAGACATATCGCGATGGCATAGCCAAGCAGCGGCATGATCAAATACTGAGCTACCACCGCAATAAGTACTGAATACGGAGCAGACTTTAGAACTCTTAGATCTTCCACTTTCAGTGACAGTCCCATCAGGAACATCACAACCCCTAACAGCTCAGGGATGTGCGGAGCTACGGGACTCACTGAATTGGGCCATATGACTCCGATCGCCCCGAAGACGACGATCATCAGAGGAAAGCCAATTACGGCGATGGATGTGCTTGTACTTTGTTGTTTTCCGGGTTCGGTGTTTGTCACGCTTCGCGTTCGGCTCTTCTCATGCAAGCGGCCGGATGCTGTTCTCTCCTGCGGGGTCATAGTCAGTTCCCTCCCACTTCAGAGGAGTTCACGATCACTCCTTTTTTCAGGATGATGTTTGCATATTGCGCAGTCTCACTGGTCATGATCGTCGTATGAGAGTGACTAGCGCGTCCGTAAAACTCAAATCGCTCTAGTAAGGTTGCCTCTGCAGGTTCATGCCTACCAATTATCTCGCCATACGCCTGCCAAATATCCGGGGCTGTGTCTCCCGCAACGGGCTCCATCAACGCATACTGCCATTCGTGATAGCGATCCAGAGGAAAGTACTTCATGACAGCCTCTAGAAGGTCGCATATCCGATGCCCATCCGCTCGAATGATCTGGCCACCCGCTCCCGAAAGCGGGTAGTGAGCGTCCGCAATGGTTATCTCGTCACCATGCCCCATCTCTGCCAATACCTTCAAAAGGTCAGGAGACAAGATCGGTGGAATCCCCTTAAGCATCGGTAGACTCCTTTTCCTGGGCCTGTAGATCGACGCCGTGGCGCATCGAATAGACTCCGAAAGCACCGACAATCAAGAAGCAGACCAAGACAAAAACGAAAGCAAACTGCGGGTTTGTAGCGTCTTGCAAGCGTCCATGGACCAAAGGTGCAATGGCACCGCCCACGATGGCCATAACCAAGCCCGAGGATGCAAACTTGGTGTCTTTGCCGACACCGGTAAGAGCAACTCCGTAAATTGTCGGGAAAAGAAGCGAGATGCATCCAGAGAGTGCTGCAATACAGAGGGCACCGACGACATTCCCTAGGAGAACTCCAACCAGGGAGAACACCACCCCAGCGCCGCACATAATGGTCAAAAGCAAACGGCCGTCAAACTTGCCCATGAGCCACACCATCACAAATCGCATGAGCAAGAAGGAGATCAGCGATAACTGCAGCCACCAGCCTGCCTCTGATTTTGAAGCTCCCAGCGTGTATTGCACATAAAATGGCAAGAACGTCCAAATACAGGTCTGCGCTGCGATATTGAAGAACTGTGCGACAACGCCAAAACTGTACGTCTTATTCCGGATCAAGCGTCCGAAGACCCCAGGCTCAACTCCTGAGAAATCGGTCTCCTCCATTCGCTGGTTTTTAGGGATTTTGACCACAGCGATCGCTATCGCGAGGCTCAAATACAGAATGCCGAGAATGATGTACGGGACCATCACTTTTTCGAGCTCGCTGGAGGTTTGAGCAAGCAACTCCTCCTCGCTCATCCCCTGCTTCGTCACAGCCTCGGAGATATGAGGGGCGACCAAGAGTGTTGCCATTAGGACGCCAATGTTCGAACCGATTGGATTAAATGCTTGTGCAAAGTTCAATCGACGCGTTGCATTGTGCTCTGGTCCAAGCGACATTACAAAAGGGTTCGCTGAGGTTTCAACAATCGATAGACCGCCTGCCAAGACAAATAGAGCAAGTAGGAACGTACCAAATGTCATTAGTTCCGCTGCGGGAAAGAACAGGAAGGCGCCGGCTGCGGCTAGTGACATTCCAATAACTACGCCACCTTTGAAACCAAACTTGGAGTTAATGATTGCAGCAGGAATCGCCAGGAGGAAGTACGCACCGAAGTAGGAAAATTGCACCAACGCTGCCTGAAATGCACTCATGTCGAAAACTGAGCTGAAAACGTTGACCATCGGCGCAGTGAGGTCAGTGGATATTCCCCAAGCCGCAAAACACGCAACAATCAGGGCAAAGGGTAGAAGTAGGCCGGGATAGACAAAACCGCCGCTCGCACCATCTTGATCCGATTTATTTGAGGCTACATCAGACATTTCCGTCACCCTTCTGTCCAGAGAACTCATACTGCTTGACTGCTTCCAATTTCATCTGACAACTATTTCCCGGCGAGCGCGGTGCGACGTAGTTGCCGTTTTTGATTACCACCGGGTCAATAAAGTGCTCATGTTGGTTATCGACGTACTCGATCATTCGGTTCTCTCTTGTGCCGGAGATGGCAACAAAATCAAACATTGCGAAGTGCTGAACTGCCTCGCAGAGCCCAACACCACCAGCGTGAGGGCAGACAGGCGTATCGAACTTTTTCGCCAAGAGATACTGAACAATCAGCTCCTGCGGGCCGGCAACTCGTACTGCATCAACTTGCATGACCCCAAACGCCTCTGCCTGAAGAAACTGTTTATAGAGAGTTCTGCTTTGCATCTGCTCTCCTGTCGCTACAGGGATCGGCGCAATAGCCTTAGCGATGGCGGCATGACCGAGCACGTCATCTGGACTCGTAGGTTCTTCGACCCATGTCAAGTCAAACTCGTGGAACTTATTGATCCACTCAATGGCTTCGGGAACATCCCAAACCTGATTGGCATCGACGGCGAGTTCTACGCTGGGATCGATGGCCTTACGCACCAAGGACAAGCGACGAAGGTCGTCGTCCAGGTTCTGACCGACCTTGAGCTTGATAAGCGAGAATCCCATTTCCTCCGTTTCCCGCTTAGCAAGACTGAGCATCTTTTCGTCGCTGTACCCGAGCCACCCAGCGGCGGTCGAATACCCTGGATAACCTTCCTCGAGCAGCTGCTGAATTCGAGTCTCCTTGCCTTCTTGGCCTTGCCGCAGGATTTCCAAGGCCTCCTCAGGAGTAAGAGCATCGGAGAGGTAACGGAAATCCAGCGTTTCCACTAGCTCTTCTGGCTCCATTTCTGCCAGAAGCAGCCACAATGGCTTGTTTGCCCTTTTTGCCTTCAGATCCCAAAAGGCGGAGAGTATCGCACCAATCGCCATGTGGGCAACACCTTTTTCCGGCCCCAACCAGCGGATTTGAGAATCATAAACAAGTTCCTTCCAAGCACTGCCCATATTCTCCAGGTATGGCTCGATCTCCTTGCCTAGAAACCGCTCAGCCAGTGTGTCAATAGCTTTGACAATGATGTCGTTGCCCCTTCCAATGGAAAAGACGAATCCGACACCTACTTCTCCCGCGTCTGTGTGCAATTCCAAATATGCGGATGAGTAGTCCGGATCTGGATTCATAGCGTCAGATCCCGAAAGAGTTGCCGAAGTCGGAAATCTGAAATCATACGTCTTTAGGTCAGTAATGCGACTCATCGAACGAGGCCTCCGTGTGGTTTTGACAACGCACTAGTTCCATACGGCAGAACATTGTTCTGTCGTTATGGAGAATGTAGTACCGATCACGCCAATACGCAAGGGGTAATTCATGCCACATATTGTTTTATGGCATCACGTTCCCAAATTCGCTACTACCTGCGCATTTTGTACACTTGCAGCTGTGAATAAATCTCTGACCGCAGCTGATAAGACACTTATCGTCCTCGAAGCAGCCATCGCGCATCCACGATTTACCGATGTAGTAAATGCCACCGGCTTCCCGAAGGCCACCGTGCACCGCCTAATCCAAACGCTCCTGGACTACGAGTACATCGGACAAAGCGAAGTCGGCGATTATTTCCCTGGTCCCGCCTTGCTAAAGCTAGGTGGCACGGCGCTCAACAGTATCGACATCTCCCAAGCTGCCGAACCGCACCTACGACGCCTAGTGGACCGCACGGGCCTTACGGTGCACTTTGGCGGGTTAGTAAAAACCGAAGCGATTTACCTTTCCAAGATTGAGGGAGTGGCACCGTATCATATCCCCTCAGGTGTTGGACAATCTCTGATGCTGCATACCACTGCGATCGGAAAGTCGATACTCGCTTTTCTACCCACGAACGATGTCGCAGAAGTAGCAGTAGCTGCCGGTTTACCGGCAAGGACGCCGAATTCAATTACCTCGCTCGCAGAGCTACAGCAAGAGCTTAAGTGCATAAAGAGCAAGGGATACTGCTTCGATAACGAAGAAAATGTCCCTGGAATCCGCTGCATTGGGGCCCCGGTTAAAGCACGAGACGGACATGTCAAATACGCAATCTCGATGACAGCCTTGGCGATGGAAAAAAGCATCGCCGACCTTGAGGAATACGCATCACTCGTCTTGGAGGCTGCAGACGGAGTATCTCACGCTATCGGCGCTTCATAGCCCGCTCCGCAAAACCTAGCTCTATTCTTGGGCATAAATCACTTATTTTTTTAAAAGGGGTTTACATCACGTAGATCTACGCTAAAGTTGACGCCACATGGAACCTAGTTCCATGTGGCGTCAACTTTGCTTACCGGAGGTAACGAGTAAATGGAGCTCAACCTAGACCGAAAGGTAGTCGCTGTTACTGGCGGCAAGAAGGGAATTGGCAAAGGCATCGTTCTTTCCTTAGCCAAGGAAGGTGCAATTCCCGTAGTTATAGACAGGAATCCAATTGATGAGGACTTCGAGTCCGCTCTCCGCGCTGCGTGTGAAGATTTTTCGTACTTCACCATTGATCTCCGCGACACCGACAAAATCCAAGGTGTCGTTGATGAAGTCATCGGCAAATACGGTTCCCTATATGGAGTGGTAAATAATGCCGGCGCGAATGACAACCTGGGCCTAGAAGACACGCCATGGGAGCAGTTCGAGGAGTCGCTGCACGCAAATTTGTCTCATTATTACGAGCTGGTGCGAGCTGCTCTTCCCCATTTGAAGAAATCTTCAGGCTCGATTCTGAACATTGGATCCAAGACTGCGCTAACCGGACAGGGCCATACTTCCGCATATGCGGCTGCGAAAGGTGCCATCCTGGGCTTAACTCGAGAATGGGCAGCTGCACTTGCAAAGGATAATGTGCGAAGCAATGCGATCATTGTCGCTGAAGCCTGGACACCGCTCTATGAGAAATGGATCACTAGCTTTGGCGACGAAGACGCCCAAAGAGCGCGACTCAACGAGATCACCCAGAATATCCCGCTCGGAGCGCGGATGACTTCTGTGGAGGAGATTGCTGACACTGCAGTCTTCGTGCTCTCACCGCGTTCGTCGCACACAACCGGCCAATGGATTCATGTCGATGGCGGGTATGTTCACCTAGACCGTGCCCTACAGCAATAGGGAGATCGAGAATTGAGCACCCTTGACATTATCGACAGTCACTTTCACCAGTGGAATCTAGAGCAACAAACGCTGCCATGGCTAGAAGCTGAGCCCGCGGCCCTCAAGCGCTCTTTCTCTGTTCATGAATTGATGCACCAATATGAGCAGATCGACGACGTACGCCTGGTGGGGCTAGTCCACATCGAGGCTGACTGCGAAGATCCTCACGAGGAGCACCAACTAGTACGCCAACTAAAGACATGTGTTCCCACTTTTGGCATAGTCAGCAGGGCTCAGCTCTCTGCTGAGATGGACATACTCGCTGATTCCAATGGTGTCCGCGAAGTTCTCCACACCCCGTCAGCAAAACCAGGGCGCTGCCTCGAGGAAAGCTTCCTTGCAGGATTAGAGTTGCTCTCTAATCACGGTTTGCCATTCGATGCTGTAGTTCGGCCGCAAGAAATCCCTCACATTGCCAAAGCCTCCAGGCTGGTGTCGGACGCCTCAATTATTCTCAACCATGTCGGCAATATCGCCACCCTCAGCTCGGAAAGCATGCAAAACCTTCGCGAGTTCGCGGATACGCCAAATACCTTTTGCAAGTTGTCCGGCATTCCCGTTGATGAACCCGATCTCGCTCAAGAGATTCTGCAGTTTGTCAAAAATACCTTCGGTACTGATCGTTTATTGTTTGCTTCAAATTGGCCGGTAGGAGGAGTGAGGGAAGCAGTCACTCAGCAAGTACAGCTTGTGCGGAATGTCTTTGGGGATGATCCAGCAGTGTTCAAAAACAATGCATCCGCCATTTATCATTTAGGAGTATAAGAAATGCAATCTGGAATTTATTGTCCTTCCATCACACCGCTAACTGCAGACGGAGAGTTCGACTTTGCCGCCTGGGAAGCACACCTTGACAATCTTACTCAGGCTGGAGTCAATGGAATTCTAATTTTCGGAAGTATTGGAGAGTTTTATAGCTTCTCCTCCGAAGAAAAAATCGAGGCGACCAAGTTTGCAAAATCATGCCTCGGCGATCGTACCCAGCTCCTTGTCGGTACTGGAACCAATAGCTTAGATGAAACCACTCAGCTGACGAGAAAAGCACGAGCTGCTGGTGCCGACGGCGCAGTTGTGGTTAGTCCATACTATTTTGGGCCCACGGAAGAGCAGGCCGAGCAGTATTTCACAGAGCTCGCTCGTGCCACTGATACACCACTAATCCTGTACAACTTTCCTGACCGCACGGGAACCGACCTGAGCCCCTCATTGGTCGGGCGACTGAGCTCTGCGAACCCGAACATTGTCGGATTGAAGGACACGGTCGACTCTATCGCTCATAATCGACAAGAGATTAAAGCGACCGGCGATAACTTCGCAGTGCTTTCTGGCTTCGACGAATACTACATCTCGAACCGCATTGCCGGAGGCGCAGGAGTTCTAAGCGGACTCACGAACGTAGTACCTGAGACTTTTGTGAAAATGCATCGCTCCTATGAAGACCAAGATTACGGTACTGCTTTGAATTGTGCCTCTGCAATTTCTCGTCTGATGGCAGTCTACGAAGTCGGAAACTGGTTTATCCCCACAATTCAATACGCTACTCGGGTAAAGACCGCGCTCAATTTCGAAGTAGGTACCCGAGCCCACCACATTCCGCTATCAGATAGCGAGAAGCAATTGATTGAAACTCTCGTATCTGAAATCTAACTACCCAGAAAGGGCCATCATGAGCATCCAAAACTACATCGGTGGAGAGTTCTCCTCTGTCGAAAAGCAGATCCCTGTTCGCAACCCTTCCAATGGAGTGCTTCTCGGTGAAGCCCCAGATTCCGAAGAACACGTAGTCTCCCTTGCAATTGAAGCTGCAAAGCAGGCGCAGCCGGACTGGGCGAAGCGCACCATGATTGATCGTGCCGGATTCCTAGTTAAGCTTGCGTCACTGATCCGTAGAGACGCAGAATCACTTGCCAAGTACCTCGTTGAGGAACAAGGTAAAACACAGACCCTTGCAGCTACCGAGGTCGGTTTTTCGGCTGACTACCTTGACTACATGGCGGGCTTCGCGCGTCAGTTGGAGGGCGAAGTACTGCCATCAGATCGTCCCAACGAAGTCATTACTTTGACGTATAAACCCGTTGGCGTAGTGGGAGCAATCCTTCCTTGGAACTTCCCGTTCTTTTTGATTGTAAGAAAGCTTGCCCCCGCATTGCTCACCGGAAATACGGTTGTGATGAAGCCGAGTGAAGAGACTCCCCTCAACGCAGCTGCATTCTGCGCGCTTGTTGAAGAAGCAGGATTACCAGCTGGTGTCTTCAACATGGTTTTTGGGACTGGTGCAACTGTAGGCGCTGCGATCACATCATCTCCAGATGTGAATCTGATTTCGATGACAGGGTCTGTCAATACCGGTAAAAAGATCATGGCGGCTGCCGCATCGAATCTCACACGAGTAAACCTCGAATTAGGCGGAAAAGCTCCTGCAATTGTTCTCGAAGACGCTGATTTGGATCTAGCAGCAGACGCGATCTGGAATTCGCGGGTCATCAATACCGGTCAAGTGTGTAACTGCGCTGAAGTCGTCCTAGTCCAAAGAGACGTACACAAGGAATTCGTCTCGAAGCTGGTGGATAAATTCAATTCCACGAAGTATGGAGACACCAGTACAGATGCTGATCTTGACATGGGCCCATTGATTAACTCAGCTGCGCTTTCTAGGGTTGAAAAATTCGTCGAAGAAGCAGTTCAGGAAGGCGCCGATGTTCTTTGCGGCGGCGAACGCGATCAGACACTCCCCGAAGGCTACTTCTTCAAACCAACGATTCTTGACAACGTCAAGAAAGGAAGTGCGATTACCCGACAGGAAGTGTTTGGTCCGGTACTGCCAATTGTCGTCGTAGACGACCTCGATGAAGCACTGGAATTCGCCAACACATCCGACTACGGATTAACTTCCTCGGTCTATACTGAAAACCTGCATCACGCGATGAAAGCGGCGCGAGAGCTACAGTACGGAGAGACGTACATTAACCGCGAGAATTTCGAAGCGATGCAGGGATTTCATGCGGGCCGTAGAAATTCCGGAATCGGGGGAGCGGATGGCAAGCATGGCCTCCTAGAATACGTGGAAACTCACGTTGTCTACACCGAATCGAAGTTGTAGCCCCCACACCTCCGGCAGTAACTCGGACCTCTCCCCGCGGCCGTAATCACCAGCGCGTCGCGGGCACGAGAGACGGCGACGTAGGGCAAAGAACGCTCCTGCTGCAGCGCGGCCGCTTGGTCGGCTTCGGACAGCCCGGCCAGACGGAAGCGCTGCGGCAGGATATCGCGGCCCCGCCCATCAAGATGATGTGGGGTAAACTCCATACCCTGCGCACCGTGCATGGTCATCACTGCCACTTACTCCCCTGACGCTTGGGCTGCTTCTTTGGTTTGGGCGGCGTCGAATTCCTGATCCGGGGTGTCGCGAAGCACAAGTTGGGGCCGCGGTCCGCTGCGGGCGGAGCGGTAGCCGAAGGTGGTGGGGAATCTGGGATCTGAGGGGGCACGGCCGTTTAATGCACAAGCAAAACCACGGCACACGGGCTCAACACCCGTATGCCGCGGCTCAAGCTCGGCAGACTAGCTTGTGACTAGCTCTTGTCCAGTGCGAAGTTGTAGGTCACCTCGTCCAGACCAGACTCGCCCGGGGTCGGATCAAGGATCAGCTCCGGCTTCACAGCGGTTGCCACATCGTTCTCGACGTAGTCGCCACCACGGAAGTACAGCTGGGTAGTGATCTCACGGAAACCAGGCTGCTTCACACGCAGGTGCAGGTGCGCCGGACGCCACGGGTGACCACCGTAAGACGCGATGAACCAACCAGTCGGGCCGTCGTGCGGAATCATGTACGGAGCAGGCTTCACAGTAGTGATCTCGTACTCGCCATTCTCGTTGGTCACGATCGTGCCGCGCAGGTTCCACTCCGGAATCCCCGGCGCGTACTGGGAGTAGTAGCCCTCCTCATCCGCGTGCCACAGCTCCACGGTCGCGCCACCGAGGCCGTTGCCGTCGATGTCGGTGACCTGGCCCTTGAAGATCAGCTGCTCGGACTGCTTATCGGACTCACGCATCGGCATGGTGGTCTTCCACGGCAGCTCCGGTGCATCCGGCACGTAGTACGGGCCCTCAATCGAGCCCTTGGTGCCGGTGTAGTCGTGACGGTTGTAGTTGATCTCCTCAATCTCGTGCTCAACGAACACATCCAGCCACAGCGGCCACTCGCCGTACTCGCCGACCTTGATCATCCAGTCCTTGAGCACGCGGTACTCGTCGTACGTCACCTGGTGCTTGTGCGCGACATCAGCAATCGCCTTGAGCAGATGAGGTTACCCTCGTTTAGTGGACACCCAA
>NZ_KV817976.1:7856-36037 GCF_001814825.1 Corynebacterium sp. HMSC071B10 | reverse complement strand
ATGTGGCGCATTCACCCCTAGACCGGACGGTTTCTTGACCCGGACTCGTCCAGATAAATGCTTGAGACTGGGACTTTCTCTGGTAGGAAAAATTTTCGCCGACTCGACATTCTCCTAGCTTATGTGTTGAGGGAGATCTATGCGGTCTGGGCAAACCGACCCCGCCCAAAAGCAAAGGCGCCGAGACCGAAACCGATCTCGACGCCAAGCCAGCCACAGCCAGCCGCAGCGACTATCCCTTCACCGCACCAGCGGCGACACCTTCAACGATGTGCTTCTGCGCGGACATGTAGAAGACGATGATGGGGATGATCGCTAGCACGAGCATGGCCATCATCGCGCCCAGGTCGCGGTCGCCCTGGGAGCCGATGAACTGCTGGATGACCACCGGGATGGTGCGGTACGGCGTGGACAGGCCGACGATCAGGTATGGGAGGAGGTAGTCGTTCCAGATCCACATGGCGTTGAGGATCGCCACGGTGATCGCGGTGGGTTTGAGCATCGGCATGACGACTCGGAAGAAGGTGGAGAGGGGCGAGCAGCCGTCGATAGTTGCGGCTTCCTCGATCTCCAGGGGGATCGACTTGATAAAGCCGGAGAACATGAAGACGGACAGGCCGGAGCCGAAGCCCATGTAGAGGATGACCATGCCGAGCGGGTTGGCCATGCCGAGGCGGTCGGCGATGACCACGGTGGGGAACATGACCATCTGGAACGGGATGACCATGGAGAAGACGAACAGGTAGTACAGGGTGCTCGTCCACCAGGTCTTAACGCGCGTGATGTAGTAGGCGGTCATGGAGGAGAAGAAGACGACGGCGGCGACGGACAGGATTGTGATCACGAAGGACCACACGATTGCCCAGCCGAAGCCTTCGCCTTGGATGCCGGTGACGTAGTTGCTGAAGCCGGCCCACATGTCGCCAACCGGCAGGGCGAACGGGTTGTTCGAGATGGCGAAGCGGTCCTTGAAGGAGTTCAGCAGGATGAAGAAGATCGGGCCGAGGAACACGATGGTGAGGAAGATCAGCACCGCGTAGATCAAGCCCTTTGCGCCGCCGGAGACCTTCGCCTCGCTGGGGGCTGGCTTCGCGGCCGGCTTCGTTACCTTGGTGGTCATTGTTCTATGCCTCCACTTCCCTGCTGCGGGTGGCGCGCAGCTGGAACATTGCGATGACAACCACGACGACGACGAAGATCACTGCCTTCGCCTGGCCGACGCCCTCGGCACCGACGCGGTTGAACATGGTGTTGACGATGTTCAGGGCGACCATCTCGGTCTGCTGCCCCGGGGCGCCGTTGGTCAGCGCGAGGTTCTGGTCGAACAGCTTGAAGGTGTTCGACAGGGTGAGGAAGAGGCAGATGGTGATCGACGGCATCATCATCGGGATGGTGACGTGCCTAAGCATCTCCCACTTGCTCACGCCGTCCAGCTCGGCTGCCTCGATGAGCTCGGGCGGCACGTTCTGCAGGCCGGCGATGTAGATGATCATCATGTAGCCGATCAGCTGCCAGTTCATCAGGATGATCAGGCCGGCGTAGCCGAAGCGCCAGTCGGCGGCGATGGTGGTCTCGTAGTGGGCCAGCACCGCGTTGATCATGGACTGCCAGGTGTAGCCGAGCACGATGCCGCCGATCAGGTTCGGCATGAAGAACACCGTGCGGAAGAAGTTCGTGCCCTTGAGCTTGCGCGTGAGCGTCCACGCGATGGCGAACGCGATCACGTTGACGGTGATGATCGAGACGACCGCCACCGCCACGGTGAAGCCGAAGGCGGAGACGAAGCCCTCACGTTCCTGGAAGACGCGGCCGTAGTTTTCTAGGCCGACCCAGGTGGCGTCGGTAATCGTGGTGAACTTGGTAAAGGACAGGAAGAAGCCGATGATGAACGGCACCAAAAAGGCGATGGCAAAGGCCGCCAGCGTCGGCAGGACGAAGATGGGGAAATACTTTTTCAGTGATGCTTGCATGGTGTGCTCCTCTGCCTAGTCCAGCAAGGCGATCTGGTTGGCCATCTCGTACTCCCAATCGACCTTGAGCTTGGCCACGACGTCGTCCCAGCTCATGTTGCCAATGGCGTACTGGGCGAGGTTCTGTCCGTAGAGGTCGCGGAACTGCTGGTTGGGGCTGAATTGGAAGTCCCAGGGGATGGCTTCGGTCTCGGTGTCGGAAAGCGCGGCTTGCACTTGGCGGGCCAGCGGGTCGTCCGGCACGTCCTCGGGGCTGTAGTTGGTAAACGGCGCGATGAATGACAGGTCATTGACCACCAGTTCCTTGCCGCGCTCGGAGAGAAACAGCCAGGTGAGGAAGTCACGGGTGGCCTGCTGGTCTTCCTCGCTGGCCTTGTTGTTCACCGCAAGGTAGTTCTCGGTGCCGACGTTCAGCCCGACGTGTTCCTCGTTGGGCAGGCCCATGTACATGGGCATGAACTTGATCTTGTCTTCCTGGACCACGTTCGAGGCGTCGCCAGCAATCTGGCTCCAGGCCCAGTTACCGTTCTGCACCATCGCCGCCTTGCCGGTGGCGAACTCCGCCATGGAGTCGCTGGTGGCGCGGGAGGCGGCCAGTGCCGGCTTGGTCGTGGAGTTCTCCAGGTACAGGTCGAACAGCTGCTTGTAGTTGTCGCCGTAGGTGAAGTCGATGGTGGGCATGTCCTGGAACTCGTTGATGTCGCGGTCCTGGATCTCGTAGTGGTACGGCCCGTTCATCAGGTGGTTGGTCCAGCGCCACTCTTCACCGGCGATGAGGCTGGTCACGGCAAACGCGCCGTCGATACCCAGCTCCTCTTTCTTGCCCTGCATATCCTCGGCGACGGCCTTGAGCGCGCCGAAGTTGTTGATCTCGTCCATGGAGGCCACGGCCGGGTTGGGCAGTGCGAAGTAGCAGTCGAAGATCTCCTCGTTGTAGAGGATGCCAAAGCCCTCCATGGCGAACGGGAAGCCGCGCACTGAGCCGTCCTTGTCGGTGATCGGCTGCGCGTCCTCGTTGAGCGCCTCGACCACCTCGTAGTCGGAGATGTCGGCGAGGTAGTCCTTCCAGATGCCGTAGCCTTCCTGGCCGTTGATCTGGAACAGGGTGGGCGCGTTGCTCTTGGCCATCTCGGCCTTCAGCGTCTGCATGTAGGAGCCGGAAGCAGCCGTGACCACCTTGACGGGGATGCCGGTCTCTTCCGTGTATTCCTCGGCGATCGCCTTGAATTGCTCGGCCTGCTCTGGTTTGAAGTTCAGGTAGTACACGCTGGGCCCGTTGTTCGTGCCGCAGGCAACCATGCTTATCGACGCAAGCATCACCGTCGCCACACTCGCCACCACACGCCGAGCCGTGCTGACTCTCGTACTCATCGGCGGTCCTTCGTATTGTTTTATAGGTACCCTTCCAGCGTAGAACCGTTGAGCAGGGGCAACAATACCTTTAATACATAACACCTATACGGTGGTATTAGCTGGTCTTACCTTTCCGAAGCGGGGGTGGCATCGGGGGTAGAGAGCAGGTCGCGGTAGACCATGGCCTCGTCCCGGTGCCCGGGCAGCACGCGCTGGAAGTACGACGCGGCGGCCTCCATCAGCGGCACGAAGCGGTGCTCGTTCTGGCTGAGGAACCACCGATGGTCCAGGATCTCGTGGAAGATCTGCGCAGGCTCGAGCTTCTCCCGCAATGGCTCGGGGATCAGCGCCACCACCGGCTCGTACTCGCGCACCATCCACCGGTGCGCGACGGCCTCCAGCGGCAGCTTGCCGCCGTACCGCACCGCCCGGTAGACCTCCATCTCGCCCAGCAACCGCTGTGCCTGGCCATCCTGCACGTCCAGTCCGGTCAGCTGCAGCAGCTTCTTCTGGTAGAAGCCGGTGGAGAACACGGCGGGCTCGATGATGATGCGGTAGCGGTTGCCTTCGTTCTCAATCTCCATCTCGCCGACGTCGAAGCCGAGCGCGTTAATCGCCTCGACTCGCTTCGCGACGGCATCAAACGCATCCCCCTCAACCACCAACTCACCAGTCACCAGATCCCAAAGTTCGAGGTAGACGGCCTCGATGGCGTTGCCGAGGGCGATGACGTCGGCGTCCTCGTCGATGGCACCGGCGGCCTGGAGGTCCATGAGTTCGCCGATGATGTTGACGCGGGCTACGTCGACGTCGTAAAGCCTGCGGCCTGACGACAGCGGCTCATGGAACTCGCCGGTCTCCGCATCGACCAAGTAGGCGGAGAACTGGTCCGCATCGCGACGAAAGAGCGTGTTGGACAGCGACACGTCACCCCAGTAGAAGCCGAGCAGGTGCAGGCGCACGAGCAGCACGGCCAGGGCGCGCACCAGCTTGGAGACCACCTCCGCAGCCGGGTCGCGCGAGAAGACGTCGCGGTACGGCAGCGAAAAGCGCAGGTGCTCGGTGACCAGGCAGGGGGTCAGCTCCTCCCCGTCCTCGTCCCGGCGGTGTGTAATCACGGCGACCGGCACCACGCACGGCACGCCCAACTCCTGGAGTCGGCGCAGGTTGCGGTACTCGTGGTAGGCCACCCGCTCCCCGATCTCCTTGACCGCGAAGACCAGCCCATCCGCCTCAACCAGGCGTACGGTGTGCCGCGAAATGCCGCGCGGAAGCGCCGCGAGCAGGTCCGTGCTCCACTCCTCGAGCGGAGTGGACCACGGCATTTTCAGCAGCGTGGGCGCGTACGTGGGAGAAACAACACTGAGTTTTTCCAGCACGCTTGAATGCTCCTACAGGCGCTCGCCCGTCGCCTTGGAGAAGGCGTGCAGACCGCCCTCGGCGATCTGGGCGTGGACGACATCGCCCTTCATCACCCCGGACAGCGGCGCGGTGCGCACCACGATCTGGCCGGAGGTCTCCTCCTGCATGCCCTCTTCCTTCCAGCCGCCGCCGGCGAGGTGGCCATACAGGTAGGAGTCGGAGCCCAGCTCCTCGACGAAGTCGATCTCCACGGGGATGGAGTGCTCCGCGTTAGCGTCCACCAGTGTGAGCGCCTCCGGACGGAAACCGAGGATGACCTGGCCCTTATCCGCCTCGGTCAGGTGCGCGCGCACGTCCTGCGGCAGCGGGATCGACGCCTGGCCCAGACGCGCCACGCCAGAGGAATCCACATCGAAGGTGGACAGGTTCATCGCCGGCGAGCCAATGAAGCCCGCGACGAAGACGTTGTTCGGGCGGTCGTAGAGCTCGCGCGGCGTGCCCACCTGCTGCAGCACGCCGAAGTTCAGCACCGCGATCCGATCGCCCATGGTCAGGGCCTCAGTCTGGTCGTGGGTGACGTACAGCGTGGTCACCTTCATGCGACGCTGCAGGTTGGCGATCTGCGTACGGGTCTGCACGCGCAGCTTCGCGTCCAGGTTGGACAGCGGCTCGTCCATCAAAAACACCTGCGGCTCGCGCACGATCGCGCGGCCCATCGCCACGCGCTGACGCTGACCGCCGGACAGCGCCTTCGGCTTGCGGTCCAGGTACTCGGTCAGATCCAGCGTCTTCGCCGCCTCTTCCACGCGGCGGTCAATCTCCGCCTTGTCCTGGCCCGCGATCTTCAGCGCAAAACCCATGTTCTCGCGCACGGTCATGTGCGGGTACAGCGCGTAGTTCTGGAACACCATCGCGATGTCGCGTTCCTTCGGGCTGACATTGGTCACGTCCCGGTCGCCGATGAGGATGCGCCCCTCATTCGTGTCTTCCAGGCCCGCGAGCATGCGCAGCGCCGTCGACTTGCCCGAGCCCGACGGGCCCACCAGCACCAGGAACTCGCCGTCCGCGATCTCCAGGTTCAGCTTGTCCACGCTCGGCTTGTCCGCGCCGGGGTAAATGCGTGTCGCATTGTCATAAGTCACTGTTGCCATAATGTCCTCCATCGGCAGGTACGTGCCGAACGATCCGTAGTGGGGAAAGGGTCGTACCCTACGTTACCCCCGCCGCGGGTGCGCGTGGGCATATTCGGTTGGCGCGGGTGTGGGAGACGGGGTTGGTTGCTCAAACGTTCTTGGTTTGCCAAAACGTAGCGGGTAGAACGTAGCCCCTAGTGCGTAGCCTCCAAAACGTAGTCTTTCGAGTGGAGCGCCGTATCGGTCGCTGCTGAGAACGGGTTTACTCGAAAGGCTACGTTCTAGGGGCTACGTTGTAGCCTTCACCCCCACCCCCTCCCCCGCTATCCTTGACCCATGGCTTCGACCCCCGACGGAACACGCGTAAGCAACACCGCCCAGCAGCCCGCGAAGGGCTCCGCCGCAAAGGACTGGGCGGCAGTGATTGGCGCGTCGGCGCTGCTCGCCGTCGGCGGCGGCGCAGCCGGCTACGCCCTGGCCGATGTCCCGGACGCCTCCGAGTTCGCGGTGTCCACCCAGGAACACGCCGCGCAGCTGATGATCTCGGACCCGCAGGACATCCTCAGCGCCGAGGAGGAGCAGCGGATGGAGCGCGACGCGGAGCGCCTCCCCCACCCGGACACGGTGCAGACCATCCACTACCTCTTCTTGGCCGAGGGCCGTGAGAACGTGAACGACTCGGCGGAGAACTTCCTGCGCGATAACTACCCGGAGCAGATTGGCAACGACAAGTTCGCAGACGGCGTACTCATCCTCGGCACCGACATGCAGTCGCGCAACAACTTCGTCTTCGCTGGCGAGGACGTCGCCGACCAGCTCAAGATCCGCAAGGGCCAGCGCCTCAGCGAGGTGCTGGAGGAGATGAAGCCGGGGCTGCGCGACGATAACCTGCCGGCGGCTGCCTTCGCCGTGGCGAACCTGGCCATGGACACGGACGCGGTCCAGCAGTGGGGCGCGGATGACGCAGAGGGCGGTCGCATCGGCCTCGCTATCGCGGGTGGCGGGATCCCGTCGGGTGCGGCCCTGATCGGTGGCAGTATCGCGGCGACCATGCGGGACAAGCGCCGCAAGAAGATCAACCAGGCCCGCGCAGACCACGCCCTCCTGGCCAGCGAGTACACCGGCTTGAGCCAGCGCCTCGACGAGCTGGACGTGCGCGCCAACTCGGTGTCCTCAGCCTTTGCCAACGCGGAGATGCGCCAGCAGTGGTCGGAGGTGCGTGACCGCTTCCTGCGTCTGCACGACGCGACCCAGAGCAACAGCGTGGCCACCGACCAGCAGGCCTACGAGAGCGCCGACAACCTTCGCGACGCGGCGCAGACCTTCGAGGACGCCAGCCACGCCGAGGACAACATCAACCGGCTCTTTGCGGTGGAGCAGGGCGACGGTGCCGCGCGCCGCAACCTGCTCACCGACATCCGCGAAGACATCGTCCGCGCCCGCTCCGAGGTCAAGGACAACGAGCTCAAGCAGGGTCTTGCGCAGCTGCAGGAGCGGGTGGACTGGCTGGACCAGAACCCGGATTCGCCGGAGTTTTTGGACACCTTCGTCCGCGTGCTCGGCGACTACCGGGTGCTGCTGGACACCGTGAAGCGCCGCGAGTTCAGCGACGTCAAGGAGCACAACGAGCTGCACACCCCGCGCCTGACGGACCCGGGCTACGTGTACTCCGGCTACGTGCCTTACGTGGCGATGGCCTCCTGGCACTCCTCCAACGTGGAGGCGGAGCAGGCGGCGCAGTCCTCGTCGTCGAGCTCGGGCGTGAATACGTCGTTTAGCAGCGGGTTCTCCGGCGCGGGCGGGTCGAGCTCCTTCTAGGGGGTGTCGTGCCACCACCCGACATCGGTGCGACGATGTGACGATTGCAACACTCCTGCTTTAGACTCCCCGTGTCCCACACAACGCAAGTTTCACGGAGGCAGCCCTTGCCCACGAGCGCACGCGAATTCAATATGGAACACCTCACGGAGGCAGATAAGCGGCAGATCGCGGAGCACAGCTCCGGCACCGTCCCCGACGGCGGCACCCTGTCTTGGGCGATCACACTGTTCGGTACTGCCGTCGGGGCGGGCATCCTCTTTTTGCCTATCGACGCCGGCAGCTTCGGTTTCTTCCCGCTCCTTGTAATTACACTGCTTATCACCCCGATGGTGTTTTTCTCGCACCGCACCTACGCGCGCATCGTCGCCGCGTCGCCGAAGAAGGGGCTGGACGTGCTGCAGGTCGTCACGGCGTTGGCTGGGCGCAACCGCGGGCTGATGACGGGTCTGATGTACTGGTTGTCCATTTACCCGATCGTGCTGATCTACGGCGTGAGCGTGACCAACACCATGGACAGTTTCGTGGTCAACCAACTCCACGGCCCGCATGTGCCGCGCTGGCTAATGGCCACGGTGTGCGTGGGTGTGCTCACGGGCGCGTACGCGTTGGGGAAGAAGGCGACGCTCGCTTTTGCCAACGCGCTGGTCTATCCGCTCATCATTGCGCTGGCCGCAGTGTCGTTCTACCTCATCCCCCAGTGGGATGTGGCCAGCTTCCGTTCCTACGAGTCGGGTACTCCGTTCTGGAAGGCGATGCTGCTGATTTTGCCGGTGTTCGTGTTCTCCTTCAACCACATGCCGGCAGTGTCCCAGTTTGCGCTCGACGTGCAAAAGCGTGAGGGCGGCGATGTCACGGCTGCTGAGCGGACTGTGTCGAAGATTGAGGCGATCACCGTCGGCCTGCTCGTGGTGTTCACCATGTTCTTCGTGTGGTCGTGCACGCTCGCGCTTGGCGCTGACGGTATGGAGGCGGCGCGCGAGCAGAACATTCCCGTGCTGTCCTATCTGGCTAACGAGACCCAGACTCCGTTTTTGGCCGTCCTTTCGCCGATCGTTGCCCTGTGTGCGATTGCCTCGTCGTACTTCGGCCACGTCATGGGCGCCGAGGAGGGAACTACCTACCTCGTGCGCGCCGTCGCGCCGGGTGTTGCCGAGCGCCTGGACCCAAGAAAGCTGCGCTGGAGCATTTACGTTTTCGTCTTCGTCACCACCGTGGCCGCAGGCATTGTTAACCCTTCCATCCTGGACTTAATCTCGGTGGTCGGCGGCATCTTCATCACGTTTTTGGTCTACATCGTGCCGATGCTGCTGTTCCGCTACGCCAAGGATTACCGGCGTTTTGCCAACACGCCGGAGACCTGGGGTGTGTTCATCCTGGGCATCGTCATTATGGGCGTGGCCATCTGGCAGATGTTCGCCTAAGACAGGAACCCGTGACTACAGCTCCACCACGGTGCGCCCGGCGTGCTCGCCGGCCAGCACGCGCTGGCCCGCCTCCACGACTCCGTCGAGGCCGACGGTCTCGGTGCGGATCGCGTCGATGTCGAGGGATTCGTCGAGGAGCTGCCACGCGGCGTCGCGAAGCGGCAGCGGCGTATCGACGGAGTTGATACCGACAAGCTGCACACCGCGCAGGATGAACGGCAGGACGCTCGCGGGCAGGTCGTTGCCGGCGGCCATGCCGCACGCGGTGGCGACGCCGCCCCAACGCAGCTGCGTGAGCGCGTTGGCCAGCACGGTCGAGCCGACGGTGTCCACCACGCCGCCCAGGCGCGCCTTCTGCAGCGGCTTGCCGGGCTCGGCAAACTCGGCGCGGTCGAGCACCTCGCTCGCCCCGAGCTCGCGCAGCCAAGGGCCATGCTTATCGACGCGACCCGTCACCGCCCACACCTCAAACCCCCGCGCCGCGAGCAACTGCACCGCGATCGAGCCGACGCCGCCGGTGGCACCGGTGACCAGGACGGGGCCGTCAGCAGCGTCCTCGTACAACGCGCGCTCGAAGCCGGCCACCGACAGCGCTGCGGTGTAGCCGGCGGTACCGATAGCGGCCGCCTCCTGTGCGCTGAAGCGTGCGGGGACGCGGGTGATCTCGGATTCGTCGATGCGCATTTCGGGGGTGTAGCCGCCGTGACGGCGCTCGCCGATGCCGCGGCCGTTGACGGTGACGAGCGTGCCGTCGGCAAGCGTGCCGACTGCATCGATGCCGGGCACGGTGGGCAGGTGCCGCAGGATGCCGCGGTTGCCGTCGAGCGCCATGGCGTCCTTGTAGTTGAGCGAGGAGTGGCTGAGGGTGATCAGCGTGTCGCCCTCGCCCGCAAACTCGGGCTGCGTCTCGACGACCTCGGGGCCTTGCTCGGTGACAATCAACGTGCGATTCATGGGGGCCAGTATAGGGACGATCCTGATGTCGGTGGCGGGGCGGTGGAGAACCCTGCGCCGATTACAGATCGCTGAGCTCCGCTTCTACCTCGGACGATAGGTTCGTTGGCGCTGGCTCGCGGGTGCCGTTGATTGCTTGGGCCTCTCGTCGAGGCGGTACTGGGGCGTCTGTGCCTGGCGGCGTGTGACCGGCGGTTCTGGCGGTCCGTTCTGAACGGATCCAAACGGAGCTAGCTCCATTTGCACCGACCCCGCCTGCAAAACCCCAGGTCGCACCAAACCGGAATCCCCAAACGGAGCTAGCTCCATTTAGACCACCCCCGCCACCAAAACCCCAGGTCGCATCCTGCCGCAAACCCCAAATGGAGCTAGCTCCATTTGGACCGACCCCGCCCCAGGGAGGGGGTACGCCTCGCCGCCCCCTACACACGCCTAGACCATTAGGTTTCTTAGGCGACTGTAAGAAATCATTAGGCCGTGTTAGTGTGTGGCGCACCACAAAGAAAGGCAGGGATTGATGTCCACATCACATACCCCGGGAGCCCCGCGCGCCGGGGAGTTACCGGAGCAGTACAGCGAGGAACACCTTGAGCTCGGCCGCGCCGAGTTCCAGACCGAGAACCTCTCGGAAGCGGATATGGAGCAGATCAAGGAGCAGCGCGCCGGGGACAAGCCGGACGGCACGTTCCTCTCTTGGGTGATCGCGCTCTTCGGCACCGGCGTTGGCGCGGGCATCCTCTTCCTGCCGATCAACGCGGGCAGTTTCGGTTTTTGGCCGCTTGTACTGGCCACGCTGATCATCGGCCCGATGGTGTACTTCTCCCACCGCGCGTACGCCCGCATCGTGGCGGCCTCCCCGGAGAAGGGTCTCGACGTCCTCCAAGTCGTCACTGCGCTGACCGGCCGCAAGCGCGGCCTCGCCACCGCGGTGATGTACTGGTTGGCCATCTACCCGGTGGTGTTGATCTACGCGATCTCTATTACCAACACGATGGACAGTTTCATCGTCAACCAGCTAGGCGGGCCCGAGATCAACCGCTGGCTGCTGGCAACGATCTGCGTCACCCTGCTCACCGGCGCGTACGCGATGGGCATGAAGATCACGCTCTGGCTGGCCAACGTGCTGGTCTACCCGCTGGTCGTGGCGCTCGCCGCGGTCTCGATCTACCTCATCCCCAAGTGGGACCTGGCCAGCTTCCGCAGCTACGAGTCCGACACTCCCCTCTGGCAGGCCATCATTTTGGTGATGCCGGTGCTGGTCTTCTCCTTCAGTCACATCGCCGCCCTGTCGCAGCTCGCGCTGGATATGCAGAAGCGCCACAACGGCAACGTCGCTGAGACAGAGCGTGCGGTCTCGCGCATCGAGCTGGCCGCCGCAGCGATGCTGGTGGTCTTCACCATGTTCTTCGTCTGGTCCTGCGCGCTCGCGCTGGGTGCCGACGGCATGGACGCAGCCCGCGAGCAGAACATCCCGGTCCTGTCTTACCTGGCCAACGAGACCCAGACGCCGTTCCTTGCGTGGGTCAGTCCGGTCATCGCCATCTGCGCGATCATCACTTCCTACTTCGGCCACCTGCTGGGCACCGAGGAGGGCACCAGCTATCTCGTCCGGGTCGCCGCGCCGCGCACTGCGGCCAAGCTGAACCCGCGCGCTACTCGACGCCTCGTGCTCGCCTTCGTCTTCGTCACCGCCATTCTCGCCGCGGTCGCCAATCCCTCGATCCTGGATCTGATTTCCGTGGTCGGCGGCATCTTTATGGCGTTCCTGCTGTTCATCCTGCCCGCCCTGCTGGCGCTGAAGGCCACCGCGTTCCGCCACTATGCTTTCCGCCCCGACACCATCTTCGTCTTTATCGTCGGTGTGCTGGCTGTCGGTGTGTCGATTATCGAGCTGTTCTAGGCAGGCCTGTAACGCCCTTCTATCCCCTTGCTTCTACCCCCACAGCACCCCATCGCGTGTGATATGCACCACGTTACGGGGGCTGTGCTCTTTCGGAAAGTGACAACTCTATAAGCCGCTCCGGCCGGGCGCCGGCTTTCGTCATATCTATTCGTGCTCAGAAACAACCTCTGACCACCATGTAAGTGATTGTTCAATACTTCCGCCGGTCATCGGGGTTGAGGCCCGGACGCGCATCATGTGAGCCACTGCAAAGTATGCGAGACAAATCAATTTACTTATCTCGCTAGGTAAAGGGGTGACACTTTTGTAAGCTGATACCGGAGATTATCGAGGCAGGGCCCGACGTCTAGAACACGAGACGCCGGGCTTTTCCTTTGCCATATTTCTTCCATGTCGAGCAGACAATTCGAGCTGGATACCTCCGGCCCCCGCTGGCGCCACGCCACCGATCCCGAGCTCGTCTACGACTACAAGGTCGGCGATGTGCGCTTCCTGCGCGCGTTCCTCCCGCTGCCGGTCGGTCTGGGCGTGTTCGCGGCTGTGCTGGCGATTGGTGCGGTGCCGGTGCGTCGCGTCGAGAAGCGCAAGCAGCGCATTGGGGAGGCAAGGTGCAACAAGGACCTGCTGACGCGCGAGTACACCGCGCAGACCCTCGAAGATGCCCAGCGCGCCGAGGAGCACATCGACCAGCTCTACCGCATGGAGCACGGCGACGTCGACGTGCGCAAAGCGCACCTGGCCGAGCTGCGCGAGGACGCCACACACGCCCACACCGCCGCAGCCAAGGCCGACGACGCGGAGCTCGCCGAGGGTGTCGAAAAGATCATCCAACGTCTCGACGCGCTTGCGGCCAACCCGCAGGACCCGGCCTTCATGGACACCTTTGTCCGCGTGCTTGGCGACTACCGCCTCACCATGGAGGCCCTGCAAGCCCGCCAGTTCACCGCGCGCGACGGCGTTGACGACTACACGGCACCGCGCCTGTGGGAGCCGGACTACCGCTACCCCGGCTATGTCAGCTACCGCGAGCTGCGCGTCTGGGACGCGACCGACAACAGTCCGAGCTCCGGCAACGGGACGAATTCGGGCTTTAGCTCCGGGTTCTCTGGCTCCGGCGGCTCCAGTTCCTTCTAAGCGGCGCCGCAGACTTCCCGGAAAAATAGGCGGAACCTTCTCGCCTCTCGCGCTCTAAATGGGGGGGTGGTGAGCGCTCTTCCGGCCTCGGGGGGGTTGGGCCGTGGGCGAGAAGGTTCGCAGGAAGAAGTATGACACGCTTTGCAGTTGATGTCTACCTCAGCGCAAAAACATTTTTAGATAGAGCGCAAACCGCCAGTTCAGCGGCCAAAAATTAGGCAATCACCGTACCTGCACGCCCGCGCTGTCGTACCATCATCGTGAGCAAGCCCGACACACGCCGAAGAAGGACCCCATGGCGAAGAACGACACCGCTTCGTTGACCCCGGAGCAGGCCAACGATGTCCAAAACAGCGACGCCTACAGCTTCCAGGGCACGAAGTTCCCGCTGCCGAACGGCTTTACCGTCACGCGCGAGGGCCTGCCCGACTGGCGCCTCGCCCACTTCGCGGTGATCCTGCCGGTGTTCCCGGACGCCCTGGCCAACATGGATGACACCGAATGGGCCCCGGGCCGCTTCCGCGGGATCAAGTCGATCGAGGTCCCAGTGTGGGACGCCGAGGCCGCTGCTTATCGACGAGCCACCGACATCCCTTCCCACCTCCTCGACAAAGCCGCCTACCACTACACCCCGCGCGTCTTCCTCAAAGGCGCGAACTCCCGCTTCCGCTCGCCGCTGGATGAGTCCGTGGGCGCAAAGGCCGTCGACGCGGTCGGCGGCGCGTCAGAGTGTTCGCCCAAGCACACGCGCCACAAAACCAGCGTGCGCGCCCGCCGCCTGCTCTTCCGTCCGGACATCACCTCGGAAAACAGGAAGACGCCGCCGGAAGACCCCCGCCAGCAAGTCCGCCCAGGCGCCGAGTTCGTGCTTGTGGACGACCTAGAGGTGCTCGCGGCGGTTGGCGGCAGCACGCGGAACCTGGAGCGTTTCCAGGGCCGCGAGCTGCACAATCCGCACGCGCGGATCTCGCTGGCGTGCGTGGAGCACCTGCAGTACACGGGCCCGGGGCTGCGCAGAATCGGCACCGAGAGCACAGAGGACACAGAGGACGCAGAAAACGCCACCAACACCACCTTCCAGAACGACTTCCTGGTCTTCCACGTCGTCGCGGAGCACTGCTCGAGCGCCGCACTCGAGGCGATTTCCAAGTCGCTGTTCCGCAACCGCAATAGGGTCCCGCTGCTGCCCGAGCACACCCCAAACCCCACCCGCATCACCGTGGTCCGCAAGGAAAACCTCTTGAGCCTGTTGCTCGCACGCTTCGGCGAGACAATCGGTAACACCAGCCTGGCTTTCGGAAACGGCGGCGGCTTGAGGTGGGCGCAGGAGAAGGACGGCCCCACCGCGGGCAATCCGTACACGACGATTACCGCGATCCCCGCGCGCGAGGGCCTCGAGCTGCCGCAGCGCATGCAGCAGCCCGGTGAGCAGGACTTAGGCCCGTGGACGGTTCACGACGCCTGGGCGTGGTTCCTCGCCACCCGCGCCGATCTCTTCCAGCCGGAGCTCACCGCCCTTGACCAGCACTCGCTCGACGCCTCGCGCGTGCAGCTGTTCCGCGACTGGACCGTCCACTCGGACGAAAACGGCCTGGCCGTGGTGCGCCGCGCGCCGATCGAGAACGCCAACAATTTCTTCTGGATCCACACCGGCACCCGGCTTGTCGACCTCGCCATCCTCGTCCGCCGCGCCGACAAGTACCTCGCTCAGATGGCCAAGCAGCTGCGCGCGATGACCTTCGGCTCCACGGAGATCGACCAGCTGCGCCTGAAGGACGAGTGGAGCGACGAC
Organism: Corynebacterium sp. HMSC071B10; assembly: GCF_001814825.1. Classification (NCBI taxonomy): domain Bacteria; kingdom Bacillati; phylum Actinomycetota; class Actinomycetes; order Mycobacteriales; family Corynebacteriaceae; genus Corynebacterium; species Corynebacterium sp. HMSC071B10. The sequence continues at coordinate 21,191 of NZ_KV817976.1, read as the reverse complement.
GACATCCAGAAAGCGTCGTCAACCCTGCGCCGCAGCCTGCGCAACTTCGAGGCGCTGCAGACCGAGCTCGTCGTGTTCCGCGACCACCTCTGGTACGAGTCCGTCAGCGGCCGCCCCGTCGACACCGCGGTGCTGCGTCACATGCTGCTCGCCACCGGCACCCGCGATAATTTCGATGAAATCGTCTCTGAGCTGGAGCTTCGCAAGGACATTTATGCCACGCAGGCCGACTCGATCCAGGTGGCGCTGGATACCGTGCGCCGCCAGAAGGCGCAGGAGAAGGAGGAGCGCGAGAAGGAGCAGGAGCGCCAGGAGCGCCGCCGCGAGGCGGAGGATCAGGAGCGCCGCGAGGCCCTGAGCATCAACATCGCGATCGCCGGTCTCGCGCTCGCGGTGCCGGGTCTGATCGACCTGTGGCCGCGCGCCGAGGACAGCCACACCGAGTTCTGGGTTTCCCTGGTCATCGTGCTGGCGATCGGCGCGGTGCTCTTTTCCCGCCTGCGCCGCCAGGGCGTCATCGGTCGCAAGGACTAGGGGCTTTTTGCTTATCGACGCCGCGTTGTCCTGTGCCTACTCACCCCGTTCACCGCTCAGCGCGTAACGCTGGTTCCTCGCGTTCCACTGCTTTTCCGTGAACACGATGGTGCCCTGTTGCTCCATCGCCTTCAGCGTCGGGTTTATTTGCCCGTAACTCATACCGGTGCGTTCGGAGATTTCGCGCTTGGTCAGCGGCTGCCCAGCATCTTGGAGTGCTTCGCGGATCAAGGCGACCTTTTCTTCACTCCGCAGGTAGACGCGGGCCTGCGGCTGTGCAGGCTTTGGAGCTGCTGACTCGGGTGTTGCTGGAGCAGGTGTGTCCTCCTGGCGGAACGAGTAGACGGTGCCGCCCGCTTGACCGCTCGTGGAGGCCAGGCCAAATTCCACGAGCTGCTGCAACTCGGCGCGTGCTTGTGTGGAGTCCATTGGAAATTCTTGGCGGTAGGACGCATTAGTAAGCGTTTCACCGTTGCGCATTCGGATGAGCGCATGGCGCTGCGCCGTGGAAAACACTTCCCCGCCCGGAAGATTCGTGGCCCAAGCGAGATCTTCTTCGGAAAGCATGGTCGAAGAGGTCAGGATCGCTTGGAAGTCGATGACCCTGTCTTTGAAGTAGGGAGCGGGAAGGAAGGCATCATGAAGTGCCTCACGTACTGCGGGAATGCCAGTTGCGCTTGCCTCAATAACGCGGTGGCCCTTCGGTGTCTTTACCGCAGTGCACATGCGGTACAACACCGGGTTGCGCGCCCGAGGTCCGGTGTTACCAAGTTTGCTTTCGGTCAACCCCCACAACCCGCCAGGGTTGACCACGATGAGCTTGTCTGCGTGCTTCACTACTTGCGTGTAGGCAAGCATGCTGGCCGGAGACAGGTCACGGTGAACAAGCGCGTTGGCTACGATCTCTCGAATAGCCAGTGTGGGAAGCTCCGGCACGTCTTTTCCGTGGCCATCAGTAAAGATGGTGGTTGTTTGCAGGTGGTCGGTGACCCACTCGACTACCGCTTCGAGCAAATCGGGGACCGGCCCGGTGAACTCCTCTCTGTCCCGCATTCGCATCGCTTTTGGATCATTCGGACCGCGGGTGACGTGTGCTTTGACGTTGAGCGGCAAAAACTGTTGCGGGTGAATTCCGAGGGCATAGATTGCTGCCACCGTGGGCTCCCCTGTCTCGGGTGCAACGACGTTGGTGCGGATCAGCTGGTCCTCGCGCGGGAGTTGGGCGAGCCTACTGGACTGCGAGCGTTCCTGCGCCAGGTACTGCTCAAGCAGGTCCGGGTCGAGGTCTCGTTCGACACTGGCACCCTCCACTGGTGCTCGGTCGTGCTTTGGTACTCCGCGTTGTGAAACAAGGAGCTGCTCCTCGTTTGGGTCGAGCTCGTAGTCACCATCCCCGGATCGGATGTAGGCGGGGCCGCCTGTCCCAACTCGGAACGGCTTCCGGTCCGAAGGTTGTGGAGGAACGATGCACTGCAGCACAGTCTTGCCATCAATTGTTGCGGTCTCGATAGCGCCGAGATGGAGGGGAGGCACAATCTTCTGGCGTGCTTTATTGGCCAGTTGGCTCTCTATGGTCTTTGGGTTGGAAATTCCGGTCACGGGGAAGCTGCCGTCCTCCTCTGCCACGCCGAGCAGGATGACGCCACCCTCTGGCATGTTCCCAAACGCGGAGAGGGTTTCATCAATGCTCTTGGGCAGGCCGTGCGAGGCGTCTTTTGCTTCGATCTTGTATGTGTCGTTGCCGATGTCTCGCAGAGTGTTGATGGTGGTTTTGATAGCGGTTTCGCTCACGCCAAGAAGTATAACTCAAAATATAAACCAAAATATAAACCAAAATCGCAATCCAAACCCGCAGGTAGAAGGGCTGTGTGCACACTGTGTGAACGATTCTGAGTGCGATTCTTCAAAATATAAACCAAAAGCGTAATCAAAATCGCAACCAAATTCGCACTCAGACTTCTCTCGCGGTCTGACGGACAGAAAACAGCGAAGCTGAAACCTCGATTCACACCGATCCTGGTTGTTAGGATGGGTGCGGTAACGCGATCCCGACAGGCTTCGGCATACCTTACTCAGGCTTTGTCCGCTGAAATGCCTCCACATCGCACTTTTTAGTGTGCTTGGAGGCTGTATTGTCTGCTCTGCAGATGAAGAGCGGGGAGTTCATCACCGCTGCATCTGACCCGGAAAGCCTCGTGGAACAGCTACTTTCGACTCAGCTAGATAGTTCACTACCGAGGTCTGCCGCAGCTGAGCAAAGATCCTGGCGGAACAGCCTCCCGGTACTGGCGGAGGACCTAGCGGCTGCTGGGCTGATGGATGTCGACGTCTTCCTCGAGTTCCCTCTGCCGATGTCTTCGCAGCGCATCGATGCCCTTTTAGCTGGTACGCACCCGGTAACGGGGAACCCCTCCTTCGTACTTCTTCGTTCCGACCCTCAGCCAATGTGCTATTCCGCACAGGCAAAGGCTTGTCTGGGAGGGAAAGAGCATGCGAAAACCATGATGCACCCGAGGCAAGCGGAACCCTCGGAACGGAGCTCAGCGACCTTAAAACTTGAGGTTGAGCGCTTCGCGGAGTTGCGGCAGTAGCGCAACGGCGATGCCACCCACTACAGCAAGCACCCCGAGGACGACTCCTGCGATGCCTTCCGGTGAAAGTTTCTTCTCTTCAGGGACAGTCGGTGTGTTTTCTACTATCAGTGAATTGCCAGAAATTCGGGGTGATCGGGGTTGCTGCTCCTCAAGGTTTCGACCAGAGCTTATCGACGCCAGCTCCGCCCCACCCGCAATTCTGTTCACACAAAATCTCGACTCTTCGCGCGAAGCCTATATCTCCCCACCAAACCGGCTAGATTAAAACCTGGACTTCACCCACGGACTTCGCCCCACGGGCTCTGCTCCCAGGCCGTCCACCTTGTTCCCATGTTCCCGTTCAGATTTGGCAGGTTATTCCTTATGGCAACCTTTAGCGACGTTCTTGATCAGCTTCGTGAGAATCAGCCACAGGGCAAGTATGGGCTTGCGTTTGAGAAGTTGATGGTGAATTTCTTCCGAGCGGATCCGACGTTGGCCCCGGAGTTTGATCAGGTGTACCGCTGGGGTGATTGGCCGTTTAATGGCGGCAAGGCGGATACGGGGATTGATCTGGTTGCGCGCCGGGTGGAGGACGGCCGGTGGGTGGCTATTCAGTGTAAGTTTTACCTGCCTACGACGCATATTCAGAAGGGGCAGCTGGATTCGTTTTTTGAGGCGTCGGGGCGTTCGTTTACTACGAAAAAGGGCGTTGAGTTTTTTGCTCAGCGTTACATTATTTCCACGACGGATTTATGGTCGAGTCATGCTGAGGAGGCGTTGCGGAATCAGCAGATTCCCGTGAACCGTATTGGGTTTTCGGATATTCAGCATTCTCCAGTGAATTGGGATGTAGTGTTCCCTGGTTCGGAGATTGAGGTGCATTTGACGCGCCGAGAGACCTTTGAGCCGCGTCCGCATCAGGCGATAGCGATTGAGAAGACGCTTGAGGGCTTTAAGACGCACGATCGCGGGAAGCTGATTATGGCGTGCGGGACTGGTAAGACATTTACGGCGTTGCGTTTGGCGGAGCGTGTTGTGCAGCAGAATAACGGTAAGGCGCGGGTGCTGTTTTTGGTGCCGTCGATTGCGTTGTTGTCGCAATCAATGAAGGAGTGGACGGCGCAGGCGACGATTGACTTGAAGGCGTTCGCGGTGTGCTCTGACAGCAAGGTGGGGAAGCAGGCTGAGGATATCGCGGCTCATGATTTGGAAGTGCAGGTGTCTACTTCTGGGGCGGATATTGCGGCGCGGTATCAGCGGGGGAAGCGTGCCAAGGCGCTGAATGTGGTGTTTTCTACGTATCAGTCGATTCAGGCGGTGCATGATGCGCAGCAGCAGGGGTTGGAGGACTTCGACCTTATTATTTGCGATGAGGCACACCGCACGACGGGCGTGACGCTGGCCGGCGAGGACGAGTCGAACTTTGTGAAGGTGCATGATCCGGAGTTCATTCGTGCGTCGAAGCGTTTGTATATGACGGCGACGCCGCGCTTGTTCGACGAAAGTGTGAAGGATAAGGCGGTGCAGCATTCGGCGGAGTTGGCATCGATGGATGATGAGGCTGTGTATGGCCCTGAGTTGCACCGTTTGGGGTTCGGGGAGGCCGTCGAGAAGGGGTTGCTCACGGATTATCGCGTGCTTGTGATGACGGTGGATGAGGATGTCGCGGCTGAGGCGATGGCGTTGCGCACGCATGAGGGCATGAACTTGACGACGGCCTCTGCGATGATCGGCGCGTGGAATGGTTTGGCGAAGCGTTCGGGGGGTTTGCAGGGCAAGAAGGGCGGCTTTGACGAGGATGCAGAGCCGATGCATCGCACGGTGGCGTTCGCGAAGGACATTAAGACGTCAAAGTTGATTGCGGAGAGTTTCCCGGTGTTGGTGTCTTCCCATCAGCAGCTGCTTCGGGAGCACGCGGTGTTGAATGATGTTTCGCTGCACAACGTGGACTTGGGAGTTGCTGCGCAGCATGTGGATGGCAGTATGAATGCGCTGGAGCGGAGCAATAAGATTTCATGGCTCGAGTCGGATATTCCGGCAAACGAGACTCGTGTGCTTACGAATGCTCGGTGTCTGTCCGAAGGCGTCGATGTCCCCGCCCTCGACTCGGTGGTGTTCTTTAACCCGCGCAATTCAATGGTGGACGTGGTGCAGTCCGTTGGCCGTGTCATGCGTAAGTCGGAGGGGAAGGACTACGGCTACGTGATTTTGCCGGTAGCTGTACCGCCGGGGGTGTCGCCGTCAGAGGCACTGAACGATAACCAGCGGTTTAAGGTTGTGTGGCAGATCCTCAACGCGTTGCGTGCGCACGATGACCGCTTTAACGCCAAGGTAAACTCGATTGACTTCAACGAGGGTGATATTTCGGAGATCCCCCTTGACGTTGATCACGTGACAAAGCCGAAAGACAAGGTCAAAGAGCTTGACGGGAATGACGCCCAGCCGTACGACGACAGCGCGAACGTTGTGGAGCAGATCGCGCTGTTCTCGCTTGAGCAGTGGCAGGAGGCGATCTACACCAAGCTGGTGGACAAGGTAGGCACCCGCACCTACTGGGAGGATTGGGCCGACGACGTCGCCGACATCTCCAAGGCGCAGGTCACCCGCATCCGCGCACTGCTCGACAACGCGGATGCGACACTGCGCGGTGAGTTCGACACATTCGTCGAGGGCCTGCGCGGAAACCTCAACGACTCGATCTCTGAGGACGAGGCAATCAGCATGCTGTCACAACATCTGATTACCGCCCCGGTGTTTGACGCCCTGTTTAGCGAGCACGACTTCGCCGCCCACAACCCGGTCTCCCAGGTCATGCAGCGCATGGTGGACGCCCTCGACGATAGTGATCTGGATGCTGAAACTGATTCGCTGGAGAAGTTCTACGCTTCAGTGCGAGTTCGAGCCTCTGAAGTAACGAGTGCTTCTGGTAAGCAGCAGGTGATCAAGGAACTCTACGAGCGATTCTTCAAAAAGGGATTTAAGCGCGACGCCGACAAACTTGGGATTGTGTATACCCCGGTGGAGATCGTGGACTTTATCCTGCGCGCTGCCGATGACGTGTCGAAGCAACACTTCGGCCGCGGCTTGACCGACGAGAGCGTGCATATCCTGGATCCGTTCACGGGCACGGGCACGTTCATGGTGCGCCTGCTGCAGTCCGGGTTGATCGACCCGAAGGACCTGGCGCGTAAGTACGCGAATGAGCTGCACGCAACAGAGATCATGCTGCTGGCCTATTACGTGGCGGCGGTGAATATCGAGACGACGTTTAACGCTTTGCAGGCTGAGGCAGCGCAGCGTGAGGGTCGGCCCGCACCGGAGTACGTACCGTTTGAAGGCATCGCACTTGCCGACACCTTCCAGATTCACGAGGACGGTGACATTCTGGATCTGACGGTGTTTAAGAACAACAACGAGCGTATCGTGCGGCAGAAGAAAGCCCCGATCAACGTGATCGTGGGCAACCCGCCGTACTCGGTAGGTCAGACGAACGCGAATGACAATAATGCGAACCTGAAGTACCCGACGCTGGACGCACGTATTGCGGAGACGTATGCGGCAAAGTCGACGGCGACGAATAAGAACTCGCTCTACGACTCGTACTTGCGCGCGTTCCGGTGGGCGACAGATCGGATTGGGGAGCAAGGCATCGTCGCTTTCGTTTCCAATGGTGGATGGATCGATGGCAACACCAGTGACGGTGTGCGTCTTTCAATGCAGGATGACTTTTCCGATCTGTACGTGTTTAACCTTCGCGGAAATATGCGCAGCTCGAACTGGAGAGAAGAGGGCGGACAGGTTTTCGGTTCTGGTTCTCAGACCACCGTGGCAATTCTCATCGGTGTTAAAAATCCTAAAGCAACGGGATTTACGCTGAACTACGTACAAACTCCTAATGGAGCAACGCGAGAAGAAAAGCTGGACTTAGCAGCACGCAACAGCATCGACTCACTGAGTTGGAAGCAAATTCAGCCCAATAAAGAAGGGGATTGGCTCAACCAGCGCAATGACAAGTTCGCAACTTGGCCGGTCATTGGTGAGAAGAAGGGCACTTCGACGAAATTCTTTGAAGAGCATTCGCGTGGCCTTTCTACTGCGCGGGACGCCTGGTCGTATTCTTCTTCAACCGCCCAACTCGTAGAAAATATCGGCGCTCACGTTACAAACTACAACCAGGCACAGGCTGTGTTGCGAAACGAAGGGTTTGAGGAGAGCAAGCGGGGTGTCGACGCGCTGTTTGCGCAGCATCCTGAGTTGGTCGATAGCACGCGAGGTTCATGGAATGTCAACCTGAAGCAGGAGTTAGCCCGCGGAACAGAGATCGCGGTTGATACGGACCGTGTGTACACCTCCTTGTACCGCCCGTTTTTCAAACAGCGTAATTACTTCGCGAAAGAATTAGTCGATAGGCAGTATCAGTTGCCGTCGATGTTCCCGACGCCCCAGCACCACAATGCTGGTTACTACGTACTGAACCCCGGTGCAGAGAAGCCATTTTCCGTATTCGCAACGAAGCTGCTTCCAGACTTAGCTCTCTATGGTTCAAACGCTGGCCAGTTCTTCTCCCGCTTCACCTGGGAGCCCGTGGATGCTGAGGATGGTGGGTTGTTTGGCGAGGGGGCGTCGATAAGTGAGGGTGAGTCCTCGATATATGGGCAGGTCGGCGAGGTCGTTGCGGGGTATGTGCGCAAGGACAACATCACTGATGCGATCAAGGCGCTTTACCGCGACGCACTGGGTGTGGATGTGACCGGTGACGATATTTTCCACTTCGTTTACTGCAAGCTGCATGACCCGAACTACCGGGAGGCGTACGCGGCGGATTTGAAGAAGATGCTGCCGCACATTGAGACGCCGGGAACGCGTGAGGAGTTCGACAAGTTCGCGCGTTCCGGCAAGGAACTGATGGACCTGCACGTCGGCTACGAGGATGTGGAGCCGTATCCGCTGGATATCGCGGTGAAGGGCGATAAGTCCGATCCGGAGACCTGGCGTGTTCTGAAGATGAAGTGGGCGCGCAAGAAGGACCCGGTGACGGGCAAAAACGTCAACGATGTGACCAAGCTGATCTACAACAAGCGCGTCACCATTACTGGTATTCCGGCTGAGGCTGACGAGTACATGCTGGGGTCGCGCTCTGCGCTGGCGTGGTTGATTGATCGCTACCAGGTGAAAAAGGACAAGGCGTCCGGGATCATCAACGATCCGAATGATTGGTCCAATGAGGTAGGAAACCCGCGCTACATCGTGGACCTGATTGGTAAGGTCACGCGGGTCGCTGTGGAAACGGTCCGGATCGTGGAGGGGCTGAGGTAGTTCACGGATGAGTTCCCGAGAGATCTCGAACGACATTGAACACGTCGTTGCCCTCCCACCCACCGAGGGAATCCACCACGCCCTCGGGGCGAACCATGACCTGGTGACGGGCCTTGATGAGCTGATCGATAACGCCATCGATGCGCACGCCGAAAACGTAGTGCTGCACTTCCACGTCGACGGGTTCCGCCTGGTGCAGATCGGCATCCACGACGACGGCACCGGCATGTCCCTGCAGCAGATGCAGGAGATCCTGCGCCTCGGCGGGCACCAGGCACGCAACAAAAAGAACATCGGCCGGTACGGGATGGGCATGAAGGAGGGCTCGTTCAGTAACGCGGAGATCGTCACCGCGGTGTCCCGCCAACGCGGCCAGCACTCGGCTGGCTACGAGCTGCGCAAAGGAAGCTTTGACGCAGGCGTCTTGGGCGAGCGCTCCATCATGGACGTCTGGAACCTCCGCGCAGACATGCTCACTCTCAAGCACGGAACCAGCATCGTGTGGAACAGCCTCACCTACGTCTACCGGGGCGAAGATGAAGCGCAAGGCCTCGGCTTCCTCTCCAGCACGTTAGAGAAGGTACGCCGCCACATCGGTATCCGTTACCACCGCTTCCTCGAGCGCGGCGACCTCAACGTCTCGATGTTCACCCGCTGGGACGATGCCGACTGGGCACCGAACCCTGCAGTAAAACCAATCAACCCCGTCGGCTACAGCCGCTCAGCGCGCAAGGACTACCCGCGCACACTCACCGTCGGCGGAAAACCGGGCGCCCCGGGTGTCACCGCCCATATCTGGACCAACCGTTCCGTGAAGGACGAGTTCATCCTTGAGGGCAAGGACGCGATGGGTCACCAGGGCTTCTACTTTTACGACGCCGACCGCCTCCTCACCGGCGGTGGCTGGAGCGGCTTCCGCCGCGACAGTAAAGACACGAAGCTGCTCCGAATCATTATCGACGACCCACAAGTGATCAACGAGTACCTCATGGTGAGCCCGCAGAAGCGCTCCGTGCGCTTGAGTGAAGGCTTCCACAGGTTCATCGATTCCCTCCGGGACGTCAAAGACTCGAAATATACGTTCGATGACGTCTGCGCCGATGCGCGCGATGTCCTCCGGGAGTCCAACCAGAAGTCGGGCAACGCCGATCAGATCTCAGAGGCGGGCGTCGGCATCGCCCCGGAGGTTAAACGTGCAGTTGAGGAGCATGCGCGCCTCCGCTTCACCGACCCAATCGACATCAAATACAAGCAGCTTCCGGGCGACGATTTCGTCGAAATCGATCAGCCCAACCACTGCATCTACATCAACGCGAAGTACCGCAAACTCATCAATCCTGGCAGAGGCTCGCTCAATGACGCGCCGATTGTCAAGACGCTGTTGTACCTTCTCTTTAACGACGTCACCATCCAAAAACGAACCAAAAAGTCGAATGCGAACGTAGAAGTGTGGAATGCGCTTCTCACCGCCGCAGCGCAAGCAGAAACGAATAGTAGGAGCGAATAATGGATTTCAACGATCTCAAGAGCGTGATTTCACGTCTGTACGACTCGCGGAGCCTCCGCGTCCGCCCCGCGATCCAACAGGGGTTCGAAGTGCTCACCGGAACCCCGCTTAGTGACGACCAGCTCCGCGAATACCTGCGCAAGGGCTCGGATGCGGACGCCCAGCCGCTCGTCTCCTACATCACCGAGATCGCAAATGCTGACGGGGCTACGCTCGATCCGAAGACTGCAACTCCACCGGACTCCGCCGAGCGGATCGCATGGATTTTGGAACAGTTGGGGCTCAGCGCGTTTTCGGAGGAGATCGACGAGCTGCTCGTATCGCCCGAGCCTTCGGTGATCGTTGACCGGGTTTTTGATGATTGGTACACCCCCGAGCGTGCTGCCAAGAACGCGAACTATTGGACCGACTACAAGTACGTCCTGTCCCGCAATAACTGGGATGCGGCCTCCATCGCCGCCGTTGACGAGCAAGCAACACAGGTGCTTCGTCGCCTCACAGACCCGACGAAGGCCGAGTACCAGTCTTCCCGTGGCCTGGTGGTGGGCTACGTGCAGTCGGGAAAGACCGCAAACTTCACCGCGCTTGCCGCCAAGGCCATCGACGCCGGGTACCGCTTCATCATCATCCTCGCCGGCACGATGAACAACCTCCGCGAGCAGACGCAGCGCCGAATGGATAAGGAGCTGTGCGGTAAGGAAGCAGTGCTCGATGGTTTGGATTACGAAAACCTTACGAAGGAAGAGGTGAAGTACGAGACCTACTTCAACGAGGATGAGGAGTGGGAGCGGGACTGGAACGATCGTGGTGGTGCGTTCCTGAGTCATGGGCCACGCTACGGCGAGCCCGGCTTCCCGCGCATCCGTCGCGTCACGACGTCGAAAATTGACTACCAGCGTAAAGGCACCAACGCCATCGATATCGAGCGTCCGGACAAGTCAAAGCCGATGTATGACCCTTCCAACCTAGAGAACATGAAGTGCTTGGTTGCTGTGGTGAAAAAGAATGCCACCGTTCTGCGCCACTTCAACTCAGATCTACGCCGTGCCGCTGGTGCAGACCCCGAGTTTAAGAACCTCCCAGTGCTGGTCATCGACGATGAGTCCGACCAGGCGTCGATTAACACCCGCCCACAGAAGAGCCGTGGGAGCAAAGAGGAAGTCGACCGTACAGCAGTGAATGAGCAGATCACGGAGATCCTGCAGAACTGCCCTCGCGCACAGTATGTCGGCTACACCGCTACCCCATTCGCGAACGTGTTCATTGACCCCAACGACCCGGTTGACCTGTACCCGCACCACTTCGTGCTGATGCTGCAGGAGCCGCCAGCGTATCGTGGTGCGCGCTGGTTCCACGACCGCGCAGACTTCGCCGATGGGAGCGAAATCCCGACGATTAAGAACTCGCAGAGTAAGGCGTTCATCCGTGATCTCATCGACGAAAGTTCAGTGAGCGATGATTTTTATGACGAAACGCGGAGGGACGAGCTCCAAACAGCCCTGGATATGTTCGTTCTCACCGGAGCCCTGAAGAAGTATCGTGAAGCGAAAGACCCGAAGTATTCCTTCCGACACCACACGATGCTGGTCCACGAGGGCGTCGATACTGCCATTCACCAAGACGCAGCACAGATGCTTCGTGAACTGTGGAGGGAGCGTGGCTATAACCTTGGCCGCCCGATTCCCGAGATGAAGCAGCTCTTCGAGGCCGACCTCTTGCCTGTAATGCAGGAGAAACGCTACAACCCCGGCTACCCGTATCCCGAACGCTACGAAGAGTTGTTGCCGTTCATCAATGAAGCGTTCGCAGAGATGATGGTCGGCGTCACCGATGGTTCGGGTCCGGTGATGCAGGTAGACACGGATGGCAAGGACTCCCCGAACTTCGAGGCTGGCAAGGTCTGGAAGGTCTTGGTCGGCGGCACGAAACTCTCGCGTGGTTATACCGTCGAGGGGCTCACCGTCTCTTATTTCCGTCGCAGAGCGGGCAGCGCAGACACGCTCATGCAAACCGGACGCTGGTTCGGGTTCCGCAAGGGCTACCAAGACCTCGTCCGACTGTACGCACCTGCTGACCTGGTCGAAATGTTTGAAGCCGCCATGCACGACGAAGAAGTCTTCCGTGACAACATCAAGGCGTTCTCCGAGCTTGACGACGACAATGCGCCTCGCCTCACCCCAATGAAGCTTGCACCGCTCGTCCGGCAATCGTTGCCGTTCCTGAAACCAACGAGCAGTTCGAAGATGTTCAACGCGTACATCATGAAGCAGGCAGCGGCACCGCACCCGGTGGAATTCAACTCCATCCCCGTCCGGGAACAGAAGGAAGCGTTGCGCCAGAACTTTGAAAATGTCGCGATCCCCATGCTTAAGACGATGAGTTCGCCCTCAGTCTCAGCTGCCTTCTACCGCAAGGAAGGAATGTGGAAAGATGAAGTGACCCACCGCCATGGCGTGAAGGACTATTACTGCGGCACGATGCCTGCCCAGCAATTCATCCAGATCCTCGACGCAATGAATTGGAACGAGTCCATCAATTACAAGCAGAACATCGTCCAACCCCTCGTTGAGTACCTCCGCGGTTTGCTGGGGCGGGGACGCCACGCTGACCCCTCTCGCTCCGACCTCCTTGAGGTAGGCATCTTGCTTCCCAAGAACAAAAAGCGGGGAAATACTCCGGAAACCGTCAGCATCCCCGGCGTTCCCTTCGACGTGCCCCTCGTGGTGCGTAAACGCCGTGAAGACCGTAATGACATCACTGGTACGGACAGGAAGGACACCTATGTCCTCGAGAGTATTGCCTCCGGCAATCCAATCTCGGTCCACCGGCAGCCAGAAATCGAAGCAATGGCCAAGGCCGGTATACACGTCAATGCGGACTACACCCCAGACGCCGAGCCATTCGACGTCACAGGCGAGGAAGCCCACAAACGCGCTGCCGTGTTGTTGACCCTTTTCGACGACCGCGACCCCGCGGACGTCAAACTCGCCAAGAAGCTCGGCACCTACACAAAGCCGGACTGGTCGAAGGGCGAGATCGGCGTCGCCATTGCGGTCGGTTCGCCACACGCCGCCATCAAAGGCAGCGAGGGCTTCCTCGAGTGGGGCGTACACCTGGCCGCACCTGAGGGAGAGGAGGAATCCCCGATCGTCGACGTCAGTGCCGTCGATGGTGTGGAGTGATGGGGCAAAGCTAGAACGCCGTCGCTAACCTCCGCACACAATGGGCTCGCAGCGCTTCGGGGTATTCGAGGCGGAGGTGTTTTCGTCGAGGCCTTTACCGCCTCTTCCACTTCTGCCTAATGGTCTAGGCCAGCGTTCCTATCAAGAGCACATCGGCAATGATCAAGACGGTGTAAGTGGTGTCAGATTTTCGATTCGGGGTAGTTGGTACCGCGATTCC
>NZ_KV817976.1:0-7756 GCF_001814825.1 Corynebacterium sp. HMSC071B10 | reverse complement strand
TACCGCGATTCCGCGTAGTTGGTACCGGTGTTCCGTATATCCGGTACTACAGTCAGTTTTCTCTCATTGTTGATGAAGGAAGTGTCGTCGTTCGGTAGTGGCAGTGTATGCGTCAGCTCCCGCCTGAAAGGAACCGTCTGGAGACCCGCTCGAGAGAGGCAACGCTGCCGCGATGCCGGGCCGCCAACGTTATATGGTGGCTCCGCCCGAGGGGTCCAAAGCGTTCTGAGCTGCCAGGAGGCACACCAAACCGTTACCGGACGAACGCGAGCACACACTGCAGCCGAATAGCCGGTTGCAGCAAAGCGGTCCGAATTCGCTTAGGAGACTTCACCATGCGCAAGGCCCCAGCCTCAGTAGGCCCGAACGACAAGCAATTCTTACAGCCGGGCCGCTACAGTCGGCTCGGCATCGGTGACGGTGTCGGTACCAACTACTCGGAACGGGGCAGTACCGAGTCTTCGGAACACCGGTACCAAAAACCCGCAGCCGACATCAGATGCCATGCGCCGGAAAAGGCGTAGACGGTTATCGGCAAGCTAAGCACCGCCAGCACGTGCTTAAGTAGAAACGGAATCGCTCGGTTCTTTCCTGCGCCTGTGCCCTAGCAACAAGGCCTTATTAGGCTTCCTTAAAACCGGGGCGTTGTGGATAAAAGAAACGGCTAGCTCGGGAAGCATGGAGCGGAATGTTTCGTCTCCCGATTAATGAAATGGTGGTTTCGCTATTTAATTCTGGAGCATATACTCTTGAATGCCATAAAAATACTGCATGATCCGGCCGACATGCTCGGGGTCGGGGTTATGTTGCAACAATAACTTGTGAAGTTCTGCATGATCAAAATTGTTCTCGTCAAATCTAAAACTCGCCCGTGCAATGAGTTGTTCGATTAGCAATTCAATAGACCTTTCATCAGAAATAGGAGCTGGAGCCGAAACTTGCGCTACTCCATAGGTTCCCGTTCGGCCGATTTTCCCGGTAAAGTTTTCAATCCGTCTAAACCACTTAGGCCGTTGCTGTGCCTCGGCCAGCAGAATGGCCTCCACCAGATATCCGAGGTTTCCGGAAGAATCGTAGTTACGGCTTAGTGCTCGAGCGAAGGCTAACTGCTTAGCTCCAATATCCTTTCGAAGTTCGGAGACTAGCGTGGGAAAGGGCAGTTTTGCAGCTGACATCAGATTCTTTGTCCAGATTGCCATGATTGATGCAAATGATCCCGCTACTAGTGCGATGGCAAAATCTTCGCCGCTTGGAATCCAACTACCGAAGAGGTCATGCATTACCAATCCAAAGGAAGCGAACAGTATTATGACGCAGATTTGGCCAGCATGATGGAATATGACAAACAGATAGTTCGAGTGTCGTGGCGGTCTTACGACGTCGAAAACAGCCCGGCCCGTAGTTAAGATGATGTACAAAGTTAGCATTGAGAGCAAGCCAACTAAGACGTGTCCGTCCGCTCTATCAGTGAACTCAGTGGTCAAGAACACGACCATTGAAACTGGCAAACCCCTAAAACCTATAATTGTCCGTACAGGATTTTTCTTGTACTGATGATCGATTCGTGAATCCAGGCTGGTGTAGGATTCCGGCCATTCGGTGCGAAAAAAGGAATAGACAGCATTGAGGATTGCTACGCCCGCGATTGCAATAGCGAGTGTAAGCGCTGCTTGTCTCATATCGCCTGATATTGAGTGACTCCAAAACTCCTCGAGATAGCGCGCCATGCGTGTTTCGTAGTGGTTCAGTTTGCCTGATCTTCCTAGTAGAGTCCAGAACTTCTGGCGCAGGCATGTCCTTGCGTGAGAAGCTCCGGTGTCTTGGCTACGTCAAAATGCGTTCTGCTCAAAGATACTGCTAATTACGCTATCGTCGCTTCCAGAACACTGCCACAAAACAATAGCAATGTTGCATAGCGCTGCAGCCGCAAAAGCAGACTAATGATTATCGGCGCGATTACTCTTCATGGCCCCAAACCAGAACTTCGCTCTTGCCGACCTCTGCCATGTCTAGGCAATTCATGATTTCGTCATCCCGCGAATTAGTCCAAAATCCGTCACCAGAAAAAAGGTAAATTGTGTTATTCGCTGAGACTACTGTGCCCTTCGGGGCTTGGTCGTAATCGCCCGGTGAAAGAAGCTCGCGTGGGTGAATGTCGTCCGTCAATTCCAGAACTTGATACCGCTTGCCGTTTGGGATCAACATATCATCAGCGCATATGCTATCTGTGCAAACAACCTGGTTTTGGTTTGCGGGGTCTGGATAGAGCATGACTCTTTCCCCACCGTCTAGATGATCAGCGCCAGCTAAGTGGTGAACCCTATCATCCCAGTCGGTCTGGTCCATTGACAGATTAGGCGCATTTGCGAGAATAAACTCCGCTGCACTTTTCCTTGCTGGATCGGCCTTGGCTGCCTCTGTGTGTATGAAGTTCCGCGCCCATTCAACTGCTTCTTTGTTAGGTTCGTTGTTTTGATTCATTAGGTACAGTAGCTCCTTATTGCTTCGAATGTCCTTGTTCAGATTCATGCCACAAGCAAGATTTATTGTAGAAACTATTGAACTCTTTAGATGCAGAATCCAGCGCCGAAGAGGAGGCAAGTTTTGTTGCTGATGTCTGAAGCTGCACCTGCTAATGGATATTGAGGGCAGAACGACACCATTGAACTTAGTCATCTTTGTCTTATCCTCGGCTTCGTTACCGAGAGGAATTTAATAGTATCAGAAATCGTTTCAAGGACAGCTGAGGTTGTACTGCGAATCAATGCGGCTTGTCGTTGTTACTTAGCTTTTTACGGTGACGACTTGGGTTGGTATCGCTCACCCATGCAGCCACACCGCTATCTGCGAGCGGTTGTTAATCTGCAGCTTGGAGAAGATGTTCTCTACGTGGCCTTCCACCGTCCGAGTCGAGATAACCAACTTGTCAGCGACTTGTCGGTTGGTCAATCCCGAGCCGACGAGTTCCGCGACCTCGCGCTCTCGGCGGGTAAGTGGGGAGTCCTTTTCAACCTTTGACTTGTTTGCCGTTGCTGGTTCGGGAAGCGAGTCGTACGTGCTCAAGGCAAAGGCAATCGCGTCCTTCTTAGACCTCGGGACCCGCTGCGCTTCGAGCACCAAAGGTTCACGTGCCTTTACCGAGCGCGCCTTCATCGCCGGGCCGAATGCCTGCACCGATGTTCCTTGGGCTCGCCAGATGTCATCGGCTGCTGTAGCTAGCGAGCTCGCGAGCTCATGGTTCCCGACGGCTGATTCAATCCAACTCTGCAGTTCGACGATGAGCGAAGAGACGATCCCGTCCTGGAAGTCTGCACTGATCTCAAGACCCTGGCGGGCATGTTCACGGGCGCTTCCCCACTGACCGAGCGAGAAGTGCGCCATCCCGGCTACCCAGTGGAAGTGCGCGCGGTTCCAGCGCTCCCCGGACTCATCGGCAAATGCGAATGCTTGCGCGCATACTTCCAGTGCTTCGTTGTGGGCACCGCTGAGCTCCAGGGCCATGGCGTGTTGGAATCCTGCAATGAGTTCGGCGGCGGTGTCGTTTAAGTCGTCGAAAAGCGGCAGTGCCTCGCCGAAGAGTGGGATTGCCTGCTCCAGAGATCCCGTGAACACATGGTAGAGGGCCATCCAGCAGCGGGCATGTGCCTTGAGGTGGACATTGTCTAGCTCTTCGGCGAGGTCCCAGCACTCCTGCACGAGCACGCCGGCGCGGTCGTGGTCGCCTTGAATCAAACACACCCAGGCACCGACCCAGAGCAGCTCACCCCGGGATGCCCCGGTTACCCCAGGCAGTGCGAGAAATTGCTCGATCCTGTCGCGGCCTTCACTCAGCGCTAAGCCGGCTACCCACTGATAACGCAGTGCTGCGACGTGTTCCGCGGCGGCGCTTGGATCCTCGCGGGTGTCGTAGGCGTGCTCGAGCGCGAGCACCGTGTTGCTGTGCCCCTCCCGTGCCATCTCGAGCATCGTGAGCTGGTTCGGGCCGGGCCAATGTGCTGCCATCTCCGCGGCGCGACGATGGAAGAACTCACGGTGACGGGCCTGGAGAGCGGCCATTTCCTCAGCGGACAGCTGCTGTTGCCCGAAGAGCTTCGTGGATACGAACTGCCGGTAGCGCACCCGCCTACGGTCTCGCTCCACCCGGAGAACGGAGTTTCTTACCAGGGCATCCAGCAGCGGGTAGACGTCTTGCTCGGACAAGGGAGCAAATCCGCAGATGTTCTCGGCGGCCGGCAGATCAAAGGTATCGGGGAAGATAGAGATCCGATTCCAGAGCAGGCGCGCTTGCGGATCGATGAGGTCGTAGCTCCACTTCACGGCGTTTTCTAGCGTTTGCTGCCTACTGGGCGCGCTGTGCGGACCGTTTTGCAAGATCGAGAACTGGTGCTCGAGGCGCTCCGCGAACTCGCCTGTGCCAATCGAGCGGATGCGTGCTGCGGCGAGTTCGAGGGCGAGTGGGATGCCGTCGAGG
Organism: Corynebacterium sp. HMSC071B10; assembly: GCF_001814825.1. Classification (NCBI taxonomy): domain Bacteria; kingdom Bacillati; phylum Actinomycetota; class Actinomycetes; order Mycobacteriales; family Corynebacteriaceae; genus Corynebacterium; species Corynebacterium sp. HMSC071B10. Next base: position 3,285 of record NZ_KV817976.1, on the reverse strand, counting down.
CGTCGGCAAATGCTCGCAATATCGGAGGCATTCTCGGCGGTGAGCTCGAAGGCGGGGTCCGCGGCGTGCGCACGCTCGACGAACATTGCCACCGCAGGAGTCTTGGCCAGGGCGGCAGAATCTATAAGAGCGTCGGCGTTTGGGAGGCTCAAGGGCTCCAGGTGCAGTAACTTCTCCCCCGGTACGCCGAGCTGGCAGCGGCTGGTAGCGATCATCTTTATGCCCGGGCACTCGGTCAGAATGAGGTACGCCAGTTCGCTGACTGCAGGGACTACGTGCTCGCAATTATCGAGGATGAGCAGCATCGACTTTGACCTGAGATAGTCCACTACCCGGACTTGCGAAGGCCGGGAAGATTGATCGGGAATCTCCAGATCAGTCGCAACAAGGGGCACTACTGCGTCGCCGCTATCCGCCGCACTGAGATCAAGAAACCACGCGCCGTCCGGGTAGGACTCGTGGATCCTATTGCCCGTTTCCAGAGAGAGACGCGTTTTCCCAATGCCTCCTGCGCCAGTGATGGTGATGAGGTTCGAGCTCTCCAGCAGGGATACGAGGTGGTCAATTTCAGGCTCCCGGCTGATGAAGCTGGTGACGAGGCGCATTGGTAGGCGAGCTCCTCTTCGCATGTCTACGCGCACGATATGCGTAACCTCCTCACCCGCAAACCGGGTAGTTCTACCTAGCTAAATACGCGGTGGCCTGATCTCCACGATTCAAAAGTCGGGTATTTCTACCCGTGATCCAAGACTCTATCGGAAATACATTGTGCGTTAGAGCACTTTCGAGAGCTCTGCTGCACCAAGTTGGAACGCTGAATAGGCGATTGTGTCGAAGGAGGAACGCAAATGAACCAGCCTGCGGTGTCCGAAGCCCCTCAGAAATTCGATTCGCGTGAGCTGCGAAACGCATTTGGTCGTTTTACAACTGGCGTGACCGTCGTGACCTGTCTGACCCCAGACGGCAAGCCCCACGGAGCGACCGTGAACGCGTTTACCGCTGTCTCGCTCGACCCGCCACTCGCGCAGGTGACGCTGATTCGTGGCAACAAGGCAAGCCAGTACCTGGAAGAGCAGCCCTTTGCCATCAACATCCTCGCGGAAGATCAGCTCGATGTCTGCATGAACTTCGCGGGTAAACCGATGGCTGGTGGACCGTCGTGGCGAAATGAAGACGGCATCCCGGTGCTCAAGGGCAACGCCGCGACGATCGAGTGCAAGCCGTGGCGAACCTACGACGGCGGCGACCACATCATTGTCATCGGCGAAGTCATCGACGTCGAGGTGACCGACCGCGCCCCACTGTTGTTCCATGCGGGCAAATTCCGCTCAGCCGGAAGCTACCTGGACGGTCTGCCCTGGGACTGCTGCGGCGACGGACTCAGCATCGGCTGGTTCGGGGACAACACGTCCTTCCGGTCTTTTTAACAACACACAACTCCCATCGGTATTGCGGTGGGCTCGAGAAAGGAACACACCATGTCTACTGAACACCTGCGCAACACTGACGTTGAGCCAACCCCGGGTGAGCCCTCGCGGGCGTCGGAACGCACGCAGCCGAAAAACCCCAAGCTCCCGATGACGGGCGACGAGTACATCGAGTCGCTCCGCGATGGGCGCGAAGTGTACATCCACGGCGAGCGCGTCGACGACGTGACGACGCACCCCGCGTTCCGTAATTCGGTGCGCATGGCAGCGCGGCTTTACGACGGCTTCCACAACCCGGAGACTGCAGACAAGCTGCTGACGGACACCGACACCGGCTCTGGCGGTAAGACGCACCCGTTCTTCAAGGTGCCGCGCTCCGTCGATGACCTGCGCGAATCCCGTACCGCCATCGAGGCCTGGGCGAGGATGTCCTACGGCTGGCTCGGTCGCTCGCCGGACTACAAGGCAGCATTCCTGGGCACTCTTGGCGCAATGCCGGAGTTCTACTCCCCCTACCAGGAGAACGCAGAGCGCTGGTACAAGGAATCCCAGGAGAAGGTCCTGTACTGGAACCACGCCATCATCAACCCGCCGGTTGACCGTCACCTGCCGCCGGATGAGGTCAAGGACGTCTTCATGAAGGTGGAGAAGGAGACCGCTTCGGGTGTCGTGGTCTCTGGCGCAAAGGTTGTTGCTACCGGCTCCGCGATTACGAACTTCAACTTCATCTCGCACTACGGGCTGCCGATCAAGCGTCCGGAGTTCGCCATCATCTGTACGGTGCCGATGGACTCCCCGGGCGTGAAGCTCATCTCGCGCCCGTCGTACTCCCAGAACGCGGCTATCACGGGTACGCCCTTCGATTACCCGCTCTCCTCGCGCCTTGATGAAAACGACGCGGTCTTCGTGTTCGACAAGGTGCTCGTCCCGTGGGAGAACATCTTCGCGTACGGCGACCCGGACCAGATCAACGGCTTCATGCCGAAGACCGGCTTTATTAACCGCTTCACCTTCCAGGGCTGCATCCGCCTTGCCGTGAAGCTCGACTTCATCGCAGGCCTCCTGCTCAAGGCACTCGAGATCGCAGGTACCTCCGACTTCCGCGGCGTGCAGGCCCGCGCAGGTGAAGTGATTGGCTGGCGCAACCTCTTCTGGGCACTGACCGACGCCATGATGCTGAACCCGGACAAGGGTGCCGACGGCAGCCTGCTGCCGAACCTGGAATACGGCATGGCGTACCGCATGTTCATGGCCACCGGATACCCGCGCATCAAGGAGATCATCGAGCAGGATGTCGCCTCCGGCCTGATCTACCTGCCTTCCGGTGCCCTGGACTTCAAGAACGCCGAGATCCGTCCGTACCTGGACAAGTACGTCCGCGGCTCCAACGGCGTGACCGCTGTCGACCGCGTGAAGCTAATGAAGCTGCTGTGGGACTCCATCGGCACCGAGTTTGGCGGGCGCCACGAGCTCTACGAGCGCAACTACTCCGGCAACCACGAGAACGTCCGCATCGAAATGCTGCTCAACGCCATGAACAACGGGGTAAAGGACCAGATGTTCGGCATGGTCGAGGACTGCATGGCGGAATACGACCTGGACGGTTGGACCGACAAGGCCTCCGACCTCATCCAGTCCGATGACGTCAACGTATTCATGAAGAACCTCAAGTAAGTAAGGAAGAACAATGTCTGAAGTGAACAACACCCAAACTGGACAGGACCCGACTGCGAAGGGTTCCGGTAACGCGGCGACCGCTGCGTTCCAGAACCACATCTACAAGTCGGATACGTCCAAGGAGCGCGCCAACGAGATCTACACGGATCTGTGGGGTTGCCCGCAAATGGTGGACACGTAG
>NZ_KV817975.1:0-1708 GCF_001814825.1 Corynebacterium sp. HMSC071B10 | reverse complement strand
CAATGGCCGTGGGCCTATTAACACCGCTGGGCAATAGAATTGCGTCGGCTCATTCACTCTACGAAAGCAAATCTCGCGAGCGAGCGGACTCCGAACTATCTGCCGCTACGCTGCAACGCGAAATTCGCAACCTCTCACGCGCCGGCTGGCTATTAGCAACTGTCAGCGGTCTAGTGGGAGCACTGGTTCTGATGGCGATTGCCTACGCCCTACCGTTTTTCGGCCAGTCCGCTGAGATTAGTTCCGCAGCCACTTCCATGATGTGGTTGCTCGCGCCAGGTCTTGTTCCTTGTTTGTGGTTCCAAGTCTCCCGTCAGTTTTGTGTAGGCCTCGGCAAACCAAAATCGCTACTACACATAACCGTGGCGATGATCGTAGTGAATGCAGCGTTGAACTACGCGCTCGGTTTTGGATTCGGGCCGTTTCCTGCATTGGGTCTGCTAGGCATTGGACTGTCCACCACACTGGTTCATTTATTGTCGGCCCTAATTTATCTGCGAATCACCATCCGAGATCCCGACCTCTCAACTTTTCTTGCCCTCGATTTCTGGAGTGCCGACGGAGACACGATGCACGGAAGGCTCCGTCACCTCGTCCGCACTCAGCTTCGTCTGGGGCTTCCAGTCTCAGCAACCTACGGAGCCGAAGCGGGCATGTTTTCTGTGCTGGCGATGGTCATGGGATCCTTTGGCACAGAAGCACTCGCAGCGCACAACGTCGTCTATCAAATAACCTTTATTGTTTTCCAGATTGGTGTTGGGTTCTCCCACGGCAGCTCTATTCTTGTGAGTCGCGCTTGGGGTCTGAATGACAACTCCCTTGCACGCCAAGTCGGCATTCGAACTCAAACGATGATGGCTGCCATCGTTGCTGTTGCTTCCGTCAGCTTTCTTTGCGCTCCCCGCCTCGTACTTTCCCCATTTATAAGCAGCTCCGAGAAATCCAATGCCACCGAGACATTAAGCATCGCATTGGGGTTGTTGGCTATTGGCGCAGTGATGGAATTTGTCGATACTGCACAAAACATAGCTATCGGTCTCCTGCGCGGGATTAGCGACACCACTACTGGTTTGAAGGCATCCCTCACTGGTTATTGGATTATAGGTTTGCCAGCTGCTTTAATACTTGCTTTTCCCATCGGTCTAGGGCCTCACGGGGTGTGGTGGGGATTGGTCATCGGGCTTGCCAGTTCTTCAATAATCCTTTGGAGAGCTTTCCTTCTCGCGACGCGTAAAGACCTTACCGTGAAACTCTAAAGAACTCGTCCCTCAAAGCGATATCCACGTCGCAGGTATCCGGTCGTTCACGTTCGTGTGCAACACTTAAAAGCATGGTTGACAAGCAGGCCGACACCTCATCATGCAGCGAAGCCCAACAGGCTTCGCCAGCTTTTGACGAAACTACAGAGTTTTCCACAAACCGGCTCGCAGGCGAGTTCACCGACGAAGACCGTTACGAGATTTTCAATGATGACCAGCTCTCCCTCAAGGCTGCCTTGATTTACCTGGTCGCAGCGCTTGTGGGCGGTTCGGTTATCGCTCTGGCGTCCTGGTTCGCCTTCCACCGCCTGAAGTGTCCCAGGTTTTGTTCCGTTTGAGTAGATGGGAAAATTTGGAACGTGCCAAGGAAATTTGACCAGGATGCGAAGGACCGTGTGGTCCGTCTTGTGGAAGACCGCATCTTGGCGGAAAATATGTCGATGCAAGCC
>NZ_KV817974.1:2856-8137 GCF_001814825.1 Corynebacterium sp. HMSC071B10 | reverse complement strand
GGTGTCTACCTAACGGGGGTCAGGTCCATCAGAGGTGTCTACCAAACAGGGGTCAGCTCCCACCTTTCAGTGAGCCCTGACCCAACCAGCACAGACGGCCAATACTCGGCTATCTTGTGTTTTTCAACAAGTCCGCCACAAGTGGATGAAGCGTGGTGAGGGAGGTTGTATGACCCATCTTTTCGTGAAGTTCATGTATTGATTTCGGCACTTCAGGCAACCGCCTGTTGGCGCGTTCAACTGCTTTTTGGATTTGATCGCGCGAAAATCTCAACATTCGGCTATTCCCCTTCTGGTATTGGGGAATATGCCGATTAATCCGAGTCAGGCAATCTTGCTGCGTGGAAACGCCATGGGCATCCTCGAAATGTAGTAGGAGCCAATACTCAAATTGGGGGCATGAGTAGCCAACTCCGCGGTCAACTCGTGGTTCAGCCCAGTCGAAAGCCACCTCTAGTTGCTCGACGGAAGAATTATCTCGATCTAGCACGATCCAAGCTTGGTCAATTTTCGGACGAAGCGCCCGTTGCGATCTGAGTTGCTCCAGCTGCCGGTCCATCTCCTTGACCAAGGAATTCGGGTCTGGCCCTTTACCGCTACGCACAGTTAGACGAATGTTCGGCCCTCGGAAGTTTTCAAAATAGGCCTTTTCAGTTTCGCCTTCGACAATGATGAGAAACAGACTACGCAGAGATTTAGTTCCCGCGCGGTCCTTATTCCTCGAAAACTTATTCATCCGACCCATGCCCCCTCACGCCTTTCAATGCCAACTAGCCCGAATTCAGACTTGTGTTCCCTCAAATGCTAGATGGAGTGGTTGGATGTCGGGAACCCCGCCAAAACGTCCTTCAAGGTACGTTTTCCGCAGATCCTTGTCCGAGCGTATGCCCTCGTAGTCAGAAAGTGGGGTCAGCTCGGTCGCCCCGTGCGACCCTTTCTCCACGATCCAAATCTGGTCCCTCCGGAATCGAGCTGGATCCATCAGTAGAAGGTCGTGGGTCGTAAAGATCAGTTGTGCACGGCTTTCTTTTGTCCGCGTCTGCAAGAACCCATCGATCAGTGCCCTCGAAAGCTCTGTATGGAAGCTGCGATCCAACTCATCAACGACGAGGATCATCGTCGACCCCGGGCGCTGCAATTCTCCGAACAATGTAAAGAGACGAGATGCTGACTTCGTGCCAGCAGATTCTGCTGACCACGGCAACGTCTTCGAAGAGTTGCCTTGGCCCTGGTGCAACAGCTGGACCTCTCGCACTTTTAGTCCGCCTTCGTCGTGTTCAACTCGAAAGCGCCCAGCCGTAGTTTCTATATCAAGTGCTTCCCCACGTTCGCATTGCGCTTTAATCTCACTCAGAAGATCGTCATCTATCTCCATTGCGGAAGGGTCTACGTTATTCGCTTCTGTTCCCACGATGCCGGCATCAATTTCAGGCATTGCGGATTCCCAATTTGCTTTAGTGTTCGTGAAAAACCTGGTTAATGAGCTAATTTCAGCGTCAACAAACACCAGCCTCTGCACGAACAAGTACGGAGAAATCATGTGCCGGATTTTCTCCTGCAGCTTTTCAGGAAGGTTTCTCGTTTTGGCTTCCGCTACGTGAGTAACCAGAGTTTCGTCATCGGGGACCGTGTACGCAAGGGCACTAAGGGCGTCATCCGGTTCACCGATCGGCTCCACTGCTCCCTCGAGCCACACCTTTCCATCACGGCGTTGAAAGAGGACGCGAGAGCTCCGCGAGAGGTACAGCTCAAGCTTTTCTTCGACGACCTCCGTCGCGTTATACGCAACAGAGTACTCGTAGATATAGTCATTCAGTTCGAAGAGCAGCTCTATCTCGCTAGGCGAGTTGACTGAGGTTTCATCCAGCTGAAACGGCTCGAAAGGCAATCGCCGTTCTTTTCCCCGCTCCCCCGGAATCATTATCCGTCGACACTTTTCGAGGACTTTTACTAAGTTCGACTTTCCGGAAGCATTTGCACCAAACAGCGCCGCAACTGGGTTTACCTTCCGGTTGTATCGCAGCTTAAGCAGAGGGAGCGTATCGGAAAACCTGTGCTCATAACCGGTCAGCAAGTTGAGCGACGTAGGAGGGCCGAAAGACAAAACATTCTTTACAGTGATGTCCAAAAGCATTTCCGTCAACTCCACAAGTCCATTGTCTTACGCCAAAAATTTTACACTCAAATTACGGAATTTTCGCAATTCGATCGACATTTGGCGTGTTCAAACTCAGCCACTCGTGCTTTCAACGGGCGTTTTTCGCAGCCATGACTCCTCGCCCCAACTACACTGACCTCGTGCAACCCTGTCCCCCTATCCCGTGGAGCGCCCATGCCAGATGCGCACGATCTCGAGGCCCGCGTGCAGCTGCTCGAGCGCGCGCTCGCCAAGCTGCTCGGCACCGACGACTTCGAGGCCTTCCTCACGCAACCAGAGCGCACAACAACCAGCCGCAACGCCAGCACCACCCACGCCGAAGCCCCCGCCCCACAGCTCCCGCTCGACCCCGCATCCGCGCCACAAGCCGCACCCGCGCCACACGCCGAACCCACACACCAAGCCACACCACCCGAACCTACAAAGATCTCCAACACCTCCTCCCCCGATGCGAAGCTCCGCCTGTTCGCCGACTACTTCCGCGGCCGCGACGACGTCTACGCCACCGCCTGGCGCAACGGCGAGAAGAAAGGCTGGTCACCTGCCTCCTACGGCCGCTACGACCGGAGCAACCCAAACCTCAAACCGCTTACTCCGAAGGTCCTCGAGCAGCACCTCCGCCGCGACAACAACCTCCACGTCGGCCTCTACCCGCTGTGTAAAGGCGATACCTGCTTCCTCCTGGCATGCGACTTCGACGACGCCGACTTCCGCACCGCCGCCCGCACTTACGCGGACACCTGCCGTGAGTTCGGCCTCGACCCGCTCATCGAGCTCTCCCGCTCCGGCACCGGCGCGCACGTCTGGCTCTTCTTCAGCGAGCCCGTCCCGGCCGCCCTCGCCCGCACCGCAGGCATCGGCCTGCTCGCCAAGGCTAGCCCGAAGCAGTACTTCGCCAGCTTCGATCGCTTCTTCCCTTCCCAGGACACGCTGCCGGGCAAGCGCCGCGGCTTCGGCAACTTGATCGCGCTCCCGCTCGCCGGACAGCACCGCGCCGAGCAGCGCACCGTCTTCGTCAACCACGACTTCGAGCCCGCCGACGACCAGTTCGCCGCTCTCGCCAACACCACCAAAGCCTCCAAGAACCAGCTCAAACAGATCGCCGCAGATCTCCAACCGGACCCGGAGACCCAGCTTCCCCAACCGCCAACCACGGCAGAACTCAAAGCCCTCAAACGCTCCGGCACGGTCCGCGTCAGGCACGATTCCCGCGTCCACATCAGCCTCGAGGGCGTCGACGCCACCACTGCCACCGCGCTTCGCCACCTCGGCGCAGTCCCCAACCCGCAGTTCTACATCCGCCAGACCCAGCGCCTGTCCACCTACCAGACTCCTCGCCTGATTATCCGCTTCGACGAACGCGACGGCACGCTCACCCTTGACCGCGGGACCCTCGACGACGCTATCAACATCCTCAAAGCCGCCGGCTACACCGTCACCCGCCGCAGCAAAACCCCAAAGCCGCGCACCATGCCCGCTGAGTTCACCGGCGAGCTCTACCCCGCGCAGCGCAAAGCCGTCAACGCAATGCGCAAGCACCGCACCGGCGTCCTCGTCGCCCCGCCCGGCGCCGGTAAGACAGTCATGGCCTGCGCACTGATCGCGCACCGCCAAGTCCCCACCGCCATCATCGTCCCCAACGTGGAGCTCGCCGCCCAGTGGCGCGAAGCACTCACCACCTTCCTCAGCAGCCCCACCATCGGCCAGCACGGCGGCAAGTCGAAGAAGCTCAGCGGCGACATCGACATCATCACCGCCCAGTCCATCAGCCGCACCGACTCCCGCACGCAGTTCCTCGCCGACTACGGCTACCTCATCATCGACGAGTGCCACCGCGTCGGCGCCGCCGGCCTCACCCGCGTACTCGCAGATCTCAACGTCCGCTTCGTCACCGGACTGACCGCCACCCCATTCCGCTCCGACGGCCTCGACGCACTCCTGCCGCTGATCTGCGGCCCCATCCGCCACACCATGGAGATCGAGCGCCCCGGCCCGAAGCACTACGTCGTACAGACCACCGAGTTCACCTACGACGAGCCCCACCTCTACTGGCCCGACCTCGACAACGCACTCGCCGCCGACGACATCCGCAACGCCCTCATCGCCGAGACCATCGCCCGCGCCGCCACCAGCGGCATGAACGTCCTCGTCCTTGTCAAGCGCCGCGAGCACATCACCACCCTCGAAACACTCCTCGCCCGCAACCACCCCGACCTCCCAGTCCCCGTCTTCACCCTCCACGGCGCTCAGCACGCGAAAGACCGCAGCGCCACCCGCAAGGCACTCACCGCCGCACCCCGCTTCGTCCTCATCGCCATGACCCAGATCGCCGGCGAGGGTGTAGACCTCCCAGCCCTCGACGCGCTCATCCTCGCCGCACCAGTCGCGTTCAAAGGCAACGTCATCCAGCAAATCGGCCGCGTCACCCGCGGCACCACAACCTCCGCCACGGTTTTCGACTTCCACGACCAACTCGTCCCCGCCCTTACCGCCGCATTCCGCAAGCGCCGCACCGTCATCCGCGCCCAAGGCTTCACCCAGCAACCTGGGCTTTCGCTTCTCGACGCTTGCCAGCTCCCCCACCCACCACTACCCTAAGTGACACATGCCATACATCACCTACCCACCCCCAGGAGCTCACTATGAAGACACGCACGACCGCCGCGCTCGCCGGCGCCACCATCACCCTTGCAGCCGTCACGCTTAGCGCCTCTGCAGCGCATGCTTCCACGCACACCTACTCCAACCAAAGCGGCGATGTGCGCTGCGAAATCTACAACACCCCTCAGGGCCACACCACCCTCTGCGTCTCCGACAAGGCCCGAAAAGCTCACCCCGAGTGCAACCCGCCGGAGCACCTCATCCCAGCAGTCAAGGTCGAAGACAATTGGGCAGGCACCCTGTGCTGGAACCAGGGCTTCACCCAGCCCCCGCAGAAACTCAGCCCCATGTCGGTGCGTTCCGGCGGTGGCGCGACCGTCTTCGCAGCCCCCGGCGGCGACCTCTTCGTCCTCGACACCGTCAAGATGGCGCTCATCCAAGCCGGCAACGCGACCAAGGTCCTGTTCCCCGGTTTCTAGACCATGACAAGAGACAGGAAACCGCTGCACGGGAACGATCGTT
>NZ_KV817974.1:0-2756 GCF_001814825.1 Corynebacterium sp. HMSC071B10 | reverse complement strand
AACGATCGTTCCCGTGCAGCGGTTTCCTGTGGGGCCAGCGGGGCTCGAACCCGCGACCAGCGGATTATGAGTCCGCGGCTCTAACCGACTGAGCTATAGCCCCATCCTTTACGCCAAAGCGCTGTAGAAACTATACCCCGCACAGGGCTACAGACGAACTTCACCCTCAGGCGTAACCGCGCCAGATTTCCCTTTGCTTCCGCATCCTCGTATGATAGCGGGGTATTCCTCCATAGCTCAGTTGGCAGAGCATTCGACTGTTAATCGAAGGGTCACTGGTTCGAGCCCAGTTGGAGGAGCCAAAGCCCGGGGTTTCCGCATCCCCGGGCTTTGCTCGATTTTGGAACACTCATAAACTCTAGGTGCCAAGTATATCCAACGGAGATTTGATCTAGGGGTTTCACGGAACTCTTGGATCAACGATGCAATTGGACGCGCAACCGTAAAAGTGCCGTCTCCTTTTGCCTATGGCTCGATCTGGCTACTTGTTAGTAGTATCAGCGTAGAAAGTTTTCGGATCTCATAGCCTGATTATTCGCGGAATAGGATTCCGCCCGGTGACCATAAGAGGCTTATCATCACTCATATCGGCTCCGGTAAGGTAGATCCTCTAATCTCTAGCGAATTGGTAAACAAGACTCTTACCGATGGCCCCCAATGAGGAGCCTCCAGAACACAAACTACCGTTGCAAACCTACTCTACTGGCTCTACACGATGATATCTGGACACAATAAATCAATTCTCAGTTTTGCGGCACAGAATTGGCCAAATCGCATTGGCAACCTCCTCGCCAAACGTCCTATGCCCTAAATCATTAAAGTGGACATGGTCATAGAAAAACCGCTCATTTTTCTTCCGAGGGAAGCTCTGGTAATTCCAGAAAAAATCCATCCTACCTTTGGCCGCAGCTTTTCTTGCATCTTCCTTCACCGCATCGTACCGAAGCAAGCTCGCATCATAATCTTGTCGGCTCGGGTATCTCTTTTGCAGAAAACTACTTTCCGACCACTCCCCCTTCCTTACAGGCGCAGACAGGACGGCACCCGGAATGGCGTAAGCCGACATGGTCTCAAAAATGACTTTCCAGAGAAGATCTCGATCTCGCTCAACTTCTGGATGCGCAAATGAACTCACCTGACGAGCACCTGGGGTTAACGGATCAACGAATCGATGACTTGACCAGTAGGTTGCAGAGTCCAGTTCTAGCTTCGCATCCGCTCCAGGTGCAACTATAAACAACCCTGCTAGGTTGCCGGATTCAGGTGGTATCGTCGCTAAAAGACTTATGGCTAGATGCAAAAGAGTCGCACCAGATTTACCACCGTTTAGCACCCGAAACGATCCGGGCGAGCGAGCCTCCAACTCATCCTCAACGATATCAGGCCAGCGTTTCCCCTCGGGCGCATATAGAGACTCCACTACGCTGTCGCCGAGGAATACAATTGGTCTTCTACCGTCAAGGTTGGCTCGCCCAGATAATATGAAACCTGCCGCGTCAGTGGTGATTGACGTCGCTCCGGGGAGAAGTGACCCGTCGCCGTGCCGAGTGTACTTTTCGGGAATTGTAACCCGTCTACGCATTTCAGCCGGCCATCTTTTTAGCCTAATATTTCGCGGGATACCCTTGTTTGGGTTGACAGGGGTGCTTGTCGGTTCTAAGCACACTCCCCCCTGTTGCACATTAGGAGTAGCACAAGGCGTGTTACTGCGGATAGGTGCTCCAGACCCACAATTCTGAGTATTTTCGAAGCCGGCTCGCCTTATGGCTTCATCAACCTCAACGGTAGGGTCTCTTAGAGCAGACAGAATACTCAGCAATTTTTCGCGCGGTATAGCGACTTCGCCGTCGCCATCAAAATCCAACCGCTCTGCCAGGTCGAGGTCATTGCTACGCCGCTTCACGAACATAGAGTGGTTTGTATCAAAGCACTTCGCGTCACCGCTGTTTTGATACATGACCGGGTAAAAAGGCGCATTCAGGTCGATGGTTTCCCATAAATTCTTCGCATAGCTATCCCTGACCCGGATATAGGGAGTTCTTCCTTTTACCTTGTGCGCACGATTTACGTACTCAGCTAGCTCAAGATGCGGCTTGTCGGAAAAGCCTAAACGTGCATTGATCGTCAAGGCTATTGCTGAAGAGAAGTGCTGACCGAAATTCATCGCAGCATATCCGCCATTGGACTCACCATAGAAGATAGTTCGATCACCTTCGAGGTACTCGACACTACGTCTAAGAATAGGTAAAAGAGAGCGCTTCAGTGGTCCAGTTATTCGATTGCCTAAGTACCACCCCACTCGAAGTTCCCGATCGATTACCACGGTCGGATCCGCAACAGCCACCAAGTTTACGCCTGCTATCTCCGACAGTTCCAGACCTGAAAAGCTCGGATACGTACTCCCCTCAACCACAGAGTCCTGGAAAGCGACAAGCGTGGTTTCAGACTTGCGATCGATCAACAACAGATCTAGAGTCGCGGCACCTAGCTGAATTGAGTAAAATCCATCATCTTCTAATTCGCTACAAAACTCTTCGGGGTCAGAGTATTGAATCCCAGGTGACCAACGCTTGATATCTCTGGTTCGCACAACATTCATTCTAGCTTTGAACTATTTGACGCATCGATTGCCCATACTACAGTTTCGGGATAGCTCCTAGTCTCTTGTCAGATGCGAGTTTCTGGTACCGGTGTTCCGAAGACTCGGCACTGCCTGAAGCGTCCTTGGTTTGGTTCCGCTTCTTTTACGGCCCTGT
>NZ_KV817973.1:0-460 GCF_001814825.1 Corynebacterium sp. HMSC071B10 | reverse complement strand
ACTCACGCAAGCTCGTCGGTCATGCGCTCGCCGATCACATGCGGGTATCGCTGGTTACCGAAGCTTTAACCCAAGCCAGAAACGTCCGCGGAAGCCTTAAAGGAGCAATTTTCCATTCCGATCACGGCAGTGTGTACACCTCACAAGCCTTTAGGGATCACTGCGCCCAGCTTGGTGTACGCCAATCCATGGGCGCAGTGGGCACAAGTGCCGATAACGCCCTGGCAGAATCCTTTAACGCCACCCTCAAACGTGAAGTCCTGCGTGATCGGAAAGTCTTTGACAATCCCATCATCTGCCGCCAGGAAGTCTTCCGATGGTGCATGCGCTACAACACCCGCAGACGACACTCCTGGTGCAACCTTCTAGCCCCCGATACCTTCGAAGCACTTAATTCAGCTACACTGACCCAAGCAGCATAGCTAACCCCCGACGTGTCTACTTTCCGGGGGTCAGGCCC
>NZ_KV817972.1:0-285 GCF_001814825.1 Corynebacterium sp. HMSC071B10 | reverse complement strand
GGCGGGAAAATCATTCCCAGCCCCACCCATGCCAGCAACACCACTCCCGCCCAGCGCAATACCGACTGTGGCAAATGCAGCGCACTAAGCAGAATCGTACCCAGCAGCGCGATCGCGGCGAAGCTCACGACCAAACCTGTCACCACGTGCGACGGTTTACGCCCGACGCTGACACCCAGCACCACCGGCAACACTGGCAAAATGCACGGCGACAATGCCGTGATCACACCCCCGATGAATCCAACAAGAATCACGCTGATCATGAGTTTCCTCTACTTTCCGGTT
>NZ_KV817971.1:0-6399 GCF_001814825.1 Corynebacterium sp. HMSC071B10 | reverse complement strand
TTGGGTGTCCACTAAACGAGGGTAACCTCAGATCGGACAATTCTTGTAAGGACCGGCACGGCACCAGGGAGACAAAATGGTAACTTCGGCCCGCCGCCACATGCTCCGCAGCCGCCTCGAAGATCTTTTGATCGGCGAGAGCCTTGACTGTCCAACTGTTACTAGTGCCGTTCTGTCGTTTTAACTGGTGCACTTCGGTAACGAGACCGTCGTCGTAAGTGAACTCGGAACCTCGATTTAGCTCGGCGTCGATGTCTTCCGCAGTCAACGCCCGTCTATCGTCGACGATGCAATATAAGGCATGGCGGATAGCCCATGCGAGCTCGTACCTATTTCCAAGCTTGTCTGTTTCTCCGCCAGGTCTAGGCGACATCAGACCTCCGAGATCACTTTCAACGTGGGATGCCGTATGGCGACACTCATAGCAGACTAGTGCAGGCTCGACCGAGTATGGGCACCGAGTGTGAGGCACTTGCGTCTATTTAAGTACACTCAAACGACTACGGGCCAAAATGCGATTACAACTAAAAGTAACCCTGTCCAGGAACTACACGTTGAACTCGAATTCAACGGAGTGGCGAAAGAAGGCTACCTCACTCAGTTGCAAGCGATTCGAGAAGCTGAAAAGTGTGCCGCAAGGCGTTTCCTGCTCGGAAAGGCAACCTCCGCAGGCTAGATCGTTCCGCGTCATGAAGAGCTAGCACCGCCGAAGTTGCCCTCAAGCCAGATTCGGACTCATTCTCACAGTCAGTCGCGGAACGAAAACCAACTTAGTACGGTCCCGACTGCAACTAAAACTGTTCCTGCCGAAACTAAATACCACCTTCTAACCGCTGGCGAAGCACGACTTCCTCTTCATCGCTGAGCCCAGCGAGTCTTTCCCCCTGCTGTTCTTCTTCGAATCGCAGCGCATCCGCCAATGTTTCTTTCAACGGGCGAATCTGCAGGCCAGCTTCGTAGGCTGTGGCGCAATCGAGTAGCGCGATGTTGCGAAACTGTTCACCTGGTACCCACAACGGCAACGATTTTGGGCCCATCCACGGGGTTACATCATTAGCGAGAAGCAGTTCATCAGAGCAAGGTCGCTCCGTAGCCTCCGATGCGGTTAACTCACGCGAAATCTTGAACACATCGGACAAGGAAGTAGCAAACCCCGTGGCGTTAAACGTTCCGAAAGTTCCAACTTCTGCAGACTCAACTATCCAGTCTGCAAGGTCTTTCACATCAATCATAGCGACGGGAAACGCCGGGTCTGGGACGATCACGTTCTCACCCGTGGGATGCGCGAAGCGCCACGGATAGTAACCACTGCGCCCTGTTTCGTCGCCGTAGCCGGCGATCAGACCGGGTCGAACTACCATTACCGACCTATTTATGTTGCGATAAATCGTTTCGCAAGCAGACTTTGCAGCTGGGTACTGCCCCATGTTCTCCATGTAGTCAATTTCAAGCGGAGTGACTATGGAATCAGACTCGGAAGAAATACTTCCTTGGTCCTCATATACGCTGCTCGAAGACACAAATATACGATGCTTGGCCTGGAGTTTCGCCGCCGCATCCCGCGCATGCTTCGGCTGACTCGTCAGATCCACAATGGTGTCCCAAGTTTTCCCCGCAACCTCATCGTACGCACCGTCACGGTCACGGTCTGAACTCACAAATTCGGCTCCGTTGGGAACCTTCCCGTTACCCCGCGCGAGGCAAGTAACTTGATGTCCTCGGTCGATTGCTGCAGCCGCAATGTGTCCTCCAAGGAAACCGGTACCACCGAACAATAAAAAGTTCATGTTACTAGTTATACACGAAACCTTCTCACACGTGACCAGTCCTAATCCCAGCGCATCCAAGCTGGAAAAAGATGTCAGAGCAGGATTACCCCACCATCTGCCAGGGATTCTTATTCGGCTAACCTACACATTAAATTTGAACTCGACGGAGTGTCGTCGATAAATAACTATTCGATGCGCAAAGTACAACGAAATACCGCTAGAAACAGACAACATATGGGGGTGCACAGAAACACATATAGGTTCTGCGGAAAACCTATAGGGTGCGTCGCTAAAAACCGCTGTGCGCGAAAAACATAAAGGGTTTACGGACCCGGTCCCAGACCCCTCAATACTCTGAGCCGGAAGAATGGAAAGTGGAAGGTTGATGTATCCCCACTATTTATTTTTTCCGTTTTTCGGAGTACATCGGGAGCTACAACTGCGGACCAGCTCTGTGTGAACTAGATGAGAAGGCGCAGCAGCGAATCATCGACGCTGGACAGTTGGTGCTGCGGGCACGCGAGCGGCACCCCCAGCGGTCACTCGCGGAGCACTACAACCCGTTATCGATGGACCCAATTCTGCTCAAGGCCCACAACAACTTGGACCGGGAAGTCGATAAGGCTTTCGATGTGGCACGCAAACTCACCAACGAGCGCCAGCGCCAGGAGCTACTGTTCGCCAGCTACGGGGAGTTGGCGAGGGGCTATGTCTCCTCGCTTTCATCAAAATCGAAACCACCAGCAGGGTCGTTCCCCGTGCGGGTGATTTTGATCGGTCCCGCTGCTGGGTGTAGAACCCTGTCGCTGGCAACGCCGGGAACTATGACTGTGCCCGACGAGAACACGTCACTGCCATAACGCGGCTCACGGTAGACGAACATGGGTCGTTCACTACTACTGGTGGATTTCGGTTTTGGTGGTGGGGGGATTACCGCCGCCGGCCTCGATTTTTCCGTTGAGGAGGGCGTTGACTACTTCCCGATTGTGAAATGGGCCGATGGCGCGGTGAAGAGGAACCAGTCACCTGGAAGAGATCGATCCAGTCGCTGGTGTGCAATCTGGGAGGTAGGGTTGCGGGGTCGATTCCTCGCGAGCGCAACCATGATTGTGTCTCTGAACGTGATGAAAACAACCCTGCCCTTCGGAGAATTTCCCCTATCCCGCGTCCCCGGGCGGTGAAAACGGTGTGCACCATCGCCTGAAAGGCTTTGCGTTGCTCTATCGGGATCTTCGGGTCACCCACCCGGCGGATCACTAAGATCCCCCCGTCAACGTTTGGCTGTGGCCGGAAAGCAGACCTTGGTACTCGGGAACCAAGGTGAAACGTGAACCATGGGGACCACTGAGCTGTCATCATCGTGCTTGCACCTACCCCGGCCCGGCGGCGAGCGACTTCCCACTGCATGAGGAGTACAGCGGCAGTCCATGCCGGCGCATGCAACAACTTTCGAAGAATGGCAGTGGTGAGGTGAAAGGGAATGTTTCCCACAATGACGCAGGGAGTGGCGGGTAACGGGGAGTTGAGGAAATCATCATGGACCACTTCGACCGACGCCGAGGCGGTCTTTTTTGTGAGTTTGGCAGCTAGTTTTGCGTCTACCTCAACTGCCGTTATTGCCCTCCCCAAGTGGGATATCGGGTGAGTGAGGGCACCGCTTCCTGGCCCGATCTCAATGATGGGGCCGGAGGTTTGTTTTACAAGATCGACGATGGAGTTGATGATCTTGTGGTCTGTGAGAAAATTTTGGCCATGTTCGTGACGGCCGTATCCGTATGTAGACATCAGGTGTGCTCCGTGGAGTTGAAACGGAGCCGGGCATGGCAAATGGCCGCCCGGCTAAAGGACCGGAGCGGTTTCTAACCTGCGGGAGGGAGAAAACCGCCTTAGCGGCTGGTGAGCGGCCGCATGAAAACGGAACCTGAAATCAACATGGGCCTATCGTATCCAATTAATTTCGCAGGGTCCAATACGGTGAGAAAGAAGACAACCGCACCGCAACAGTGCAAGACCTCTCTGGATTGGAATTTAATTGAACATGGGTTTGGGGTACGACGCGCCCTACTCGGAGTGGCACGGACACTACGGCTGCGCGCCCACACACAACAGTAAAGAGCTCGGCAATGCACAGACACGTAACGAGAGCGCCACAAATGTATGTACGTTTAAGTTACAGCATCGACACTGACGCTCCACATGGAGGGACGGCCGCAGCCCTGCAGCAAGCACACGGCAGGGTGTCTGCTTCGGGCGACGTGAAATTACGCAGAAAAATACGAAACACATCACCGCAGGTCACGGTAGGTATTTGCGGGTCATTTCGTAATCTCGTAAACGAAAAGAACAAAACTACGAAACACAAAAACATACGTTGAGCAGCGTAAATGGTTTTCGTTTCGTAATTTTTCCACTTTTTGAAGAAAATCTAAATAAGAAGAGACACCTTGATTGCGATTGTGTCCCGTGTCACATAGCTGCAACCCCTGCAGCGTGCCCTCAACGAGGACGCTCTGTGTCGTAGACATGTGCCTGCAATGCGTGTCTGTGTCTCTCTCTTAAAAGGTTTGGGTCGAAATACCGCAAAATTACGAAACACCGCCGAAATGTGACGTGTCTATGCAGGTCACAGCGTTATCGCGTGTTTCGTAGTTTTGTTCTTTTCGTTTGCGGAAATCACGAAACCGCAGGTAGAGCGTTTCGTAATTTTTTCGTATTTTGATCGGCAAATTACGAAACGAGGTCAAAACTACGAAACGAACACACAACACCTGTGTTGCGTGTCACACAACGGCGCGCCACGGACGTGTTGCAGCGTGGCAGTATCCCGGCCGTGTCACATAGCTGCAACCCCCGCAGCGTGCCCTCAACGAGGACGCTCTGTGTCGTAGACATGTGCCTGCAATGCGTGTCTGTGTCTCTCTCTTAAAAGGTTTGGGTCGAAATACCGCAAAATTACGAAACACCGCCGAAATGTGACGTGTCTATGCAGGTCACAGCGTTATCGCGTGTTTCGTAGTTTTGTTCTTTTCGTTTGCGGAAATCACGAAACCGCAGGTAGAGCGTTTCGTAATTTTTTCGTATTTTGATCGGCAAATTACGAAACGACCGCGCTACAGACGTGTCACAGGTCATAAAAAGGCGCGCCCCTTGCGTGTCACCGTGACGCAGCATCCCGGCCGTGTCACATAGCTACAACCCCTGCAGCGTGCCCTCAATGAGGACGGTCTATGTCGTAGACATGTGTCCGTAATGTGTGTCTGTGTCTCTCCCTTAAAAGGTTTGGGTCGAAATGCCGCAAAATTACGAAACATCCCCGAAATGTGACGTGTCTGTGCAGGTCACAGCGTTATCGCGTGTTTCGTAATTTGGTTTTCCGATTTTCGTAGTTCTACGAAACCGCAGGTAGAGCGTTTCGTAATTTTTTCGTATTTTGATCGGCAAATTACGAAACGAGGTCAAAACTACGAAACGAGCACACTATAGACGTGTCACAGGTCACAAAAAGGCGCGCCCCTTGCGTGTCACCATGCCGCCACACAACAGCTGCCCCACCACAACACCCCAGCCGTGCCACGTGGCGTGTAGAAACGTGCTCGGTTCGATTCGTAAAGATTAGGTCGCAGGCTATTGTGCGCGACGCATAAGTTCCGTACGATGGCCCCCAGACCGTATGTGGCGTTTTAATTCGTTTTTGGTTTAGCCAGCCGCATACGGGGGATAACCCCGAGGATAATTCATAAAGAGACAGCCTCTCGACCGTGATAGGCGCGGTTCCTCCGACGAGATAGACCGGTCGGCAACGGCATTGCCAACCACAAAAGCGGTCAGGTAGGGAGTAAGCGCTCCCGTAAAGCGATGGGACGGCAGACCACCGTTCTAGCGAGTTGAGCACGGCACTCCAAGCCGCCTGAATAGCAAGCCGGTAAAGCACCCCGCTCCGGGACAGATCAATCTGCCCAGGAGCGTTTTTCTATGTCCGAAAAGGACACGACTACCGCCGTCGCGCCACGCTTTTACACGCTGCAGGAACTCGCCGATCTCGGCGTCGGCTCCGAGTCCACGTTGCGAAAAGCTATTAAAGAGGGCCGTCTTTCATTCCACCGTTTCGGCACCGCCTATCGGATTCGCCAAGACGATCTCGACGCCTACCTCGCGGCCGCACGCCGCCCTGCCCCGCAGCTATTCGACGGCTTCGTCGATGCCGTCGTGAATGCAGCGCCCCAACTGACAGATGAGCAGCGCCAGCAGCTCGTCACGGTGCTGGGCGGTGTGAAGCACTAATGCGGACAAACCCGCCTACGACGAGATCCCGCCGCTTAGCTCAGCTAGTCAGGCTGGGTCTTGAACTGAGTGCGAGGGCTGATGGGTGATGGCCGTGCTACTACACACGCGCGCTCCACCGTCGTGCCCCGAGTCCAAATAAACAGTTCATTCAACCAAGGAGAACAAACCATGTCTTTCAGAGACGATTACGCAGCAGCGCTGCGCGATGAGCAGCAAGCAAAAGATACCGTGAACGAGGCGCGCCGTGCACACAAAGCGACAAAGGAGCGCCTTGCGCAGTTGCGCAAGTATGCCGAAGAGTTCGAGGTGAATCTCGACGGTGACAAGTCCGCCAGCACCGAAGGGG
>NZ_KV817970.1:0-1825 GCF_001814825.1 Corynebacterium sp. HMSC071B10 | reverse complement strand
CACTTCAGTCTCTCCTATCCATCTTCACACTCCTTCCACCTGAAGTGTTTGAAGTGGAAATCTTCAATTATGGTAGCCTTACCTAAACTAGGTATAATCTTTATACTTTCCGAAGGGAGTCTCTGCCGCTGCAAACACCAGCCCTGAACGGGATTCGGTCTCAACCAACGGTGGTACCGCTGGGGCATCGGCCAGCACCAGCTGAATCCGCAGGGGCGAACCACTAATTTCCATGGTGCAGACGGCAGCGTCCGATTGCAACTTTGGTGCAGATGTATCGCAGCGCCATTCGCTTCAACGGCCTGGAGGCCGCAAATGAATCGGATGTGCTGCGTATCTACCGCTAGAAACCGCAGCACATTGGAGACCAGCCGCCAAAATGGGCGAGGTTTAGAAGATGAGAAGCGAGGGCCGAGACGAATGTTAGTCCGAAGTTGAAGGTGGCTGCGAGGTTGAAATCCATCCGGAAATATCGCGAAGTTCTGGGAATTTCCCTTCCCATCGCTGGAGTACAACTCGCCGGAGTTGCATTGACCACCACGGACGTATTGATGCTGCAGTCCGTGGGCGTACTGGCGATAGCCGGCGGCGGCCTAGCGATGCAGCTTTACAACCAGATCCGCACGATGTGCGTGGGCATGGTGACGGCCGGGGCAAATCTTGTGGCTGAAGCAGCAGCAAAAATGGAAAAAGAGAAAACCTCTTGTCAAAATTGCGAGGCGGGAGCAGAACAGATCCGGCGGGCTGTGCGCTCCTCCTTCGCGGTGGCCACTGGCACTGCAATTCTCGGCGCGTTACTGGTCATCGCCCTAGGCGGATTGGTCCTTGTTCTGCCCATCGACAAGCACGTTGCCCAACTCACCTTCGCCATGACCCTTGCGCTCGCACCCGGGTTAGTCCCGATGATGTGGCTCAACGTCCTGCGCCAATTCGCCGTGGGCATGCGAAAACCCGGCTCCCTGTTAACCATCACGCTGATATCGATATTTATAAATATCGCATTGAACTGGTTATTTATGACATGGGCAGCCTCGGATCACTGGAAGGTAGCGGGCATCGGGCTTTCTACAACTGTCATCCAACTGCTTACCTTCCTGGCCTTCCGGATTGTGGTACTGCGCATTCCCGAGCTACAGCCCTATTTCCACATCCTTCCGTGTAAAGGAGATGGGGAGACTATCTGCCGCCTCGTCCGCCTCGGGGTACCAGTCAGTCTGACCTATGGCTCGGAGGCTGCAATAACAACCATCGCCGGTTTAGTGATGGGGACCTTTAGCCCACAGATGCTAGCGGCGCACAATATTGTGAACCAACTGGCGTACATCGTTTACCAAGTGTGCATCGGCTTTTCTCACGGCGGCTCGGTGCTGATCACAAGGGCTCGGGCCGAGAGTGCCGACTCAGTGCGCGAGATTACCCGACGCATATTGTTCGTCGTGGTCACGTATCTGGGAATAATGGGCGCGCTGTGGCTTCTGTTGGGCAGGTGGGTACTGCATCCTTTCTTAAAAGAGGCAGATCCCACCACCTTTCACATTGCCGTCCTGCTCCTATGTCTCGCGGTACTGCAACAGTTCGCCAAAGGAATCCAAAACGTGGCAGTGGGCCTACTGAGAGGCCTGAAAGACACCACCTCAGGGCTACGCTGCACCCTCGTCGGGTACTGGCTGGTTGGCGTCCCCGGGATTCTGATATTTGGAAAGCTCCTCGGATGGGAAGGATATGGCGTCTGGTTAGGACTCATCATGGGTTTCGCAACCACGGCGGTACTGCTGCTACGCACATATTCCCGCCGACTGAATGAACTGACTTAACGGGAATGTTG
>NZ_KV817969.1:0-222 GCF_001814825.1 Corynebacterium sp. HMSC071B10 | reverse complement strand
ACTATCGAGTTCTCAAACAACACACGCACACCCACACCAACCAGTACTCAACCAATCAGCGCCAAGCAGCGGATCCCAACGTTACACACAAGGTAAACAAAAGTCAAAATCGAGAACAACCCCGACCAAACAACCTGCAAACCAAGCCTGCAACACTGTGAAATTATCTCGTTCCCACCCAGCGACTCACTCGCTCGCGGCAACGAGAAAATACTTAACCAT
>NZ_KV817968.1:0-243 GCF_001814825.1 Corynebacterium sp. HMSC071B10 | reverse complement strand
GTTGTGGAAAGCTTTTGCGGTATGGGATGAGCTCGCGGCCTATCAGCTTGTTGGTGGGGTAATGGCCTACCAAGGCGTCGACGGGTAGCCGGCCTGAGAGGGTGTACGGCCACATTGGGACTGAGATACGGCCCAGACTCCTACGGGAGGCAGCAGTGGGGAATATTGCACAATGGGCGCAAGCCTGATGCAGCGACGCCGCGTGGGGGATGACGGCCTTCGGGTTGTAAACTCCTTTCGCAA
>NZ_KV817967.1:0-557 GCF_001814825.1 Corynebacterium sp. HMSC071B10 | reverse complement strand
TATTTTGGTGTAGGCGATTTTCACAGCACGTTCTACTGCCGCTTTGTCGCGTGGCCTGCCAGGTCTTGTCGGCACAATCGTGACCCCGTAATAGTCGGCAAACGCTTACGTAGCGGTCAGTGACCATCCGGTAGCCTGAATGCTTCCTCGGCCGGTAGGTCGCCGTAGAGGCATTATCCGGCACGATGACCGCCGGTAATTTGCCAAGATAGTTCAACGCTTTGACGTGGCATGCAATCCAAGCCGACATCTTCTCATTTACAGCAGCAGTGACGTACATCAGTCCTGAGTACGGGCATACCGCGACAAACAGTGACGCCTTGAATGCGGTATCACCACTGGCCTGATCCACTACTGGCACTTTGTCACCGGCCCAGTCGACGTAAAGCTCTTGCCCCGGCTCATGGGTGACGACTTCGACAAGATCATGAGCACGGAGAAATTCATTGAGCCCACTGCAAAACTGGGAGTACTGGTACTTTGTCTTGTCCCTCGGACACGGCTGCGACAAGTAGTCCATCCACAGCTTGTGCCTGGTCACGTGCTTTTTGCTTTGG
>NZ_KV817966.1:0-691 GCF_001814825.1 Corynebacterium sp. HMSC071B10 | reverse complement strand
TCGCGTGTGGTTTTTGTCGGTGATCCAGAGCAGTATTCGGCGGTTAAGGCACGCTCTGGTCTGCTGGCTACCTTGTCTCATGAGCTTCCCGACGCGGTCGAACTAACCGAGGTGTTCCGTCAGCGTGATGCCGGTGAGCGTGAAGCATCGAAGTGGTTGCGCGGTGGCGAAGAAGCAGACGTTTCCCGTGCCGCCGAGTGGTATATGCGCCATGAGCGCCTGCATGCTGGTTCGGTAACGGCCATGATGGACGATGCTTTGGCTGGGTGGCGTGAGGATACTGCCGCAGGCAAGCAGTCATTGCTGGTTGCTGCCACCCGCGACCAGGTCACCGCGCTTAATGCTGCGGCACAGAAGATTCGCGCCGAGCGTGGTGAGATTAACGCCGAGAGCCGATTGTGCTTGTCTGATGGTCTGGAAGCTGGCGTTGGTGATGTAGTCCTGACTCGTCGTAATGACTCGAAGCTGATTACTAGCAGCGGGGATATGGTGCGCAATGGTCAACGCTGGGTTGTTGATTCCATCGGTTATGACGGCTCGATTACTGCCCGTCGATGTGACGATACTTCTGCCACAGTGACGTTAAATAGCGATTACCTGGAAAAACATGCCCAACTCGGTTATGCCGCTACCGGGCATAGTTCCCAAGGCGCGACCGTGGATGTGTCCCGTGTCGTCGCTGGTATCGGCA
>NZ_KV817965.1:0-262 GCF_001814825.1 Corynebacterium sp. HMSC071B10 | reverse complement strand
CTCGCGTTGCTTCGCAGCGAAGAAGGCTGTCGCTTTTGACAAAAACTCGTTGTCCATCCGAGCCTCTGCCAGCTCACGGCGCAAGCGCGCATTCTCGGCCCGAAGGTCCGCCTCGCTCATCCCATCGGCAGAACCTCGGCGCTCCCGCTCATTTTTGACCCACTTGCCTAAAAGCCCCGGGGCGACACCGATCTCTCGGGCCACATGGGCGATCGGGCGCTGCGACTCAATCACCAGATTCGCGGCTTCACGCCGATACTCC
>NZ_KV817964.1:0-1711 GCF_001814825.1 Corynebacterium sp. HMSC071B10 | reverse complement strand
GAATGCGCCACATCGACCGGGAGGTAGTTGTGCCGCGTTGGGTTCCGAAGGAAATTAGGGCTGCTGCTGTTAAGCGGGTTGAAGCAGGTGAGGCAGTTGGTGTGGTTGCGCGTGATGTCGGTGTGTGCGCCGATGCTGTCTACACGTGGTTGAAGGCCGCTGGTGTCTTGCCGCCTGCCAAGCGTGCGAGCCGCGACCGGGAACCTCTTGTCCAAGAGGGCGTGTGGTTGGTGCGTGCGGGCATGTCGATCACCGGGGCTGCGCGGGCCGTTGGGCTGGAACCAAGCTCGCTTCATAACAGGTTGAGGCGGACTGGTGAGATTACTGTGCGCCCGGGGCGTTCTCCTGTGCCGCAGGAGGTGCGCGATCGCGCGGTGGCGCAAGTGCTTGCTGGGGAAAGCTACCGGAGTGTGGCTGACGCGTTTGGTGTGCATCTTTCCACGGTGTATGCGTGGGTGAAGCGGGCCAAGGCGACAAAGTCGGGTGATGTGCCTGGTCGACGGCATGGGCAAGCCCCTGCGGGGGCGTCGGTGTCGATACCGGAGCAAGGCACTGCGCCGGAGGAAGATGGTGCTGTGCCAGCACCTATGAATACGCAAGCCGCTGTTGGGCCTTCCAGTGGTGTCTTTGATAAGCAGTCCGTAGTTGGGCGTGGTCACAGGCTTACCGTTGAAGACCGCGTCGCTATTGAAGCTGGTTGTCGTGCTGGAGAGTCAGCGCGAGCCATCGCGAAGCAGATCGGGCGTCATCACAGTGTCGTCGCGCGTGAGATCAACCGCAATGGTTGGAAAATCATCCGTGACGATGGGGCGGAACAGATGCTGTACAACGCCTATAACGCTGCTGCTTCCACCGCCAAGCGGAGGCTGCGGCCGAAACCTCGCAAGCTCGAGACAAACCAGTCGCTTCGTAGCGTGGTGGTCAAGGGCCTTGCCCGCAGGTGGTCACCAGGCCGGATCAGTGCGTGGCTTGCGCACACGTTCGTCCATGATGAAAGCATGCGTATTTCCCACGAAGCGATCTACAGCGCCTTGTACATCCAAGGCAAAGGCAGTCTGCGTGCCGAGCTTGAAGCTGTGATGAAGACACAAGACGTGCTTATCCGCGCAGGCAAGACACGCAAGCCACGGGCGCGCAGCGCCGGGGTGCCAACCGGTCGTCGTCCTTGGGTTGCAGGCGCTGAGATCACCAAGCGCAGCCCTGAAGCCGATAGCCGGGCAATCCCTGGTCACTGGGAAGGTGATCTTGTCATCGGCAAAGGCGGTAAAAGCGCGCTGATTACCCTGGTGGAGCGCACCAGTCGCTACACCTTGCTTGGCCATCTCCCGGACGAGCACAGCTCAAAAACTGTGGTGGAAACACTGCAAGAGATGGTCAAAGACCTCAATGCCGAACAGTTAAAGACCATCACCTGGGATCAAGGCGTGGAAATGTCGGAAATCACGCGCATCCAGATCAAAGACGGCTGCAAGGTGTACTTTTGTGACCCTCACTCACCGTGGCAACGGCCAACCAATGAAAACACCAACGGTGAGATCCGGCGCAGGTTCTACAAAAAGGGCACCGACTTTGCCGCAGTCACACCTGAGCACGTTGCCTGGGTGCAAAAAGAACTCAATGAAACACCCCGACAAATCCTCGGCGGAGCAACCCCATGTGAGATACTCAACGAACTATTCAATCGTGGCGCATCCACCGCATGATCGGGCCC
>NZ_KV817963.1:0-281 GCF_001814825.1 Corynebacterium sp. HMSC071B10 | reverse complement strand
GGCACCGAGTAGTACTGGTAGTCACAGGTGATGTGCCAGTTACGATCGACTTTGCACCGCTTGTAGGACACTTCCGTAAACGGTGTCGGCGGCAGGTCGCGCATCACTGGTGCTTCTTCTTGCTCAAAGCGCATGCGCCGTGTTGTGCCATCGGCCCGTGTCATTGCGCTGTTGATATCGGCAAGACGGTCAGCGATCGCCTCATTGAGTTCGTCGAGGTTGTAGAAGACCTCGTCGCTGAAGTATCCGAGTATTTTGGTGTAGGCGATTTTCACAGCACG
>NZ_KV817962.1:0-1141 GCF_001814825.1 Corynebacterium sp. HMSC071B10 | reverse complement strand
GGTGGCAGTCACACACTCGGCGACTCAACCACCTACGTCCCACAACCGTGGGCACATTTTAAAAATAGCTCCTTAGAAAGGAGGTGATCCAGCCGCACCTTCCGGTACGGCTACCTTGTTACGACTTCGTCCCAATCGCCGATCCCACCTTCGACCACTCCCTAACAAGTTTGGGCCATGGGCTTCGGGTGTTACCAACTTTCATGACGTGACGGGCGGTGTGTACAAGGCCCGGGAACGTATTCACCGCAGCGTTGCTGATCTGCGATTACTAGCGACTCCGACTTCATGGGGTCGAGTTGCAGACCCCAATCCGAACTACGACCGGCTTTCAGCGATTAGCCCACCCTCACGAGCTCGCAAACGCGTTGTACCGACCATTGTAGCATGTGTGAAGCCCTGGACATAAGGGGCATGATGATTTGACGTCATCCCCACCTTCCTCCGAGTTAACCCCGGCAGTCTCTCATGAGTCCCCAACCAAATGCTGGCAACATAAGACAAGGGTTGCGCTCGTTGCGGGACTTAACCCAACATCTCACGACACGAGCTGACGACAACCATGCACCACCTGTACACCAGCCACAAAGGGAAAGACCATCTCTGGCCCGGTCCGGTGTATGTCAAGCCCAGGTAAGGTTCTTCGCGTTGCATCGAATTAATCCACATGCTCCGCCGCTTGTGCGGGCCCCCGTCAATTCCTTTGAGTTTTAGCCTTGCGGCCGTACTCCCCAGGCGGGGCGCTTAATGCGTTAGCTACGGCACGAACCCCGTGGAAGGGACTCACACCTAGCGCCCACCGTTTACGGCATGGACTACCAGGGTATCTAATCCTGTTCGCTCCCCATGCTTTCGCTCCTCAGCGTCAGTTACTGCCCAGAGACCTGCCTTCGCCATCGGTGTTCCTCCTGATATCTGCGCATTCCACCGCTACACCAGGAATTCCAGTCTCCCCTACAGCACTCAAGTTATGCCCGTATCGCCTGCAACCCCGCAGTTAAGCTGCGGTATTCCACAAACGACGCGACAAACCACCTACGAGCTCTTTACGCCCAGTAATTCCGGACAACGCTCGCACCCTACGTATTACCGCGGCTGCTGGCACGTAGTTAGCCGGTGCTTCTTCTCAACCTACCGTCAC
>NZ_KV817960.1:0-206 GCF_001814825.1 Corynebacterium sp. HMSC071B10 | reverse complement strand
GCTGGCCTGCTGATTGGCGACGCGGTATTGCGTGCTTGCGGCCAGCAGGAGGCAACGTCCTCCTACCAGCTGGGCAAGGCTACCGATAACGAGACGTTGATGTACGGCTCGTCCGGTAAGCCTGCTGAGTCCGAGGCTGCGAAGCCGGAGGATGAGAAGGCTGCTGACGAGAAGTAGTCTCTAACGCCTTAAGAAAGCCGCTTGTG
>NZ_KV817959.1:9188-10047 GCF_001814825.1 Corynebacterium sp. HMSC071B10 | reverse complement strand
AAGAAGCGGAACCAAACCCAGGACGCTTCAATCTGTTGGACTGACCAGTATTGTCAACTCTTACCTGGAGCCTCTCTCACACCCTGATGAAGAAGAAGCGATGTCCGAGGAATACTACGACCTCGTCATCGATGTGATCCTAGACGGCATCGAACACACCCTGCTGCCTTAACTCTGACCCACTTCTCAATCATCGTCTTAGTGAACGCCCGCACAGCTGTGTACTTCAACACAGCGGATGTAGCCCAGTTGATAAGCCGGGTCAGTTCACGTTCACACCCGCGTTCTCATGGTCACAGAGACGGTTAAATTGAGGTTACCCCATGCGAGGTCTGCGGGGGTGGTGTTTTCATCCGACATGTGGTTTGTCTCCTCCGTGGGGTGTTGGGTGTGTTCCACGCCTTGGTGGTAACGGAGGTGAGTATGAGACATATTGGTTGGCGGTCAGTTTTATTGAGTGGTTACCCAGTCCCCAGCTTCAACAAAAGCTGTTAAATCAACAGGGGAACTTCCTAGTAGCTCCACCGTGCCGTCGGACTTCACCAGCGCGGCGCTATCCCCATCATCTGCGTTCTCCCCTGGAAACACTGCAACGGTTCCGTCTGGGTGTACACATACCTCTACGTCCCAATCTTTGCCAGGATACGTCGAACAAACCATGCTGTAAGCACGGGTTGCAACATGCTTAATCAACACCAATTACTCCTAACAATTCATCCGTAGGTGTCAAATCGTCCGTGCGCATCATCGTCAGCGAACCCGCCTTCAACTTCTTCAACCGTTCGTCAACATTGATTAGTCCATCTGATGACTGGCCCACAATGACTTTGCTACGTGGAGGAATTTCAACAACCGCTAC
>NZ_KV817959.1:0-9088 GCF_001814825.1 Corynebacterium sp. HMSC071B10 | reverse complement strand
GATCGTGGAAGGGGAGGGAAGCTACGCCGAGACAGAAAAGCTCGTGCGTGAATTGCTTGTCGACGCCAACACCGAAGTCAACCTCCCCGAACCGGTCGAAGGCGGCGAAGCAGCAGGCGGTACAAAGGGCCGCAACCCGGAAACGTATCTCGGCACTGCGCGCGCCGAGTACACCAAGTAACCCGGTTACACCGACGGCGAGCACGACTTCGGTGAACCGCCCGCCCCAGAGCGCGGCATGTTCACTCTGAACGGGACGTGGATTCTCGAGGAGGAATCAGTGCAGACCACCAGTGGAGGACACCTGGACATCAACGTCTTCGCCAAGTGGGTCCAGCTCGTGGTTTCGGGTGAAGGAGAGATCGAAGTCGAGTATCCGGACGGTGCGACAAAGTCGTTCCCGGTCACAGATGGAACCCTCGACCTTGCGAAAGGCGACACGCCCACCGAGGGAGTGCTGCGCATCCGGCCCACGGCAGGCGTGAAACTGTATTCGTTGACCTTCGGCTAGGCAGAGACAACCTTGTCCAGCGCCTCGGCGAACCGCGCGACGATGCCGTCGACCTCGTGAGCGGCGCTGGCCAACTGGGAAATAAAGTCGGCAGGCAACTCGAGGCCCGCAGCGGTTTCCACGTGCGCCGCGAAGACGACGGAAGGGTGCTCAGGACGCACCTTCGGTTTCGGGCCATTGCCAGAGCGCTTATCCGGAGAAGCCTTCTGCTCCCACTCCAGCGGGGTAGTGATCGTCCCCTGAGTACGGGGATTTCCCGGTTTTACAGGCTGATTCAGCGAGAAAATTGTTAATAACGCCTGCGGATTCTTACGCCCATCCTTGGTCTTCGTCCACGCGCTACTCAATGGTGTGCTGGTTTTGCGTGATCTCGGTTTCAGCAATGTCCATCAAACGCACGAGACGGGGCTTGACCCAAATACTAGGTTAGGCTAACCTAACGCAAGAATGGTTGTTATCTTCTGAGAGGGCAACACAGTGCCGCTTGTGTCTGATGAACCCACCACAGCGACCAATGAGTCGACGAGTCGGCCGAGAGGGGGCGACGCGAACGCGGGGAACCCCGTTTGGCGCATACTCCGGCCGGTGTCCGTCCCTATCGCTGTCGCACTGTTGCTGCAGATTCTCGGCAGCTTGGCCAGTGCCATTCCGCTGCGGGCGATGACCCGGATTGTCGATGGACTCACCCGCGGAACGGACGCCGTGTGGCCAGCGGTCTGGTGGTTCATCGGTGGACTCGGTGGCGCACTAGTCCTGGGGTCGCTGGCGCTGCTCATCACCCATCTGGTCGACCTGCGGGTACAGGCCGGTTTGCGCGAGCAGCTGGCCGACAAGCTGAGCCGACTCCCACTGGGATGGTTTGATCAGAGCTCCTCCGGACGCGTCCGCCGCATCGTCCAAGATGATGTCGCGACCCTCCACCACCTCGTCGCCCACGCGCTGGTCGAGATCACCGCAGCGGTTCTGACACCGGTGGTCGGCGTCATCGTCGCACTGACGATCGACTGGCGGCTCGGCCTGTGCTGCATGATCGGCCCGGTGGCATACATGGTTCTGTTCTCGGTGCTCGCGCCCGGAGACATGCGCACTGTCATGGCCCGGATCGCCGAGGCGCTCTCCGAGGTCTCTGCCGCGGTGATCGAATTCGTCGACGGCATCGCGGTGCTGCGTATTTTCGGGGCGGCGGAGACCGGATCGATACGCTTCACCCGGGCGTCTGACGACTTCACCTCGGAGTTCCGCACGCTCGTCACGCCTCAGATGCGTGCCCATGCCGTCGCGCTCACCGCCCTTGGGTTGCCGGTCGTCGCGCTGACTGTTGTCGGCCCCGGAGCTGCCATGGTTGCCGCCGGGTGGAGCGAGGTCGCCGACGTCGTTGTAGTCACCATGATCGCGCTCTCACTGCCCGCCACGCTGCTCACGGTCGGAGCCGGGCAACAACACGTCAGCGACGGACAAGAAGCTGCCGCTCGAATCGTCGCTCTCCTCGACGAGCCTGAACTTCCTGTGCCCCAACAGCCCCACGAACCCGCCGGGTCTGACGTCACGATCGAGGGCGTCACCTTCGGCTACACACCCGACCAGCCTGTGCTGCACGGAGTGTCGCTCGTTGCTCGGGAAGGCTCGGTTATCGCGCTGGTCGGGGCCTCTGGCTCGGGCAAGTCGACCCTCGCCTCCCTCATCGCCCGCTTCCGTGATGTGGACACCGGTACGATCCGCATCGGTGACGTCGACGTACGCGACATCGATCCGCATGTGCTCCATCAACACGTCGGCATCCTGCTGCAGAGCCCGAGCCTGCCCGCCATGAGCATTCGCGACAACATCGCACTCGGACGTCCGGACGCGACCGACGAAGACATCCAGCACGCCGCCTCCCAAGCGGCGATCGACGCGCGAATCCGCGAACTGCCCCGCGGCTACGACAGTGTCGTCGGAGAGGACGCGCGGCTCTCCGGTGGTGAGACCCAGCGCGTGGCTATCGCCCGGGCCATCCTCGCCGACCCCCGCGTGCTCATACTCGACGAGGCCACCTCCGCGGTCGACCCTGAAAACGAGGCCGCGATCGGGCAGGCCCTCGCCGAACTGACCCGTGGACGCACGGTCATCATGATCGCCCACCGCCTTGGCACGATCACCCATGCAGACCAGATCGTCGTCCTCGACCAAGGGCGAATCGTCGAGCAAGGCGATCACGAATCCCTGCTCGCCGCCGATGGGCACTACGCCGCGCTATGGCGTAACCAGACCGCCGTCACGGGAGGTGCTCGATGATTGCGCAGATTGAACGGATCGCTGGGCAAGAAGGACGCTCAACACTCCGGCGATTCACAGCCGTGGCTGTGGCGGCCGGAATCGCACAGGGCCTGTCACTGGCCTGCCTTGTCCCAGTACTGGCCCACCTGGCCCAGGGGGATTTCAGCTCGGCACTCTGGTGGTTGATCGCAATGGTGGTCGGCGCCGGCGTCCATGCCCTACTCACGGTGTGGGTCACGCGCGGGAGCGTCGATTTGACCATGTCTCTGATGTCGTCGATGCATCGCCAACTGGCTCGGCAGCTCATGCGTCTGCCGATGGGGTGGTTCGATGGCGGGTCCGCAGCCAACGCCTCACGGCTCTCGGTCCGCGGCACAATGTTCGTCGCCACCGCGATCGGTGACGTGCTTGCTCCGCTGGTCGGTTACGTGGCGACTCCGTTGACTCTAGTGCTCGTGACCTTCTTCCTTGACTGGCGGCTGGGACTCTCGCTCGCCGTCGGGGTACCGCTCGTGTATGCCTCGACCGTGCTGGCTCGCTCCTGGAGTGCCCGGGCCGACGCCCGACTCACCGCCGCGGAACAACGCACCGATGCCGCGCTGCTCGACCTGGCCAAGCACCAGACGGCGCTGCGCGGGGCGCGAGTGGCGGGTTCTGGTTATGCACCACTGGCATCTTCACTTGACCGCCAACGTCGCCTCGGTATGTCGGCCCAGCTGGCCTCCGCCGCATCGATGATCGTCCAGAGCGTCGTGGTACAGACGGTCTTTGGCGCTGTGGTCACCGTGGCCGTATGGCGCGGTCTCGGCGGTGCGGACCCGCTCGTGATGATCGGTCTCATACTCATCGTCACCCAGGTGGTCGGTCCCCTCCGCACGCTTTCCGAACTTGGTACGGCGCTGCGCCGCATGGATCGTGAACTCGACCAGGTGGTCGATTTGCTCGACGAGCCGGGGCTACCGGAACCCGAGCAGCCCGTCTCAGCACCGACGCGTCCGCCGGAGATTGCGATTGACGCAGTGCGCTTCGGCTACGAAGACGCGATGGTGTTTGACGGTCTCGATCTGACTGTTGCGCCGGGATCGATCACGGCCATCGTCGGGCCATCCGGGTCGGGCAAGACCACGCTCACCCGCTTGATCGCCCGCTTCTATGACGTGGATGCAGGGGCCGTGCGGTTCGACAGCGTAGATGTTCGTGACATGGCCAGTGCCGATGTCCTCGGGGCGACGTCGTTAGTGTTCCAAGACGTTTATCTCCTCGATGACACCCTGCGCGCGAACGTGCTGCTCGGCCGCCCCGAGGCTACGGATGCCGAGGTGGACGCCGCCGCGAAGCTCGCGCGGGTCGATGAGATCGTCGATCGTCTGCCTGAGGGCTGGGCGACCCGCGTCGGTGAGGGCGGCAG
The DNA here is from genome assembly GCF_001814825.1 of Corynebacterium sp. HMSC071B10. Classification (NCBI taxonomy): domain Bacteria; kingdom Bacillati; phylum Actinomycetota; class Actinomycetes; order Mycobacteriales; family Corynebacteriaceae; genus Corynebacterium; species Corynebacterium sp. HMSC071B10. Next base: position 4,913 of record NZ_KV817959.1, on the reverse strand, counting down.
ACTGCTCTCGGGCGGCGAACGGCAGCGCGTTTCGGTGGCCCGCGCCGTGTTGAAGCGGGCGCCGGTGCTGCTGGTGGATGAGGGGACTTCATCGCTCGACGCGTCCGCCGCCGTCGCTGTGCAGGAGGCAATTCGCGAACTCGCCGGGTCGGCGACAGTGCTGGTGATCGCACATCAGGAGCACACGGTGGCCGCTGCCGATCAGGTCGTCATGCTCGATGGCGGACGCGTGGCCGCGGCGGGGATACACGAGGATTTGCTGGCTTCGTCGCAGGCGTATGCCCGGCTGTGGGCGCGATAGCCGCATCCGTGACAAGTGGGCATCCACGGGTTGAGAGAACGACTGTTGGACTGTCCGGCTGCCGACGAGTTTTGCGCTCTGCGGCAGTTCGGCGGCAACGAGTGACCGAAGCGGTCAGGAGATCATGACTCGACGATGAATCGGGGCTGCGTGGCCTGTTGGGCCGCAGGCAGGCGGTAGCGTTCCTAGTCCTCCGGTCGCACGAGCTACAGGAATCGCGCAGCGCCGACTCAGGAGTAGTCTGCAAGAACGCGCTGGTTTGACGCTATCAACGGTCATCATGCCACCGTGCGGAATGATCCACTGCGCTCGAGTGTGTCCGAACGGGAAGCCGATGCACACCACGGCGTCGGGGCTGTAGGTGTTGATCTGCTCCAGAACTGCGTCACGGCTTGCTTCCGCATCAGAAGGAAGTGGTAGCCAGGATCCGGGAGGGATTCGAACCCCACGATCGAGGCAAGCGGATCTCCGCGTGCGGCACGGAAAAGACCACGCCAATTGCCCATCACGGATTCGCATCAGTAGGGTGAAAACATGTCGAAGAGCCAGACGCAGCGTAGCGTGTCGCGCAACCCCCGCACACGCCGACGCTCACCCGGTTGGGTGCCCGACCAACACGGCGCCTGGTTTATGGTCACCGTCCCCGCTATCACCGGCGTCATCCTGGCGCCGTCGTGGACTGCGATTCCCCTGTTGCTGACCTGGTGGCTCGGCTATTTCACGTTTTTCGCCGGCAGCGTCTGGATCCGCTCGCGCTTCCGCGAACGCAACCGGCCCCCGGTCCTGGTCTACGGGTCGCTCGCCGCCGTCGCGGGTGTGACAACGCTGATCTTCGACTGGCGGCTTCTCATGTGGGTCCCGGCGTTCGCGCCGTTGGTGGCCATAGCCGTATTCGAGGCATGGAAGCGGCGTCCGAGGTCGCTGTTGTCGGGTGTGTCCACTGTCGTAGCAGCCTGCCTCATCCTGCCGGTGGCCGCCTGGGCCGGGGGAGGCCTGGATGCGGAGGCGTGGGCCGCATTTGCCGTGTACCTGGCGTACTTCGTCGGCACTGTGCCCTACGTGAAGACGCTCATCCGTGAACGCGGCTCCAAGTCCTGGTTCATCGGGTCGGTGGGCTATCACGTCGTCGTGCTTGTCGCCGCCGTCGTCGCCGTGCTCGTAACCGGCGGGCATCCGTTCCACCCAGCGATCATCGTCGTGGCCGTCGTGTTGCTCGCGCGGGCGACGCTGATGCCGATCACCGGCGCACGTCGTGAGAAGCCATGGACGCCGAAGGTCGTCGGACTTCTGGACGCAGCCATCACAGTGCTGGTGGTCATCGTTGTGCTGCTCTAAGGCGGCTCATTTGCTGCCTCGTCACTTTGGCTGATTGAGATACAACCCATGGATTCCGCCGTATGATGTGGTGCATGAACTGCCGGAATGTCCGTATCAACTCCGTTGCGGCGCTTATCCTGAGCCTGTTAGGGGCGGCGTTCTTTGCAGTAGGGCGGATTCTGGTTGGGGTGGACGGATGGCTCGTGTTCTACTCCGTTCCAGCTGGGGTAATCGCCGCACTTGCGCTTCTTGCTTTGTGGTTTATCCCCGTACGCCACGTGAAGGACGGCCAGCAGGCAGAGCCGTATAAGTCCTTCGGGTGGCGCGAGTCTTGGGCCTTCATCGCGGTAACGGTCTTTCTCTTCCTAGCCGGCTTCTTTATGGTTGATACCGGTGACACTGAGGAGAGCGTGAAATCCGTTTTCACCCAGCTTGTAGGGAGATGGGCGTTAGAATTTTCCTCAACATTGTGTTTGCTCTGTGTCCTTGGAGTGATTGTGGCCTACATCGTGGGCGTTGTTGTGGCGGTGAAAGGACGCAAGGCGAGACACAGGACAGGAGCTAGGCAAACATTCCTTCACCGACGAAACCGGCCTCACCCACGCCGGGTGGGATGAGGTAGGTGCCGGTTTTGGTGGTCTTGAGATATTCGAGAAGCATTTCGTCACGCGACATGGATCGGTGCACTGTGGCAAACCTATCCACGGTGCGGGTGAACGCCATGAAGAACAGCCCCGCGTCGAGGCGTCCTTGTTCGTTGGAGCCATCGACGAAGTTGAACGCACGGCGCAGCATGCGGATGCCACCGTTTTGGTCGGGGTGCACATTGAACACGTGCGAGCCGTGGTCGATGACGGGACGGCCGCGCTCGTTGGTGGCGGAAAAGTCCGGCTCGTCGAACTCGTTGGTGCCGGTCAGCGGGGCACCTTCAACCTTGTCGCGGCCGGTGACGCGCTCCTGCTCCTTGAGCTGGAGGGTGTCCCACACCTCGATGTTCATGGCGATACGTCGGGCGGTCAGGTATGTTCCGCCGGCTGCCCAAGGTTGGGAAGAGTCGGACGGGATCCATACGTGTTCGTCCAACGCTTCGGTGTCTTCGGCGCGTAGGTTCGCGGTGCCGTCCTTCTGACCGAAGAGGTTGCGTGGGGTGCTTTCCTCACGGGTGGTCACGGCTGCTTTGCCAAACCCGATTTGGCTCCAGCGCAGCACCGCATCAGGCACGGCCAAGCGGGTGAGGTTGCGGATGGCGTGAGTGGCCACCTGTGGGTCGTTGGCGCATGCCTGGATGCAGATATCGCCGTCGGACTGCTCACGGTTGAGAAAGTCGTTGGTCATTGGCGGCATTGCGGTGAACTCGGTTGGCAGTTTGTTCGCTAAGTCGAATTGGTCGCGGAACAGGCTGCGGCCGAACCCGATGGTGATGGTGAGGGCAGACGGGCCCAAGTCGAAGGCTTCGCCGGAATCGTCGGGCGGGAAGTCCGCGCCACCGCCGAACGCACCTTTGGCGCTGACTTCGCCGCCGAGTGTGAGCCGTCGGGCAGCGTCGGTCCAGCGCTGCAACAGGTCGATCAAGTCATCGCGGGAGGCTTTCTCGTCCATGTCGAATGCCGCGAAGCGGAGGCTGTTTTGCATCGGGCTGATGATCCCGGCTTGGTGCTCGCCGGCGAAGTCAATGATCAGCTCGTCGTTTACAGCACCGTCGATGTCGCCAGATGCCCCATGGGATTCATCCCGCGAACAGGCGGCAGCGGCGGCGCCGACGGCGCTGACACCGCCTAGCGCCAGGAAGGTGCGTCGGTTGAACCCGCTCATTTTAGGATTCCGCCTCCGAATCAGCCTCAGTATCAACGTTGAGTCCCAGCACGGTGCCAGTCAGCTTGGACAGCGGTTCGCGCAGCGCATCGATGGCGCGGGTGAGTTTCGCCTGCTGGCCGGCGTCGACTTCGTCGTAATCCACGTAGCCGGTCTCAAGGCTGCCGTATTCGTCGAGGAGGGACTGGATGTCGTCGAAACGCTGCTCGATCTCGCTGACCAGCTTGGCACCTTCTTCACCGCGTTCGGCGGCGATGCCCTTGACCATGTCAAACGCGATGCGCGAGCCCTGGATGTTGGCTTGGAAGTCGTAGAGGTCCTTGTGCGACCACCAGTTTTCCTCGCCGGTGACCTTGGTGGTGGCTACCTCTTCGAGCAGGCCCATTGCGCCGTTGGACACGGTGTCGACGGTGATGTCATTTTCTGCGACGAAGTCATCGGCCTGCACGGTGTCGTTGAGGGCTTCAACGTCGGCGACGAGTGCGTCGGCGATCTCGCGGCGCTTCTGCGCCGAGGACGGCTCCCAGCCTTCGCGGGCGGGGGCACCGTCGGCGTTCTTGGCATCCGCAGCTGGCGGCCACAAGTCCTTTTCCATGCGGTGGAAGCCGAGCCATTCAGTAAACGTCGGATCGTCTTCCTTGAGCTGGTCGGCTTCGGCGATGTAGTCCACTTCGCGGTAGTCAATGCGTGCGTCGAGGACGCCGAGGGCCTCAGCGATTGGCTCGATGCGTTCGTAGTGGACGCGAGTGGTGGCGTAAAGGTCCTTGGCCTTGTCGTCGTCACCCGCGGCGTAGGCTGCGGCGAATTCCTCGACCTTTGGAAGCAGTTCGGCGACCTCGTTCTTAACAAAGTTGACGTAGTTGTCGCGTGCTTCGTTGAAGCGCTTCTCGTCGGATTCGTCGTAGGTGATCGGCTCGCCGGTGACGGTGAACTCTGCTTGGCCGATATTCGGTCCACGCAGGCCATGCTTGCAAGCGGTGAAGTAGGAGCCCGGCTCGAGCTGGACGGTGAGGTCTGCGGTGCTGCCCGGGGTGATGTTCTCGCGCTCAGCGATGACGCGTAGGCCGTCTTCGGCCAGCAGGTAGAACTCGGTGACGCGCTCGCCGGAGTTGGTGATGGAGAAGGTATTGGTGCCCGATTCCACCGAGTTTGTGGCGACGGCGCAGGAGTCTTCCTTCGCTTGGACGTCGATGGCGTCGCCGGTGCTGTTTTCCACGCACGCAGTCAGCGGGAGGGTCACGATGGTCGCTCCTCGGTTTTCTCGTTCCGCAATGATGGTCAACAGTTGGTGTGCGGTGGCTTCGTTGATCGGGGTGGTGAGAAAGTCATCGAGTACGAGGACATCGGTGTTGTGAATGGCTTCGAGGAACTTCACGCGTTCAGGATCCGAGTGATGCTGTCGATTCGGGGTAGTTGGTACCGTGAGTCCGCGTAGTTGGTACCGGTGTTCCACGTACCCGGTACTGCAAGGGGTTTTCTTTCA